>JBBDSX010000193.1:0-23119 GCA_040904725.1 Egicoccus sp.
ACGCCGGGACGCCCGATGCTGACCGCGATCACGGGCGGTCGCGCATGAGCGGCGGTGGCCGTGAACCGAAGGGCGAGGCCGGCGGTCTCGGAGGATCGAACATGAGCGGCGACGATGGGCTGCTGGACACGGGGCGCTGGTGGGGCCAGCGGTGGCGCGAGGTGCTCGACGCCGGTGGTGCCGCTAACGCCCGCCGCGTGCAGCGCGGCCACGGTCTCGCCCGCCGGGGGGCCGTCACCGGCGTGACGATCGAACCGGGCGTGGTCCGTGGCACGGTCCGCGAGGACCGATCAGCGCCGTGCGAGGTCGCCATCCGCTGGCCGACGCCGTCGGACGCAGCTTGGGAGCAGGCCACCGACGCCCTCGCCGGCGAACTGCGCTTCACCGCGGCGCTGCTCGACGGGCAACTCCCCGAGGGCGTGGCCGAGATGCTCGAAGCGTCCGGTGTCCGGGTGCTGCCCCGCATCGACGACCTCGAACTGTCGTGCACCTGCGAGCGCACCCGCGGCATCTGCCAGCACGTCGCCGGCGTCCACGTGGCGGCCGCCGCCACGATCGACCGCGACCCCTTCGTGCTGCTCCGTCTGCGTGGACGGGACCGCGACCGGCTGCTGCGGGACCTGCGCAGCCTGCGCGGCGGCGGCGACGAGGTCGTCGCCGAGGAATTCGACCTCGGCCGCGGACTCTTCGCGGCGGGCGGCGACCTCGACCTGATCCCGCTGCACCCGACGCCGGTCGAGGATCCCTCGGCGCTGTTCCAGCGGCTGGGACCGCCGCCCGGCGTCGAGGACCTCGATCCCTACATCCGTACGATCGAGCGGGCGGCCGAGGGCGCCTGGCGGCTGGCCGCCGGCGAGGGCAGCGACGTCGCCGACGAAGCCCTGCTGCTGACCGAACTGCGCGCCCAGCGGGTCGCCTCGGTCACCTCGCTCGCGTCGGCCCTGGGGCGCGACGAGGACGCGATCCGCGAGCAACTCGACCGGCTGTTCGAGGCCGGCACGGTGCTGCGCACCGGCACCGGTGACCGCGCCCGCTACCGCGCGCCGTCCTGACCTTCTCCGAGGTGCTCGACGGGCACCTCCACGATTCGGGAGCGCAGGTACTCGCCCAGTCCCTTGGCCTGCGGGTCGGGGCGGGTCGACGAGGCCACCCCGTCGCCGAGCAGGCCGGGGACCACGACGTTGACGGCTCCGAGGTTGGGCAGACGGTGCACCTCGATCGGCAGGCCCACGGCTTCGGGCAGCAGTGACCGCACGGCGTCGGCGCTGCCGGCGACCTGCAGCAGCCAGGGATAGTGGGCCGGGTCGCGGACCCACAGGCCGATGTTGGCCGTCCCGCCCTTGTCGCCCGAGCGGGCGCCGGCCAGCGTCCCCAGTGGCAACCGGCGAGTCGCTGCGGGGGGTGTCGTTTCGGCGCGCGGTCGGGCCGCGGCCGACCCGGTCGGTGTCGGGGCGTCGGCGACGTCGGTTCCGAGGTCGGCGCCGGTCTGGCGGATGGCGACCCGCTCGCCGTCGGGGAGCACGGCCACCTCGTCGACGAGGTCGGCGGGGACGGTGGTCGGCCAGAACCGGCCGAAGGCTTCGGCGTCGCTGGGCGGCGCCGTGACGGTGAAACCGGGATAGGACGCGAGACCGAGTTCGACGCACGCGCTCGCCAGCGCCCGTCCGATCGGGGCGGGGTCGTGGTGGTGCACGGTCAGGGTGAGGTGCGCGGTCGCGGAGGCGTTGTCGTCGGCGTCGGCGTGGTCGCTGCGCACCAGGCGCCACTCGACGAGGTCGGCATCGGCGTCGTCGAGCACCGGTCCCAGTTGCCGGCGCACGAGGTCGGCCTTGGCCTCGATGTCGAGACCCGTGAGCACGAACGTGACGCGGTTGCGGTGGCCGCCCAGCGCGTTGACGCACACCTTGCTGGTCGTCGGCGGTGGTGTACCGAGCACGCCCTGGATGCGGACGCGGTCGTCGCCGTCGTCGGTGAGTTCGAGAGTGTCGAAGTGGGTGGTGACGTCGGGGTTGAGGTAGGCCGGACCGCCGATCTCGTACAACAACTGCGCCGTCACGGTGCCGACGTCGACGCGTCCGCCGGTGCCGGGATGCTTGGTGATCACACTGCTGCCGTCGGCGTGGACCTCGGCGATCGGGAAGCCCGGATGCTCGACGCCGGGGATCTCGGTGAAGAAGGCGTAGTTGCCGCCGGTGGCCTGGGTGCCGCACTCGATGGCGTGCCCGGCGACCACCGCCCCGGCGAGGCGGTCCCAGTCGTCGCGGGCCCAGCCGAAGTGGGCGGCGGCGGGGCCGACCACCAGGCTCGCGTCGGTCACGCGCCCCGTGACCACGATCTGGGCACCGCCCTGCAGCGCCGCGGCGATGCCCCAGCCGCCGAGGTAGGCGTTGGCGGCCAGGACCGGCCCGCGGACCGAGGCCAGGGGCTGTCCGGTGTCGAGGTGCGCCAGCGGATGACCGGCGGCGCGCAGGTCGTCGAGGCGAGGCGTGAGGTCGTCGCCCTCGACGTGGCCGATCGGCACGTGGATGTCGAGTTCGCCGGCGAGTTCGCGAAGGGCGTCGGCCAGCCCGGCCGGGTCCAGTCCACCTGCGTTGACCACGATGCGGATGCCCCGGTCCGCGCAGGGGGCCAGCACCTCGCGCATCTGGCGCAGGAAGGTCCTGGCATACCCCACCCCGTCCGGCTTCTGTCGGGTGCGCCACAGGATCAGCATCGTGAGTTCGGCGAGGTAGTCGCCGGTCAGGACGTCCAGAGGGCCGCCCTCGACCTGCTCGCGGGCGGCGGCGAACCGGTCGCCGTAGAAGCCCGAGCAGTTGCCGATCCGCAGCGGTTCGTCCACGTGCGCGCCTCCCGTGAGGTCGTGGCCCGGTGACGCTAGCGAAGCGGAACGGATTGTCCCGGATCGTCTCGTCGTCGGGAGCGCGGCTAGCGTCCTCTGCCAGTCGACATGAGGGAGCGTCGGGTCATGGACGTGGAGCGGTTGTTCTCGGTACGCGACAAGGTCGTGGTGGTGACCGGCGGGTCGCGGGGTATCGGCGAGATGATCGCGCGCGGCTTCGTCGCCGGCGGCGCGCGTGTCCACATCTCGTCGCGTTCGGTCGAGGCGTGCGAGGCGCTGGCGGCGGAGTTGTCGGCGGACGGCACCTGTGTGGCGCTGCCCGCGGACCTGTCCGACCCGGCCGAGGTGCGCCGCCTGGCGGCCGAGGTCGGCGAACGCGAGGACCGTGTCGACGTCCTGGTGAACAACGCCGGGGCGGCCTGGGGCGCGCCGCTCGACGAGTATCCCGAGCACGGTTGGGACAAGGTCATGGACCTCAACGTCAAGTCGCTGTTCCTGCTGACCCAGGCGCTCGCGCCGCGGTTGCGGGCGGCGGCGACCGCCGAGGACCCGGCCCGGGTCATCAACGTCGGCTCGATCGACGGCGGCTTCCACGTCCCGGCCTTCGAAAGCTACGCCTACTCGGCGTCGAAGGCGGCCGTGCACCAGTTGACCCGCCACCTCGCCAAGTTCCTCGCCGCGGACCACGTCACCGTCAACGCGATCGCCCCGGGCCTCTTCCCCTCGAAGATGACCGCCTTCATGCTCGAGCACGAGGAGCAGTTGGTCGCGTCCATCCCGATGGGCCGGGTGGGTTCGCCGGAGGACATGGCCGGCATCGCGATCTACCTCGCCTCCCGTGCCGGTGCCTACACCACCGGCGCCGTCATCCCCGTCGACGGAGGCCACGCCACCCTCGCCTCCTGAGGCGGGGTGTCGGCCGCTGCAACGAATGGACCCCGACCGCTGGGGGAGCGGTCGGGGTCCGGTGGCCGACGCGGGCCCGGGAGAGGAAGCGGGAGGCCCGGGCGGGAGCGAAGTGGGAGAGAGTGATCCGCGTCAGCCGCGGTCCGTGGGCGCTGGGGAGAGCGCCACGGACAGATCTGGCGGTCAGTCGACCTGGTCGGGCCGCTCGTCGAGGGTGACGGTCACCGTGTCCTCCTTGCCGTCTCGCAGGTAGGTGACCTCGATCCCGTCGCCGGGTTGGTACTGCCTGACACGCCCGGCGAGGTCGGCCATGGTGGCGACCTCGTGCTCGTCGAGGCGGACCACGATGTCGCCGGGCTGTAGTCCGGCGTCAGCCGCGGGGCCGTCGGGGACCTGGGCGAGGACCACGCCCTGCTCGACGGGCAGGCCGTAGAGGCGGGCGACGTCGGGGTCGACGTCCTGCCCGGCGACGCCGAGGTACGCGTGCTGGATCGCCCCGTTTTCGAGCAACTGGTCGGCGACGCTGCTGACCGTGCTGGCCGGGATGGCGAAGCCGATGCCGTCGTTGCCGCCGCCGGCGCTGGCGATCGCGGTGTTCACGCCGATCACGCTGCCCTCGGCGTCGACGAGCGCGCCGCCGGAGTTGCCGGGGTTGATCGCGGCATCGGTCTGCAACAGGTCGACGAGGCTGGCGCCGGGCGTGGCGACGGTGCGGCCGAGCGCGCTGACGATCCCGGCGGTCACCGAGCCGTCGAGACCGAACGGCGAGCCGATGGCCACCGTGGTGTCGCCGACCTCGGGTTCGCCGTCGGCCCAGTTGGGCACGGGGAGGTCGGTCGCGTCGACGCGCAGGACCGCGAGGTCCGAGGTGGGATCCGTACCCACGACCTCGGCCACCATGCGTTCGCCGTCGGGCAGCGTCACGGTGACCTCGGCCGCGTTGGCGACGACGTGGTTGTTGGTGACGAGCACTCCGTCGGCCCGGTAGACCACGGCGGAGCCCGACCCGCTGCCGGCCTGGCCGCGGGCGTCGACGCGGGCGACGGACGGCGTCACCTGGCGGGCGATCTCACCGATCAGGCCGTCGCTGGCCGGCGTCGCCGCGGGGGTCTCGGATCCGTTCGACCCGGCGGTGCCACCGGTCTCGGTCGAGACCGGTGCTGCGTCGTCGTCGAGCAGTTCGGCGGGCACGACGATCGCGCCGGCGCCGAGTGCCCCCGCGAGGGTGACGGCGAGCAGGTTGCGGGCGCCCAGCCGTGGACGGGGAGTAGACGCCGGTGCGGCGGACCGGGCGGCAGCGGGCGGCGGGGGTGGGGGCGTGCTGTAGGTCCGCGGCGGCTCCGTCACGAGGTCACCGGGGTGGTCGTGGTGTGCGTCGCGGCGCGTCGTGTCGAGATCCAAGGTGGTCGTCTCCGGGGGAAGCGGGATCGGTTGCGAGCTTGGACGTGACCGTACGAAGCCCCGGGTGAGCGCAGGGAAGGCCGCAGGTAAGGAATGGGTGAAGGTCACCCAGGAGCGGCCGAACGACGCGGGACCACGGTGCAGTCGACGATCGGCGGCCAATAGGCTGCCGACGTGCACCGGATGCCCTGGAGGTGGCGTGGCAGAGACCCCGGCACGGGTGCTGCTGGTCGAGGACGACGACGGCATCGCGCGGCCGCTCGTTGCGGCGCTGACCGCCAGCGGCCACGACGTGGTGCGGGTCGCCACGGGCCGTGAGGCGTTGGTCGCCGCGCGTGACGTCGACGCGGTGGTCCTCGACCTGGGGTTGCCCGACATCGACGGCATCGAGGTGTGTCGCCGCCTGCGGCGGGACCTCGGGGCGGATTTGCCGATCCTGGTCCTGACCGCGCGGACGACCGAGACCGAGGTCGTCGTCGGCCTGGACGCCGGCGCCGACGACTACGTGCCGAAGCCGTTCCGCCTCGCCGAGTTGCAGGCGCGGCTGCGGGCGCTGTTGCGACGCGCCGCCGCCGCCCGCCCGACGACGGTCGACGAGATGGCCGCGGCCGACGTGCGCGTGGACCCGGGTTCCCGGCGGGCCTGGCGAGGCACCGACGAACTCGAACTGGCACCGAAGGAGTTCGACCTGCTCGCGCTGCTCGTGTCACGGGCGGGGACCGTCGTCACCCGCGACGAGTTGGCACGGGAGGTGTGGGACACGCGGTGGATGGGCGCGTCGAAGACCATCGACGTCCATGTCTCCTCGCTGCGCCGCAAGCTCGGTGACGACCCGGCCGAGCCGCGCTACATCACGACCGTGCGCGGCGTCGGACTGCGGTTCGAAACCGGCGCGGCGAACGAACCGGTCGACGCTGCGCCGCCGACGGACGACGGCGTCCCCGGCGACGACCCGGCATGAGGCAACGCCTGGTCGTCTCGGCGGTGGCGCTGGTGCTCACGGCCCTGCTCGCGTTCGCGTTGCCGCTGGGCTGGGCCGTCCGCGGCCTGCTCGATGGACGTGCCCTCGATGCGCTGCAGGGCACGGTCGAACCGATCGGGCTCGAACTCGACCGGTCGCGAACCTGTACCGAGCTGCAACTCGGCCTCGTGCAATTCGCCAACCTCCCGTACGGCCTGTCGGTGATCACCACGGAAGGGCGGGTGCTGGTCACCACCGCCGGCCGACGCGGCCCCGACGTCGGCGAGGAACTCGACCTGGCGCTGTCAGGCCGACCCGGGCGGCTGGTCGACGACGAACGGGTGGCGGTCGCACTGCCGCTGGCGACCGGCGTGTGTGGCCCGGCGTTGCTCCATGCGACCTCGGGCGTCGGGGGCCTGGAGCGTCAGATCCGGGGCGCGTGGCTGGTCATCGCGGGGATCGCCGCGACGGTGGCGGTGACCGCCGCCGCCGCCGCCTGGGTGCTCGGCCGCCGCCTGGCCCAGCCGTTCGAGCGCCTGGCCACCTCGGCGGGGCAGCTCGGCGACGGGGACTTCTCGGCACGTGCCCCGCGCAGCGGCCTGCCTGAGGCCGACCGCATCGCCGACGCGCTCGACGACACCGGCGAACGTCTGGGCCGCTCGCTCGCCCGGTCGAACGCGTTCGCCGCCGACGCGTCGCACCAGTTGCGGACCCCGTTGACCGCCCTGCGGCTCCACCTCGAGACCCTGGCGGGCACCGCACCGGGACCGTCGGTCGATGCCGCGCTCGACGAGGCAGACCGGCTCGAGACCACGATCGAGGAACTGGTCGCGTTGACCCGGCTCGACACGGCGCCGCGCGACCTCGACCTCGCCGAACTGGTCCGCGAGCGCCTGCCATTGTGGGAGGACGCCGCCGGTCGGCAGGAGCGCGACGTCGTCTTCGAGGCGCTGTCCGTCCCTGCGGTCCGGGCGCGCGCCGGGGCGGTGGCGCAGGCGCTGCAGGTCCTGCTCGACAACGCGCTGCAGCACGGGACCGGCACGATCACCGTACGGCTGGCCCCGGCGTTGCCCGACGAACCCGACGGCGCCGTCCGACTGTGCGTGCTCGACGAAGGACCGGCCGACGCGGCCGACCCGGCCGATCCCGCCGCTTCGGCGACACCCGGCCCCACACCGCCGGACGTCGACGACCGGGCAGGCGAGCGCCTGCGCCACGACCGTCACGGCCGCGGTCTCCCACTGGCCCGCGCGCTGATCGGCGCGGAGGGCGGCGAGGTGTCGCTGGCGGTCGGACCCACCGGCTCGACCGCGTGCCTGCTGTTGCCCGGCGCGGGCCCCCGGGCTTGAGTTTGGGGGCCAGATGGCCGATATCGCGCATAGACCCCGGTACCGTCGTCTCGTCGGTACGTCCCTTCGGATTCGATCGGCAGCTTCACCGTGGCACAACCCGGTCGCGCCAGGCATTGGCGCTGGCGTCCCGTTGCCGCACTCGCGGCGACGCTGCTCGTCGTGCCCGCGTCCGCCGGCGCCCAGCCACGCGGCAGCGGCGAGGTCGCTGAACAACTCGGTCAGGTCGAGAACGAGGCCGACCAACTCGGCGACGAGCTCGGCCGCGTCACCGGCGACATCCAGACCGTCGAGGGCGAGCTGGCCACGCTGGCCGTCGAACTCGCCGACGCCCGTGGCCGTCTCCGTGCCGCCGAGGGGCAGGTCGCGCTCGCCGAAGCCGCGCTCGGTGAGGCGACCGACGAACAGCGTCGGGCCGAGGCGGACCACCGCCGGGCCGAGGCGATCCTGGACCGCACCGAGGAACTGCTCGTCGAGGAGGAGGCGGTTCTCGCCGACCAACTCGTCGAGAGCTTCAAGTACGGCACGGTCGGCGCCACCCGCGGCGCCATGGTGCTCGAGGTGCTGCGACGGGCCGACGACCCCAACTCGTTCGCCGTCGGCCTCAAGCAACTGCGCGTCGTCGTGGACACGCAGGAGTCCACCGTCGAGCGCGTGTTCGACCTGCGCCAGGAACGCACCGAGCAGGCGCAGGACGCGGCCCGCGCCCGCGGCCGGGCCGCACAGGCCGCCGCCGACGCCGAGGACACGCTCGAGTTCGTCGAACAGATGCGCGCCGAGGCCGAGGCGCTGACGGTCGAGATCGCCGACAAGGAACAGCGGCAACGGACCGTGCTGACCGAACTCGAGGAGGACGCCGAGGACCTCGAGTCGTCGCTGGCGTTCGTCGAGAGCGAAACCGCCCGGCTGACCCGCGAACTCGCCGACCGCCGTGCCGCCGAGGAAGCCGAACGCCGCGCCCGCGAAGAGGCCCGCAACCGTTCGGCCGGCGGCGCCGGCCCGAGCATCGACGGCGGCTACTGCCCGGTCGTCGGCGCCGTCGCCGGCCGTGACTTCAGCAACGACTGGGGCTACCCCCGCTCCGGCGGCCGCAGCCACCAGGGCAACGACGTGTTCGCCGCCCGCGGCGTGCCGATCGTCGCGGTGACGGACGGGGTCGTCGTCCGCAGCAACCAGGTCGATCGTGGACTCGGCGGCATCACCGTCACCTACCGGACCACCGACGGCAGCGAGTGGTACAACGCCCACCTGGCCACCATCGCCCCCGGGATGGTGCCCGGCGCTTCGGTCGAGGCGGGCCAGGAGATCGGGACGGTCGGCAACTCCGGCAACGCCCGCACGACCCCGCCCCACCTGCACATCCAGCGCAAGCACGGCGGTAGCTGGGTCAACCCCTACCCGACGATCGCCCCCCTCTGCCGCTGATCGCCGCGGTAGGTGCGATTCGCGCCCGGATGTGCGGGTGATTCACCCGCGGTCGGGTGACCTGGTCGCGGTGGGTGCGATTCGCGCGCGGATGCGCGGGTGCTTCGCCGGCGGTCGGGTGACCTGGTCGCGGTGTTCGGTCAGGATGCCCGAAGGCGAGGCGCCAGCACGCCGAGCTCCGCGGCCCGACGTTCGGCCACCCGCACGATCGCGGCGAGCAGCGTCTGCGGGTGCCGAAGATCCGCATCCGTCACGTAGAACACCTCGATATCGGCCATCGCCAGTTCGGCGTCACGGACCGCGTCGGCACGCCGTCCCTCGGGGTGTGCGTGGTCGATGCGGCCCTGGTACTCGAACGCCAAGCGGAGCAGACGCAGATACCAGTCGACGCGCCGATGTGGCAGTACCCATTGCTGTGCTTCGGGCGCCGGATCCAACTGCGACAGCAATCGACCCAGCCCGCGCTCGCCGTTGCTTTCGGACAGCAGGTCATGTCCTTCGAACAGCTCGAGGAAGGCCCGGACCGCCGGGTCGTGCTCGCCTCGCTCGTCGATGCGGCGGGTCAGGGCTTCGGAGGTCACGAGGCCGCGCCAGCCGAGTTGGTCCTTCGCCACACGCAGTGACCGGGATGGCACCCGCCCCCGCCACAGTGCGCTGTCGAGGAGTGCGTCGACCGCGGAGGCGAGCCTCACCTCGCCGAGGTGCACCACCTCGCGGTCCTGGAGCCAGTCGGGACGGTGCTCGAAGTCCTTGGTCCTGAGCTGCCGCCCCGGGACGGTGAGCACCTCGAACGGTGCGTTGGGCGCGAAGTGGTCGAGCCGGAGATGGGCGAGCACGAAGGGTCCAGTGACCACCGCCTCCGGGCGGGCGCGCAAGGCGGCAGCCACCGGCGCCTGCTCGGGACGGTTCGTCCCGGGAATCCGGTAGACGCCGTAGCCGCACGGTTCGAGGTTGCCGCGACGGACGTGCCCATCGACGGCGCGGATGGACATCCAGCGTCGGAGCTGCCAGCGCGCGAGGACGGCGTGCTGCGCGGCCGCGATGGCGATGGCGGGTTCAGGTAGCAGGCGCATTCGGGCATCGTGACTGCCGGCAGCGCCGAGGGCCGGTTGCACCTCGCCGGTGTTGTGGACAACTCGCGCGATGGAACTGGGCCTCGATCGGGTGATCGGATCGCGGTGGGTGCGATTCGCGCCCGGATGTGCGGGTGATTCACCCGCGGTCGGGTGACCTGATCGCCGCGGGGTGTCAGCGGGCTGAGCGGATGCCGGGGGGTGCGGCCGGGGGCGCCTCGGCCATCCGCAGTCGTGGCAGCGTGACGTGCACGATCGGGCCGATGGTGGCGGCGAACACGATCGTGCCGACGCCGACGGTGCCGCCGAGCACCCAGCCGAGCAGCAGCACGCTCACCTCGATGGCCGCCCTCGCTGCTCCGACCGGCAGGCCGCATCGCGCCAGCCCGGTCATGATGCCGTCGCGCGGCCCGGCGCCGAGGCCCGTGCCGAGGTAGAAGCCGGAGCCGATGCCGAACAGGACGGGGCCGGCCAGCATGTACGCCCAGCGCTGCCAGGCCGGCTCGGGCGTCTGCAGCCACAGCAGCGTCACGTCGATCACGATGCCGATCACCAGCACGTTGAGCACGGTGCCGACGCCGGGCCGCTCGTGCAACGGCAGCCACACCAGCAGCACGAGCACGCCGACCCCGATACCCACGGTCCCGATCGGGATCCCGGTCATCCGCGACAGGCCCTGGTGCAACACGTCCCAGGGGCCGAGCCCGAGTTCGGCGGCGACCATCGTCGCGATCCCGAGGCCGCACAGCGCGAGGCCGAGCAGCAGGCGGGGGAGCCGGCGGCGGACGTCGGCGAGGGAGGAGGGCGAGGTCACGGGGTGACGCTACCCGTCGTTGCCGTCACGCCCCTGTTCGACCTCGTCGAAGGCGGCGGCCACCTCGGCGTCCTCGGCACGGTCGCGGCGGCGGCCCTTGAGACGGCTCCAGATGGGCGGGAACAGGCTGACCAGGTGGCGCTGGCCGCGTGCGGCGGCCAGGAACGCCTTGCCCGCCGCCGAATCGGGGAGTTCCTCGAGGGTCGAGGGCAGCGGGAGATCCACCCGCCACAGGTTGTCGTTCTCCCGCGAGCGGATGCCGCCGAGGTGGTCGAAGACCTCGAGCATGGCGTGGTTGCCCTCGAGCACGTAGTTGCGGAAGACCGTGATGCCGTTGGAATTCGCCCGGTCGGTGAGCGCGCCGAGCAGCAGGGTGCCCGCCCCCTGGCCGTGATACTCGTCGGCGACGGTGATGGCCGCCTCGGCGACCTCGTGCTCGTAGGGCTCGCGGACGTAGCGGGCGACCCCGATGCCGGGTGACTCCGGCCGTGCGAGGTCGACCGCCACGACCGCCTCGTGGTCGAGGTGGTCGACGACGGTCAGGTAGTCGAGGTACTGCGGCGAGAGGTGATCGAGGGCACTGTGGAACCGCAGGTAGCGGGAGGCGGGGGAGAGCTGTTCGAAACCGGCGGCGAGCCGGTCGCGGTCCTCGGGCCGGATCTGGCGCAGCAGGACCCCGGTACCGTCGCGCAGTTCGACGTAGCGGTGCCACTCGTCGGCCTCGACGTGGTCGGGGGCGCGGGTCACGAGGACCTCCTCGGCATGTGCGGGGTCAGCTGCCCGGGTAGGGCGCGGCGACGTCGGCCCCGACCTGGCGTAGTCGGCGCGTGATCGCGATCTTGGTGGTGGTGCCCAACGGGGCTCCCTCGCGGACGCGGGCCGACCCGAGCACGCCGCGCTGCCGCCAGGCCTCCTTGCGTACCCGCAGTCCCGGGCTGCCGGCCTCGAGTCGCAGCCACGGCAGCAGTTCGAGGTAGGCGTCCCACGCGGCCGAGGCATCCCCGGCGCGGTAGCGGGCGACGACCTCGACCAGGCGCTCCGGGACGGCGCAGCCGGCCACGGTCCCGGTGGCGCCCGCCTCGACCTCCTCGGGCAGGAACAGAGCCGCCAGGCCGCCCAGCCGGTCGCGGCGTTCGTCGTCGCCGAGCGCGGACAGCAGGTCACCGGGTGGTGCGGCCTCGACGATGACGGCGCGTGCACCGACGTCGTCGGCCATGGACACCAGTTCTGCGGCGTCGAGCCGGGCGCCCGTCGCCGCGGGATGGTGGTGTAGCCACAGCGGCAGGCCGAGTTCGGCGATCTCGGCGACGCGGTCGTGCCGGTCGGCGCCACCGGGGACCGGGACGACGAGCAGGTCCGCACCACTGCCCGCGGCCCGTCGTGCCACCTCGATGCTGTGGGGACCCACCGGTCCCAGCCCGACGCCGACGGGCAGGCCCGCCGCGCCACGGCACGCCGCGGCGACGACGTCGCCGATCTCCTCGATCCGCAGGCTGCCCACCTCGCCCGTGGTCGGTCCGAGGACACCGACACCCTCGACGCCGGCGGCGGCGACGGTGGCCGCCAACGCCGCCTGGCCGTCGGGATCCAGGGTCGCGTCGTCGTGGAACGCCGTAGGCAGGAACGGCAGGCAGCGGAAGGAGGGCATGGGGTCACGCTATCGCCGCACCCTCGTCCGAGTGGACGATGTCCGTTGCCTGTGCAACCCTTGCCGGCCTCTGGGCGCGTTCCCCTGTGCGGTGGGTGCGACGGGGGAGGGTGGTGCGTCGTGCGGGCAGGGATCGTCGGTGGGCTGCTCAGCGTGCTCGCCCTTGCGGCCGTCGGGTGCAACGCGCCGGCCGCCCCGCTCGAGCCGGCCCTGCTGCGCGTCATCATGGCCGACGACTGGGCCAGCGCGCCCGCGGTCCGCGAGGTCTTCGACCAGTTCGAACGCGACCACGGCAACGTGCGGGTGCAGGTCCAGGCCGTGCCGTTCTCGCAGATCCCCGAACTGGTCGCGTCGGCCGGCGAACTCGACCAGCCCTACGACCTCGCGCACTGGCACGCCTTCGCTGCCGCCGCCACCGGCCTGGCCGAACCGTTGGGCGAGCAGTGGGAGGCGGCCGGCCTGAGCGTCGAGGAGTTCCTGCCGGGCGCGGTCGAGGACGTCACCTGGCTCGGCGAACCGTATGGGGTCCCGCTCGACACCAACGCCCTCGTGATCCTCACCGATGCGGCGATGCTGCGCGAGGCGGGCGTGGACCCGCAGACGATGGCCACGCCGGCCGGGTTCGTGGCGGCCGCCGACGCGGTCACCGACAGCGGCGCCGCGCAGTGGATGCTGCCGGTGTCGACGAGCAGTTGGCAGGCCTACGGGTGGATCCGGGCGTTCGGCGGCGACCTGCTCGAGGTGGATCCCGCAACGGCCCGACCGCGGTTCACCTTCGATGACCCGGCCACCGTCGCCGCCCTCGAATACCTCGTGCGACTCGTCGAGGAAGGCCACGTTCCCCCGCCCTACGGCCCCGACCTCGCCGCGGACGCCGTCCAGGCCTTCGCCTCCGGTCAGGTCGCCGCTCACGCCACCGGGTCGTGGGACATCCAGGTGGTCGCCCGCAATGCCACCCGTGACGTCGAACTCGAGGTGTTGCCGCTGCCGCAGGCCGATCCCGACCGCCCCCTGACCGTGCTCGGCGGGTCGAGCCTGTTCGTGCCCGAGGGGGCCGAGCAGGGCGACCTCGCCTTCGACCTCGCCCTACGTCTGATCGACGACGAGGTGGCGTTGCGTCTGGCCGAGGAGGAGGGCCGCCTGCCGGCGCGCACCCGGGTGTTCGACGCCCCCCTGTTCACCGACGACCCCCTGCTGTCGTCGTTCGTCGCCCAACTGCCCAACGCCCGGGTCATGCCGCTGATCGCCTTCCCGGAGGTCGCGCAGGCGTTCACCGAGGCACTCACGTCGGTGCTGGCCGGCGGCGAACCCGTCGACGAGACGATGGCCGGGCTGCAACGGTTCGCCGAGGGCTGGCTCGACGTCCAACCCCGCGCGTGACGACGGCACGATGACCGGTCGTAGCCACCAGGGTCGCGGGCCGAGCTGGCTGCTGCCGAAGATCATGGCGGCGTTCCTGGCGGTGCTGCTCCTGGCCAGCGTGGTGACGCTGGTCCTCGAGACCCGGCTGACGCGTCAGGCACTGCGGGTCCAGGCCCACCTGATGACCGCCGAGCGGGGCAACGCCCTGGACCTCGAGGTGCAGCGCGACAGTCGACGTATGCGGACCCTGCTGAGCACGCTGATCCAGCAGGACCTGACCGACGCCGCGTCCCCCGATGACTTCGAGCGCGGCCTGTCGGACGTGCTCTCGGCCGTCGGCACCAGCGACGGCGACCTCGAGATCGGCGCGGTCCTCGACCTGCGGACCGGCGAGGTCCGACAGCGGCAGCCGTCGCGCACCACGCTCGCGCCGCTGACCGATGCGCAACTGGGGACGGTCGGGCCCGGCGACGTCCAGGGTCAGCGCGTGGTCCCGCTGCAGGACGGCGGGTACGGGCTCGTCTACGCGCGTCCCGTCCGGTACCTCGCCGTTCCCCCGTTGGTGGTCGCGGTCGGCTACGCCCTCGACGAGGTGCACGCCCGCGAGACCGCGCGCCGCACCGGGGTGGCGCGCGTCGAGATCGTCGTCGACGGCGAGGTCGTGGCGACCTCCGACAACACCGGGGTCGGGGGAGCGCCGTTGGGGGACCCGACCCTGCAGCGCCAGACCCAACAGGTCGAGGACGGCCGACTCGTCCGCTACGTGGCCATCGGCGCCGAACGGGCCTGGGGTGAACAGGCGGCCATCGGGCTGATCTCGAGCGACCCCTTGGCCGCGCTCGACGCCCGCCTGACCCGCACCCGCGTGCTGATGGTGACGCTGCTGATCGCACTCGGCGGGACGTTGTCCTTCCTGCTGGCACGGGTCATGACGCGGCCGATCCGGGCCCTCACCGAAACCGCGACCACGATCGCGGGCGGCGACCTGGAACGGGCCTTCGAGATCGACCGACGCGACGAGATCGGCACCCTGGCCGGCGCCCTGGAACGGATGCGGCTGGCATTGCGGGCCCAACTGCTCGTGATCCGCCAGCAGGCCGAGGCGTTGCAGGAGGCGGCGCGACGCATCGTCGGCGTGCAGGACGACGAACGGCGCCGGATCGCGCAGGACCTGCACGACGGCATCCAGCAGCGGCTGGTCGTGCTGCGCATGCAGGTGGGCGCCGCCCGTGACCGGCTCCGACACCGACCCGAGGACGTCGAGGAGGTCACCGACGGCCTGGCCGGCGCCATCGACGACATCCTCGCCGAGTTGCGGGCCACCGGCCAGGCGCTGTTCCCGTCGATCCTCCGCGACCGTGGCCTCGACGGTGCCCTGCACAGCCTCGCCGGCCGTTCCGACGGCCCCGTCGTCGTGACGCTGCACCCCGATCCGCTGCCCCGCTGCGATGAAGCGGTCGAGACCAACGCCTACTTCCTGGTCTCCGAGGCGGTCGCCAACGCCCTCAAGCACGCCGAGGCCGAGCGGATCCGCGTCGAGGTGCGTCACGAGGGCGAGATGCTGCGCATCCGGGTCATCGACGACGGCGTCGGCTTCGACCCGGCCGAACAGCGCCGCGCCGGCGGTGTGGTGCACCTTCGCGACCGTGTCAACGCGCTCGGCGGGTCGCTGCAGTTGCTCTCACGCCCGGGTGAGGGCACCGCGATCACCGCCCTCCTGCCCCTGCGCCACTCAATGCCTGGCGGCGGGGAGCGGAGCGGGCACGTCGGGGACTCAGTCGCGGGACCGCTGCAGGTAGAACAGGACGGCGGCGACCCGGCGGTTGAGGTCCATCTCCTCGGACAGGCCGAGCTTCCGGAAGATGGCATTGGTGTGCTTTTCGACCGACCGGTCGGTGATGGAGAGTTCCCGGGCGATGGCGAGGTTCCCCCGGCCTGACGCCATCAGCGAGAGCACCTCGAGTTCCCGGGGCGTCAGCCCGGCCAGCTTCGAGGCGGTCCGGCGCCGCTGTGCCTCGAGCAGGCCCTCGACGATGCGGGGATCGAGGATCGAGCCGCCGGCTTTGACCTCTTCGATGGCCTGGACGAGCCGCTCGGCGTCGCCGAGCCGTTCCTTGAGCAGGTAGGCGACGCCCTCGGAACCGTGCTTGAGCAACTCGAGCGCGTACTCGGGATCGGCGTGCTGGGACAGCACCACGACCCCGGTGCCGGGCCGCTCGGCCCGGATCCGGTGAGCGAGTTCGATGCCCTCGGTCGTGAAGGTCGGCGGCATCCGGATGTCGAGCATCACGACGTCGGGGTCGTGCTGTGCGAGCAGTTCGTGCACGCCATCGGGGTCGGCGGCCGTCCCCAGCACGTGGAGGCGCGGGTGGGCGTCGAGCACGGAGCGGGCCCCCTCACGCACGAGGTAGTCGTCCTCGGCGATGAGCAGGGTCGTCGTCTGCGTCGTCTGCGTCACCGTCCTCCTTCCCGTCGGATGCAGGCTAGGCCGCCGCGATCGCCGCCGCGGTCGTGCCGTGGTGGTGCCGTGGTGGTGCTAGCACCACCACGGCAAGTCACGTAGCGGCACGGTTCCCACCCACCCCTGGCCGTGCGACCATGGCCACGCGCTCGGCACGGCAACCTGGCACCACCGGCCGGACTCCCGGTTGGGGAGGGGCGCGGACGGTGAGGGGCCTGCCGGTCCGGTGGCCGCACGGGGGGCGGTCACGGCCGGCAGGCACCGTCCGCGACACTCAACCGGGACGCCCCGCCTCCTGCTGTTCGTACGGCGTCACTTTCTCGTCGACGCGGCGGCGCTCACGCTGCCACAGCCACGCGAGGTAGGTCACCAGCGCGATCAGCGCGAAGGCGTGCCACTGCACCGCGTACGACAGGTGGTTCGCCTCGTCGAGCACGGGTGGGGTCGGCGGCACCGGGAGGGCGTCGAACGCGACCTCGTCGTCCGTTGCCGTCTGCAGCCGCACCACCATGGGGTACAGCTCGCCGTCGACCTGGCGGTCGAGCCGCGCCGTGTCGGTGTGGAACACCCGCGCGAGCACGCCCTCGTCCGGATCCCTCGCTCCGAAGCCGGGTTGGGGGACGGGCCGCTCGAGGATGCCTTCGACCTCGACCATCCCGTCGGGCGGCGCCGCTTCCTCGACCGGGGGCTCGTCCAACGTGGGCGGGACCGTGCCCCGCCGGACCAGCACCACGCCGCCGTCCTCGAGCTCCAGCGGTGTCAGGATCCCGAACCCCGTCTGCCCCGGATGGGGTTGGTTGCGCTGCAGGACCTCCTCGGCGGGACGGAACGTCCCACGACCGCGCACCCGCCGGTACTCGAGCGCCTCCTCGTCGGCTGGTTCGTCGACCAGGTCGGCGAGGTCGAGCGGCGCGGCCTCGAGGCGCTCCGCGAGCAGGGCGTTGTTGGCCCGCACCTGGGCGAGGCGGTCGAGCTGCCACTGGCCGAGCCCGACACAGACGACGACCACGGTCAGCACCAGCACGTGGCTGAGCAGCGCGGCCGGGCGCAACAGGTCCTTGAGCATCGCCCCAGCGTATCGACGCGGCCCCTCGTCCCCGCCTCGCAAGCGGCGTACCGTGGCGGTCCGCCTGCCGCGAGGAGACCGACGTGCGCACCCTGCACCACCGCGACGGCCACCACGGCTGGGACCGCTCGTTGCCGCCGCGTGCCGAGATCGCCTCCGGCGACGTGGTCGAGTTGGCGCTCGCCGACTGCTTCGGTGGCCAGCTCGGACCCGACGCCACCGGGGCCGACGTCGCCGGCCTCGACCTCGACCTGGCCAACCCGCTCACCGGCCCGATCGCCGTTCAGGGTGCCGGTCCGGGCGACGCCCTGCGCATCGAGATCCTCGAGGTCGAAGCCGGCCCGGTGGGCTGGACCACCCTGATCCCCGGGTTCGGTCTGCTCGTCGACCACTTCCCCGACCCGTACGCGCTGGTGTCACGCATCGCCGACGGCCACGTCGACGTCGGGGACGGTCTGGCGCGGCTGCCCGCCGAGCCGTTCATCGGCACGATCGGCGTGGCGCCTGCCGAGGCCGGTTCCCACAGCGTGATCCCGCCACGTCGGGTCGGCGGCAACCTCGACTGCCGCGACGTGCGTGCCGGTGCGGTCCTGCTGCTCCCGGTCGAGGTGCCCGCCGCGCTGCTGTCGGTCGGCGACCCGCACGCGGCACAGGGCGACGGCGAGGTGTGCGGCACCGCCGTCGAGACGACGGCGACGGTCCGTCTGCGCGTCGAGGTCGTACCCGGCCAGGCGCCGCCGGCGCCGCAGCTCGAACTACCGGTCCCGTCGGCGCGGGTCGACGGTCCCCGGTTGCTCACCACCGGCGTCGGTCCGGACCTGTACACCGGCGCCCGAGACGCGACGCTGGCCATGATCGAGCGCCTCGGCCGCGACCACGGCCTCGACGCGGCCGACGCCTACGCGCTGTGTTCGATCGCGGCGGACCTGCGCATCATCGAGGTCGTCGACGCCCCCAACTGGGTCGTCGGGCTCGACGTCCCGCTGGGGGTGCTGGGCTAACCCGCGCCGCCCACTCTCACGTCGCGGGCGCCCATGCGGGCGGCGTCGGCGGTGTGGTCGTCGGGCATGCGCTGTGACTCGACCTCGGCGGCGACGCGGGCGTCATAGTGCTCGATCTCGCGCGCGATGTCCTCGTCGTCCCAGCCGAGCACCTCGCCCATCAACGGTGCCACGTCCCGCGCCGCAGCAAGGCCGCGGTCGAACGTCTCGATCGAGATCCGGGTCCGGCGCGTGAGCAGGTCGTCGAGGTGCAGTGCGCCCTCGTGGCTGGCCGCGTAGACCGCCTCGACCTTGAGGTAGTCCTCGGCGCCGGCGATCCGCTCGCCGAGTTCGGGCCGGTCGGCGAGCAGTTCGAGCACCTCGGTCACCAGCGAGCCGTAGCGGCCGAGCAGGTGCTCGATGCGGCTGGTGTGCAGGCCGACCTCGTCGGCGAGCCGATGGCGCCGGTTCCACAGCGCGTGCCAGCCGTGCGCGCCGAGCAGCGGCGTGCGGTCGGTGACCGAACGCGGGACGCGCTGGGGCAGGTTGCGTGCCGCCGCGTCGACCGCGTCCTGGGCCATGACGCGGTAGGTGGTGTACTTGCCGCCCGCGATCGTGATCATGCCCGCGACGGTCTGGGCGACCGCGTGCTCACGCGAGAGCTTGCTGGTCGCCTCGGACTCGCCGTACAGCAGGGGGCGCAGGCCGGCCTGCACGCCCTCGACGTCGGCGTGGGTCAGCGGCGTGCGCAACGCCTTGTTGACCCGATCCAGCAGGTACTGGATGTCGCGGGCGGACGCGGCCGGGTGGGCGAGGTCGAGGTCCCAGTCGGTGTCGGTCGTGCCGATCAGCCAGTGCCGGCCCCACGGGATCACGAACAGCACGCTGGTCTCGGTGCGCAGGATCATGCCGCTGTCGGCGTGGATGCGGTCCTTGGGCACCACGAGGTGGATGCCCTTCGACGCGCGGACCCGGATGCGCCCGCGGCCGGCCATCTCCTGGATCCGGTCGGCCCACACGCCGGTCGCGTTGATCACCTGACGGCCCCGGACCCGGATGTCCTCGCCGCCCTCCTGGTCACGGGCGACGACGCCGACGACCCGTTCGCCCTCGCGCAGCAGGTCGATCACGCGCGTCGAGGTCAGGATCGTGGCGCCGTACGACGCGGCGGTGCGCGCCAACTCCATGGTGTGTCGGGCGTCGTCGACCTGGGCGTCCCAGTAGCGGATCGCCCCCGTCAGTGCGTCCCCTCGCAACGCCGGCACGAGGCGCATCGCCTGGCGACGGGTCAGGTGTTCGTGGCGAGGGAGCTGGCGGGCGCCGCCCAGCGTGTCGTAGAGGGCGACACCGGCCGCCACATAGGCGCGTTCCGCGAAGCCGTGGCGCAGCGGGTACAGGAACGACACCGGCCGCACCAGGTGCGGCGCGAGTTCGCCGAGCATCAGGCCCCGTTCGCGCAGTGCCTCGCGGACGAGGCCGAAATTGAACTGCTCGAGGTAGCGCAGGCCGCCGTGGATCAGCTTGGACGACCGGCTCGAGGTCCCGGCGGCGAGGTCGCGCTGCTCGACCAGGGCGACCGACAGGCCCCGGGTGGCCGCGTCGAGGGCGATGCCGGCCCCGGTGACGCCGCCGCCGACGACGACCAGGTCGAACGTCTGCGTCCGCAGGCGTTCGAGATCGGCGCGACGACGCGCGGGCGAGAGAGCGGCTGGCTCCACGGGAACCTCGACGGCGGGAACGGGCGGGCCGGTCAGCGTAGGTCACCCGTTGGTGCCGGCATGGCCGTCTAGCGTGCCGCCGGTCGGCGCAGCCCGCCCGAAGTCAGGACCTGCCACATGCCCACCCATCGCTACGGACCGTCTAAGGACCAGGTCGGCGACCTGTGGCTGCCCGACGGGGACGTGCCCGAGACCGGTTGGCCGGTCGTCGTGCTGCTCCATGGCGGGTTCTGGCGCCATCAGTACGTGCGCGGGCTGACCGAGCCCCTCGCCAGGGACCTGACCCGCCGGGGGTTCGCGGCCTGGAACCTCGAGTACCGCCGCGTGCCCCCGCCCGACGAGGTCATCGCCGCGGCCGACCGGGGCGGCTGGCCCGCCACGCTCGCCGACGTGGCCGTCGGCGTCGACGTCCTGCTCGACCTCGACGCACCGCTGGACCTGTCGCGGGTCGCGGTGGTCGGCCACTCGGCGGGCGGCCACCTCGCCCTGTGGACCGCCGGGCGGCGCCGTCTGCCCGACGGTGTCGTCGGCGCGTCCCCGCGCCTGCGACCGGCGGTCGTGGTGGGCCTGGCGCCCGTCGCCGACCTGCGCGCCGGCGAGCGCGAGGGGATGGGCAACGGCGCGATGACGGCACTGCTCGGCGGTGGCCCGGACGAGGTGCCAGAACGCTGGGACGCCGTCGACCCGGTGGGCCTGGTCGGGCACGGCATCCCCGTGCTGCTCGTCCACGGTGACGACGACGAGTCCGTGCCGCCGTCCCAGTCGCAGTCCTACGCCGACGCGGTCCGTGCGGCGGGCGACGAGGTCGAGGTGGCGACGGGACCGGCCGAGCACATGGACGTCATCGACCCAGACGAACCGCTGTGGCAGCGCGCGGCGGCCTGGCTCGCCCACCGGTTCGAGGTGCCGACCGTCACGCCGTGATGTCCCCCGAGCCGACCTATCCGGTGGATCTCCCCCGAGCCGACCTATCCGGTGATCTCGCCGGTGATGACGGTCACCGCCCGTCCGCCGACGAAGACGCGGTCGCCCTCGACACGGACCCGCAGGTGGCCGCCGCGTCGGGACAGTTGCCGCGCGGTGAGGGTGTGGCGGCCGAGTTCGTCGGCCCACCACGGGCCGAGCGTCGAGTGGGCGGATCCCGTGACCGGGTCCTCGGGCACGCCCAGCGCGGGGGCGAAGTAGCGTGAGACGAAGTCGTCGTCGCCGTCCGATACTGCGGTCACGATCAGCCCGCCGCTGCCGAGCGCCGCGACCTCGCCGAGGTCGGGCGCGAGGTCGCGGACCGCGGCCTCGTCGGCGAGCAGCACCACGTCGTTGGTCTGCCCGCTGCCGGTGTCGGCGTCGCCCGCGTTGCCCGCGGTCCGACCGAGGTAGCGCGCGCCGGTCGCCCCGGCCCGGTGGGCTCCGGGGGGCATCCCGAGGGCGGCCTCGAGGCGCGCCGGTGCGGGGTGATGGACGACGGGCCAGGCCGGCAGGTCGAGCATGATCCGACCGTCGTCGTCGGTCACGGCGGTGAGTACGCCGACGCGGGTGTGGAACCGCAGGGTCGCGTCGGCCGCGGCGAGGCCGGCTTGCCACAGCGCGTGGGCCGTCGCGAGGGTCGCGTGGCCGCACAGGTCGACCTCGGTGGCCGGGGTGAACCAGCGCAGCTGCCAGTCCTCCGGCGTGTCGGTGTCGGCCACGACGAAGGCCGTCTCGGACACGTTGACCTCGGCGGCCACCGCCTGCATCCACCCGACCGGCTGCGGCCGCTCGAGCAGGACGACACCGGCCGGGTTGCCGGCAAAGGCCGTGTCGGTGAAGGCGTCGACCAGGCGGAACGGTGGCATGGGGCGTCGGCTTTCGGTCGCGTCGGGAGGGGACACCATCCAACTCGGTATCGTCGACGGGCCTGACCTTCCGGACAGTGTTCGAGGGTTGAGGGTGGGCGGGGCGGGCGACACGCTCGCAACCACGACGCGGCCAGACCAAGGACGGCCGCACCGGACCGGGCAGCGTCGGTCACCGTCGTGACGGTGGGGCGCGCGCTGCGTGGCGAAGGGACACCCACGAGATGTGCGGCTTCAGCGGCGAACTGCGACTCGACGGCGCCACCCCGGACGTGGGTGCCGTCTACCGGATGACGGGCCGGATGATCTCGCGGGGTCCCGACGGCGAGGGGGTCTGGTCGGCCGGACCCATCGCGATGGGTCACCGGCGGCTGTCGATCATCGACCTGTCGTCGTGCGGCAACCAGCCGATGCACGACGCCGCCCTCGGCCTGACGTTGGTCTTCAACGGCTGCATCTACAACTACCAGCCGTTGCGCGAGGAGTTGCAGCAGGCCGGCTACGAGTTCTTCTCGACCTCCGACACCGAGGTCGTGATGAAGGCCTACCACGCCTGGGGTGACCGGTTCGTCGACCGCCTGCAGGGCATGTTCGCCTTCGTCATCCACGAGCGGGGGACCGGCCGCACCTTCCTCGGACGTGACCGCTTCGGCATCAAGCCGCTCTACGTGGTCGACGAGCCGTCGCGGTTGCGGTTCGCGTCGAGCCTGCCCGCGCTGGTCGAGGGCGGCGACATCGACACCTCGATCGACCCGGTCGCCCTGCACCACTACCTGACCTTCCACTCGGTCGTGCCGGCGCCCCACACCATCCTCAACGGCGTGAAGAAGGTGCCACCGGCGACCACGATCGCGATCGAGGCCGACGGCTCACGCGAGGTCACCGAGTTCTGGCGCCCCGACTTCACCCGCGACCCCGACCGCGCCGACTGGAGCGCGCGTGACTGGGAGGACGCCACCCTCGACGCGCTCCGCAAGGCCGTGCAGTGGCGGTTGGTCGCCGACGTGCCGGTCGGTGTGCTGCTTTCCGGCGGGCTCGACTCGTCGCTGGTCGTCGGCCTGTTGGCCGAGGCCGGCCAGACCGGCCTGAACACCTTCTCGATCGGCTTCGAGTCGTTCGGTGGCGAGGAGGGCGACGAGTTCAAGTACTCCGACGTCATCGCCGAGCACTTCGAGACCAACCACCACCGCCTGCGCATCGACACCGAACGGATGCTGCCCGCGCTGACCCAGGCGATCCACGCCATGAGCGAGCCGATGGTCAGCCACGACGCGGTCGCGTTCT
>JBBDSX010000194.1:0-3875 GCA_040904725.1 Egicoccus sp.
CCGAGCCGTCGCCCGGCGAACGCCCACCACTTGCCGTCATCAGACTGCATCCGCGTCGGTGGGCCGGGGTGGGCCTGCTGGCCGCACTGTGCTCGACTGACGGTCCGCCCGAGGCCCGAAGGTTGCACGTGACCGACCTGCGCTCCGTTCCCGATCCCCGCGCCGACCTGCCGCAGGTCGACGCGGTGGTCCGCGTTCTCGGCGACCTCGTGACGTCGGTCGGCCACGGCCCGGTGACGGGCGCGGTCCGCGCCGAACTCGACGAGCGACGGTCGACGCTGTCGCCGGGCGGTACGGCCCCGACGCTCGCCGAGGTGGCGGACGCCGCCGCCGGACGGGTGCGGGCGGGCCGTGCCGGGAAGCTGGTCGCCGTCGTCAACGCCACCGGGGTGGTGCTCCACACCAACCTCGGGCGTGCCCCGCTGTCGGCCGCGGCCCGCGACGCGGCCATCGCCGCCGCGGGCTACAGCTCGGTCGAGCTCGACCTCGACACCGGTGAGCGCGGATCGCGCACGGCCCACGTGGGGGAGCTGGCCGCGGCGGCGTGCGGCACCGAAGCGGCGACGGTCGTGAACAACGGCGCTGGTGCCCTGCTGCTGGTCCTGGCGGCGTTGGCCGGCGGCCGCGAGGTCATCGTCTCCCGCGGCGAGCTGGTCGAGATCGGCGGGTCCTACCGGCTGCCCGACGTGATGGAGGCAGCCGGCGTCGAGCTCGTCGAGGTGGGGACCACGAACCGGACGCGGCTGGCCGACCACCGCCGAGCCGTCGGCCCCGACACCGGCCTGCTGCTGAAGGTGCACCGGTCCAACTTCGACATCGTCGGCTTCACCGAGGACGCGTCGCTGCCCGACCTGGTCGACCTCGGCCGCGAGGTCGACGTGCCGGTCGTCCACGACCTCGGTTCAGGCCTGCTGGTGGACCCGCCGCACGGGTCGCCGCTGGCGGGCGAGCCGTCGGTCGCTGCCTCCGTCGCGGCCGGCGCCGACCTCGTGGTCATCTCTGGCGACAAGCTGCTCGGCGGCCCGCAGGCAGGGATCATCGCCGGGCGCGCCGACCTCGTCACGGCTTGCCGAGCCCACCCCCTGGCACGCGCGCTGCGGATCGACGCCATGCAGCGCGCCGCCCTCGAGGTGACGCTGGCGACCCACCTCCGTGACCCCGTCCCGCACGAGCTCCCGGCCGTGGCGATGCTCCACGCCGACGTCGAGGTGCTGCGGGAGCGGGCGCTCCGCGTCGCAGCGGCCTGCGGCCCGGACGCCGAGGCCGTCGCGACGACCGGTCGCGTGGGTGGCGGATCGCTGCCCACCAAGGAGCTGCCGTCGTGGGCGGTCGCGATCGGCGGGGGTTCTTCCGCGGAAGAGGGTCGGGGGTCCGCGGAGGGAGAAGGAGGCACTTCTTCCGCGGAAGAAGCCTGTGGTCTGACCGCTTCCGCGGAAGCGCTCGCCGCGGCGCTCCGTGCGGGCGATCCGCCGGTCCTCGGACGGATCAGCGACGGCCGGTTGCTGCTGGACCTGCGAACGGTGCCGCCGAGCGGCGACGGGCAGCTGGTCGAGCTCGTGGCCATCGCCCGCACGGTCGCCGCCCGCAGCGCCGCCGCCCGGGCCGAGGCTGACCGCGGCGGGGTGCCAGCGGTGCCGGCCCCCGATCCGACCTCGCCTCACCGCGCGGGCTCGGAGGACGTCTGACCGGGCAGCGCGTCCTCGTCACCGCCGGGCACGTCGACCACGGCAAGTCCACCCTGGTCCGCGCCCTCACGGGCACCGATCCCGACCGGCTCGCTGAGGAACAGCGCCGCGGCCTGACGATCGAGCTCGGCTTCGCGTGGTGCGAGCTGCCGCCGAGCCCGGACGGCACCCGCCAGACCGCAGCGTTCGTCGACGTGCCAGGGCACGAGCGCTTCATCGGGACGATGCTCGCCGGCGCCGGGCCGGCGCCCGCCGCGCTCCTGGTGGTCGCCGCGGACGACGGCTGGTCGGCGCAGACCGAGGAACACGTCGAGGTCCTCGACCTGCTCGGTGTCCACGGTCTGGCGGTCGCGGTCACCAAGACCGACACGGTCCCGGCCGAGCGGACCGACGAGGTGGTCGCCGACGTGACCGGGCGCCTCGCCGGTACCAGCCTCGAGGGCGCACCGGTGGTCCGCACCGCCGCCCCCGACCGCGTCGGGATCGACGAGCTCGAGCGGGTGCTCGCCGACCGGTTCGCCCTCCGGCCAGCTCCCACCGACCACGGGCGTCCGCGGCTGTGGGTCGACCGGGTGTTCCCCGTCCGCGGCGCCGGCACGGTCGTGACCGGCACGCTCGCTGGCGGCGTCGTCCGGGCGGGCGACGCGCTCCGGGTGTTCCCGGGAGACCACGACGTGCGGGTCCGGGGCATCCAGACCCTCGGCCGCGACGTCGAGATCGCGGCGCCTGGGACCCGGGTGGCCCTGAACCTCGTCGGCATCGACCGTGACGGCATCTCACGCGGCGACGCGGTCGTCGGTGGTGGACCGTGGCGGTCGACGACCCGCCTGAACGCCGTGGTCCGGGCCTTGCCAGGACGGACCGTGGACCGGGCCGGCGCGTGGGTCGTCCACGCCGGGTCGGCGTCGGTCCCGGCACGGGTGCTGCCGCTGACCGACCCGATCGTCGGCGAACGGACCGGCCGAGGTGGTGCCTGGAGCACCACCGCGCTCGCGAAGGATGCTGGAGCGGACGACGGTCCGACGTACCTGGCCAACGTGGGGGCGGTGCGCCTGCTGCTGGACGCACCCCTGCCGCTGGTCGCCGGCGACCGGCTGGTGCTCCGCGAATCGG
The DNA here is from genome assembly GCA_040904725.1 of Egicoccus sp. Classification (GTDB taxonomy): domain Bacteria; phylum Actinomycetota; class Nitriliruptoria; order Nitriliruptorales; family Nitriliruptoraceae; genus Egicoccus. The sequence goes on from JBBDSX010000194.1 coordinate 2,799, forward strand.
GCCGCCGCGAGACGACCGCAGGCGGGCAGGTCGTCGACCCCGATCCGGGGCCGCCACCGCGCGGGCGTGCGGCGCGGGAAGCGCAGGTGCTGGCGCTCGGACGCATCGCGGCAGCGGAGGGACCCGCCGGGCGCCTCGCCGCGCTGCTCGAGCTGCACGGTGGTGTGCTCCCGGGGACCGCGGCCCTCGCGGCCGCGGGCGTGCCAACCGGCGGGCCTCGACCGGCCGGCATCCTCGCGGTGGGTGGCCACGCCGTGCTCGAGTCGGTGTGGCTCGGCTGGACCGAAACCGTCGTCGCGGCCGCGGGTGGGGACAGCACGACCCGCGAACGGCTGACCGTTGCGGCCGCCGCAGCTGGCGCACCGCCCGACGTCGCGGCCGAGCTCCCCGACCGGTTGGTCACCGACGGTCAGCTCGTCCGGACCCCGACCGGGTTCGCCGTCGCCGGCGCCGAGGTGACCGACACCCGGTCGGCCCTCGACGAGCAGCTGCTGGCGGCCCTGCGCGCCGAACCGTTCTCGCCGCCGGACCTCACCGCCACGGCCAAGGCGCTCGGGATCGATCACCGCGGGGTGAACCGCCTGGTCCAGGCAGGTGCGATCGTCCGCGCCGGCAAGGTGGCGTTCGCCGCCGACGCGGTCACGCGAGCCGTCGACCTGCTCGAGGACCTCGAGGCCGCCACGGGAGCGTTCGCCGCGGCCCAGGCCAAGGACGCGTGGGGAACCACCCGCCGCTACGCGATCCCGCTCCTCGAGCACCTCGACCGCACGCGCGTCACCGACTTCGACGGCCAACTCCGCACCCTCACCGACCGCCGCCCCACCTCTCCGGCCTAGAGAACACGCGCGGACGCGGGTTCCCTCGGCCCACCGCCGACCTCGGACCGGCCACCCGCCCAGAGAACAGGCGCGGACGCGGGTTCCCTCGGACCAGCGCCGACCTCGGACCGGCCACCCGCCCAGAGAACAGGCGCGGACGCGGGTTCCCTCGGCCCACCGCCGAACCCGGCTCCCACGCCGACGAGAGAACACGCGCGGACGCGGGTTCCCTCGGACGCGGACCCTCAGACGGGGGCGG
>JBBDSX010000195.1:0-23084 GCA_040904725.1 Egicoccus sp.
CGCTGATGCTCGGCGAGCGCACCGCCGAGGAGATCAAGATGGCGATCGGCAGCGCGTTCCCGCTGGCCGACGAGCCCCACGCCGAGATCCGCGGTCGCGACCTCGTCTCCGGGCTGCCGAAGACGATCATCGTGTCGGCCGACGAGATCCGCAAGGCCATCGAGGAGCCGGTCAACGCGGTCATCGACGCGGTGAAGAACACGCTCGACAAGACCCCGCCGGAACTGGCCGCCGACATCATGGACAAGGGCATCGTCCTGACCGGTGGTGGCGGGCTGCTGCGCGGACTCGACGAGCGGCTCAAGCACGAGACCGGCATGCCGATCCACATCACCGAGAACCCGCTGTCCTCGGTCGCGATCGGGTCCGGCAAGTGCCTCGAGGAGTTCGAAGCCCTCAAGAAGGTGCTGATCTCCTCGTCGCGTCACTGATCCGCGGCGGTGTTCCTGCGACGACGCGTACGAGTCCTGCTCGTCGTGCTCGTCCTCGCCGCCCTTGTCCTGATCACCGTCGACTACCGCTCCGGTGACGACGGGCCGCTGGACCGGCTGCGGGGTGGCGTCACGACGCTGCTGCGTCCCGTCCAGGACGGGCTGACCACGGTCGTGCGCCCGATCGGCGACACCTTCGGTGGCGTCGGTGAGCTGTTCCGCATCCGGGCCGACAACGAACGACTGCGCGAGCGGGTCGAGCAGCTCGAACAACGTCACCGCTCCGCGGCCGACGTCGCGCGCGAGAACGCCGAGTTGCGCGACTTGCTCGCGATGCGCGATCACACCGGGGTCGAGGGCGTGACCGCCCGGGTCGTCGGCCTCGGCCCGACCGGTTTCGAATGGGTCCTGACCATCGACGTCGGGCGCGAGGACGGCATCGAGCGCGACATGCCGGTCGTCAACGGCGATGGCCTGGTCGGTCGTGTGATCCAGGTCGAGGACCACGCGGCGCGGGTCCTGCTCGCGATCGACCCCAACTTCGGCGCACCGGCCCGGCATGCCGAGAACGGCGAGGCAGGGACGGTCATCGGCCGCGGTGGCGAACCGATGCTGTTCCAGCCGTTCGACCCCGAGGCCGCCGTCGAGGTCGGCGAGGAGATCGTCACGTCCTCGTACCAGTCGGGCGCGTTCCCCGGCGGCATCCCGATCGGCACGGTCGCCGAGGTCGGCGAGGTCACCGCCGGCCTGGTCCGCGACGTCCAGGTCCGTCCCTTCGTCGACTTCACCCGCATCCACCACGTCATCGTCGTGACGAGCGAACCGGTCGCCGACCTGCCGGCCTTCGAGGACGCGCCGGATCCCGAGTTCACCCCGCCGCCCGGGCCGCCCACGATCGACGGCGAGGACGCCGCGGACGGGACCGAGGCCGACGACGCCGAGGCCGGCGACGGGACCGAGGGCGACGGTGACGCGGGCGACACCGAGGGCGACGAGGCGGCGCCGTGATTCTGCGCGTGCTGGCCGTTGGGCTGCTGCTCGTGACGGCGGCGCTGCTGCAGACCGCGCTGTTCCCCTTCCTGACGCTGGCAGGGTTCCGTCCCGATCTGTTGCTGCTGGTCACGGTCGCGGTCGGGCTGCACGACGGCCCCCTGCCGGGCCTGCGGGTGGGGTTCGCCGCGGGCTTGCTGACCGACCTGCTCGTGACCCAGTCACCGGTCGGCATCGCGGTGCTGATCACGACCGTGACCGGTTTCGTCGTCGGCCTCGCGCGGCCCTATCTCGCCCCCGAGTCGGTGACGGCGCCCGTCATCATCGCCTTCGTGACCGGACTGCTCGGCACCGCCGGGTACGGCGTGCTGGCGTTGCTGCTCGGCGAGGAGCGGATCGCCCCCGTGATGCTGCTGCAGGCATCGGTCGCCGTCGGTCTGTACAACACCGTGCTGGCGCCCCTGGCCCTGATCGCGGTCCGGCGGCTCTCCGACCGGTTCCCCCTCACCGGCCCGGGCCTGCTGGACTGACGCGGTACCGTCGCGCTCAGCGGTCCGTTCCACCCACCTCTCGCACCTCAGTGAGCCTCCATGGCGAACTCCGACGCCTCGCCGGTCCTGCGGCTGACGTTCCTGACGGTCCTGGTGATCGCGCTGTTCCTCGCGCTGTTCTCGCGCCTGTGGTTCCTGCAGGTGCTCGCCGGTGACCGATTCGCCGAACTCGCCGACACCAACCGGCTTCGGACCATCTACGTGGATGCGCCACGTGGCCGCATGCTCGACGCCAGCGGCGAGGAACTGGTCAAGAACCGGCCGTCGCTGACCATCAGCGCCGACCGGCAGTTGCTGCTCAAGGCCAGCGGGGAACCGGTGGACGACGACGCCGCGGAGGTGCTCGACCGTCTGGCGACGCTGCTGCAGGTCGACCGGGCCGAGGTCGTCGAGCGGATGACGAGCCAGCACTACAGCCCGCTCGGGCACATCCCGATCGCCTTCGACGTGACCCGCGAGGTCGTGTACGCGGTCAGAACCCAGCAGGAGTTGTTCCCCGGCGTGATCGCCGAGGTGCTGCCGGTGCGCACCTACCCGCACGACAACCTCGCCGCCCACCTCGTCGGCTACCTCAACCAGATCACCCAGGAGCAGCTCGCCGACCCCGCCTTCGCCAACTACCGCGGTGGCGAGCAGGTCGGACGGGCCGGACTCGAGGCGGTCTACGAATCCGACCTGCGCGGTAAGGCGGGCAGCCGCCTGCTGGAGGTCAGCGCCCGCAACACCGTCGTCGACGTCCAGCGCGAGACCGATCCGCAGCCCGGCAACGACCTCGTGACCTCGCTCGACCTCGACCTGCAGGCGGCGGTCGAACTGCTGCTCGAGGACGGCATCATCGCCAGCCGCGAGGACATCCACACCGCCAGCGAGCGCAACCTGCCCTCGGTGGCCGGATCGGCCGTCGTGCTCGACGCGCAGACCAGTCGGGTCCTCGCGATGGCCTCGTACCCGACCTTCGATCCGTCGGAGTTCGTCGGCGGACTCTCACCCGACTACGCCCGCTACCTGTACCCGGCGGAGGGGGACGAGCCGACGCACGCCCCGGCCCTCAACCGGGCGATCCAGGGCACCTACCCGCCGGGCTCGGTGTTCAAGACGGTCACCGGCGCGGCGTTCCTGGAGTCGGGGCTCGTCGGCCCGAACACCACGGTGCCGTGTCCCTCGGAGTACGAGGTCGGCGGCATCACCTTCCGCAACTGGAACCGGGTCGGCGAGGGCGACATGGCGCTGGCCGAGGCGCTGCGCCGCTCGTGCGACACCTACTTCTACGACCTCGCGTACCGGCAGTGGCAGCGTGAACAGGGGCAGGAGGACCCGGACGAGATTTTGCCCGAGATCGCCGAACGGTTCGGTTTCGGTCAGCGGCTGGGCATCGATCTGCCCGGCGAACTGCCCGGCCGCATCCCCAGCCGCGAGGAGAAGCACGCCACGTGGCTGGCCAGGCGCGACTCGTGGTGCGAGCAGGCCGAAAGCGCCGAGCCCGGCTCCTACCGGCGTGCCGTGCTCGAGGACAACTGTGTCTCTGGCGGCGTGTGGCGTGGCGGCGACGCCATCAACACCTCCATCGGACAGGGCGAGATCCTGGTCACCCCGCTGCAGATCGCGGTCCACTACGCCGCGATCGCCAACGGTGGCACCATCCACCAGCCGCTGCTCGGCCAGCGCATCGTCAGCCCCGACGGCGAGGTGGTGCGCGAGATGGCCCCCGAGGCGCTCGGTGAACTCGGCCTCGACGACGCCGAACTCGCGGCGCTCCAGCGCGGCCTCGAGGACGTGGTGATGCACGAGCGCGGCACCGCCAACGGCGCCTTCACGCGCGGCACGCCGTTCCCGTTCGAGCAGATCCCGGTCGCCGGCAAGACCGGCACGGCCGAACTCAAGCCCAAGGTGCCCTACGCCTGGTTCGCCGCCTACGCGCCCGCCGACGACCCGCAGTACGTCGTGGTGGTCAACGTCGAGCAGGGCGGTGGCGGCTCGCAGACCGCGGCGCCGATCGCCCGCAACATCCTCGAGCACATCTTCGGCATCATCGCCGCCGAGGACAACGAATTCGACGCGGGCGACCCCATCTATGACTGACTGATCTGGCGCCGTGCGTGCTCGATCGCCAGGGCGATTCCGCGCCACCGGCGACCGCGCGCGACAGTCGAGGCAGTGCGAGGGAGGTGAGCATCAGTGGAAGCAGGTTTCGGGCAGGACCGTGCCGAGAAGATCATGCGCGAGCGCGTCCAGGCGCGCTGGCAGGACGCCTATGCGCCGGTCAAGCACCTCGACCCCGTCCTGGTGCTCACCGCCCTGGCGCTGACGGGCATCGGCATCGTCATGATCTACAGCGCCAAGCACTCGGCGCTCGCCCAGCAGGGATGGCCGTCGACGCACTACATCAGCCGGCAGCTGATGGCACTGGTCGTCGGCGTGGTCGGCCTGGTCGCCGCGGCGGTCGTCGACTACCGCCATCTGCGCAGCTACGCCGCCGTGCTCTACAGCGGCTCGCTGTTGCTGCTCGTGCTCGTGCTGACCGGCCTCGGCACGGCCCGCGGCGGTTCTCAACGCTGGATCGTCCTCGGGGGCTTCCAACTGCAGCCGTCCGAGATCGCCAAGGTCGCCGTCCTGATCGCCGTCGCCGCCTGGATCCACGAACGAAAGGGCGAGCCGTGGCTCCCCACGGTGGCGATCTCGCTGGCGCTGACCATGGTGCCGATGACGCTGGTGTTCCTGCAGCCCGACCTCGGCACCTCCATCGTGTTCGTGTGGCTGCTCGCGATCCTGTTCCTGGTCGGCTCCGCCCCCGCCCGCTACCTGGTCGGTCTCGGGTTGGCCGGGATCGTGGCGGCGATCGTCGCGGTGACCCAGGAGTTCCTCGACCCCTACCAGTTGGCACGCCTGACCGCGTTTGCGCGGGCCGGCGACCCCGCGCTGGACCAGACCCTGCGCTTCCAGACCGAGCAGTCCGAGATCGCGATCGGTTCGGGACAACTGTTCGGCAAGGGCCTGTTCCAGGGCACGCAGACCTCGCTGTCGTTCGTGCCCGAGAACCACACCGACTTCATCTTCACGGTCGTCGGCGAGGAGTTCGGATTCGTCGGGACCGCCCTGGTCCTGGCGCTGTTCCTCGTGCTGATCTGGCGCGGGCTGCGGATCGCGATGCTGTCGAAGGACCTGTTCGGCACGTTGCTCGCGGCGGGCATCGTGGCGATGCTGGCGCTGCAGGTGTTCATCAACGTCGGCATGAACGTCGGCATCATGCCGGTCACCGGCCTGCCGCTGCCGTTCGTCAGCTACGGCGGCACCTCGCTGATCGTCTGGTTCGGGCTGATCGGCCTGCTCCTCAACGTGCACATGCGGCGGTTCTGACCCGGTGACCACGCACGCACCCGGCGCGACGACCGGCTTCCGTCTGCCGCGGACCGCCCTCGCCGGCGGTTTCCTCGGCTTCTTCGTCTCCGGGGGCACCGCCGCCCTGTACGGCCCGTCCGCCCCGGTGTTCCGCGAACTGTTCGGGGTCAGCGAGTTCGTGTCCGGCCTGCCGGCCTCGGTGCACCCGCTGGCCGCGCTCGCCGGCGTGCTCGCGTGGGCCGCCGCCACGCGCCACGGCCGGGGCGCCAAGCTGCTGGCGCTCGGGGTCGCGCTGCTCGGGGTCGGGGCGCTGGGCGTGGCCGTTGCGCCGTCGATGGTCCTGGTGCTGGCGACCGGGGCGGTGCTCGGGGTCGGGTTCGGGTTGCTCTCCAACGGGATGAACTCGGTCTATCCGCGCGACACCGGCCCGCGGACGCCAGCGGTCGTGGCCCTGATGCACGGCGTGTTCGGGCTGGGGGCGGTCACCCTGCCGTTCCTGCTCTCGTTGACCGACCACCGCTTCGCCTTCGGACTGGTCGGCGTGGTCGCGCTCGTGGCGATCGCGCCCATGCTGCGCACGGTCACGCCGCCCGTCCCCGCGCTCGATCTCGCGGCGGCACCACCGCGACGCCACGTGCTCGCCTTCTCGCTGGTGTTCGGTACCTACGTCGCGGTCGAAGCGGGCACGGCGACCTGGCTGGCGACCTACGTCGAATTCCGTGGCTGGGACCAGGGCGCGGCCGCGCGGTGGACCTCGGCGTTCTGGCTGGCGATCACCGGGGGACGGTTCCTGTTCGCGTTCGTCGTCGCCCGCGTGCGTCCGGGTCGCCTGGTGGCGATCGTGCTGCCCCTGGCCGCCGCCTGTCTCGGGCTCGCCGTCGTGCCGGCGCTCGCGCCCTATGCCCTGGTGGCCGCGGGGCTGTTCCTCGCGCCGGTGTTCCCGACCGCGATGGTGTGGTTGCCGCGAGCGCTGCCCACCGCCAGCGGTGCCACCACCGGCGCGGTGCTGGCCGCCATCACGGGCGCGACGATCTCGCCGTTCCTGGTCGGCCTGATCGGTTCGACGGTCGGCCTGGCCGCGATTCCGGTCGCGCTGGCCACGTTGGGCCTCGTGGCTGCGGTCACCGCACGCCTGGTCGGCCGCAGATTCGGGCTCGGCTGACCCCCGCTGCGGCGACGGGGGCCGTTGGTACGCTGCTTGGTACATCGCGAGCCCGGCCCGTGGCGCCACCCGCACGACCTCCCGAGGTTTCGCGCCCCGGTGCGCCGCCGGCGACGACACCACGTCCGCCGGGCCCGGCCGCACCTACCCCACGGCTTCGGAGGCTTCATGCTCGGCACCGCGCCGACGACGTCCGTCCCCGCGACGCCCCCGCGCGACGCGCGGGCCCCGTACCGACTCGCCGGTGGGGCCGCGACCGAGCCGCCCGGCTACTACGCGGCACTCGAACCGCTGCTGCCGCAGGTGCGCAAGCCGGCCCAGTACGTCGGCGGCGAGCACAACCAGGTCGTCACGCCGTGGCACGCGGCCGAGACGCGTTGGGCGCTGTGCTACCCCGACACCTACGAGGTCGGCCAGCCCAATCAGGGCATCCAGATCCTGTACGAACTGCTCAACGAACGCGCCACGGCCATGGCCGAGCGGCTGTACGCGCCCTGGGTCGACCTCGAGGCCCTGCTGCGCGAGCAGGGCATCCCGGCGTTCACGCTCGAGGCGCACCGGCCGGTGTGGGCGTTCGACGTGCTCGGCGTGTCCCTGCCGCACGAACTCGGCCACACCAACCTGCTCAACCTGCTCGACCTCGGCGGGGTACCGATCCACGCCGACCAGCGCAGCGCCGACGACCCGATCGTGCTCGTCGGCGGCCACGCCGCGTACAACCCCGAGCCACTTGCGCCGTTCATCGACGCGGCGGTGATGGGCGACGGCGAACAGGTCACGCTCGAGGTCGACGACGCCGTCCGCGCCTGGAAGGCCTCCGGGTCGGCCGACCGCGGGCAATTGCTGCGCGACCTGGCCGCGGTCGAGGGCGTCTACATCCCCGCGTTCTACACCCCGCGCTACACCGACGACGGACGGCTCAAGGCCACCGTCGCCACCGAGCCCGGTGTGCCGGCGATCGTGCCGAAGCGCACCATCCAGGACCTCGAGGAGTGGCAGTACCCCAAGAAGCAGCTCGTGCCGATGACCGAGACGGTCCACGAGCGTTTCAGTGTCGAGATCTTCCGCGGCTGCACGCGTGGCTGCCGCTTCTGCCAGGCCGGCATGATCACCCGTCCGGTCCGTGAACGCCGTCCCGAGACCGTGCAGAAGCTGGTCGAGGAGGGCGTGAAGAACACCGGGTTCGAGGAGGTCGGCCTGCTGTCGCTGTCGTCGGCCGACCACTCCGCCATCGGCCCGATCGCCCGCGATCTCGCCGACGAGTACGAGGGCACCGTCACCTCGCTGTCGCTGCCGTCGACCCGCGTGGACGCGTTCAACGTCACCCTGTCCAACGAGCTGTCCCGAAACGGTCGCCGCACCGGGCTGACGTTCGCGCCCGAGGCCGGCTCCGAACGCATGCGGGCCGTGATCAACAAGATGGTCTCCGAGGCCGACCTGCTGCGCACCGCCGAGGTCGCCTTCAGCGAGGGCTGGCGCCACATCAAGCTCTACTTCATGGTCGGTCTGCCCACCGAGACCGACGAGGACGTGCTCGCGATCGCCGATCTCGGCATCAAGACCTACGAGATCGCGCGCACGTACGGCCGGGCCAACAAGGTCACGATCTCGGTCGGCGGCTTCGTGCCCAAGCCCCACACGCCGTTCCAGTGGGCGCCGCAGGACTCACCGGACGAGATCAAGCGCAAGCTGAGCATGATCCGCCACGCGATCAAGGACCACGGCGGACTCAAGCTGCGCACCAACGACCCCGAGGAAGGCGTCATCGAGGGGTTGCTGGCCCGCGGCGACCGCCGGGTCGCACCCGCGGTCGAACGGGCCTGGCGGCTCGGCGCACGCTTCGACGGTTGGCACGAGATGCCCACGCTCGAGACCTGGCGGCAGGCCATGGACGAGACCGACGTCTCGCTCGACTGGTTCAGCTACCGCGAGCGTGACGAGAAGGAAGCCCTGCCGTGGGACCACCTCGACAGCGGCCTCGAGAAGAGCTGGCTGTGGGAGGACTGGACCGACGCCCGCTCGGACAAGCAACTCGACGACTGCCGCTGGTCGCCCTGCTACGACTGCGGCGTGTGTCCCGGCCTGTCCATCGAGCACGACACCGGTTACACCGGCGGTTTCCAGTTGCCGGTGCTGCCGTCGAGTCTGGGTGGCAAGGACACCCTGCCGACCACGCCCGAGCGTTACGCCTCCGGCGGCTAGGGTTCTCGCCAAACGCCCGCGTGCTCTGCGCGGGAGGTGACAACCCAACCGCCGGTCACCGGCACGGCATCGGCCGCGCCCCGAGGACCACGACCTGGAGGACCCGTGCAGCAGCAGCGGATCCGCATCCGGTGGACCAAGACCGGTCGCACGCGCTTCGTCTCGGCGCGCGACCTGTCGTCGGTCTGGGAGCGGGCGCTGCGCCGGGTCGACCTCCCGATCGCGTACTCGGAAGGCTTCACCCCGCACGCCAAGGTGTCGTTTCCCGACGCCCTCTCGGTCGGGTACGTCTCCACCGGCGAGTACGCCGAACTCACCTTCGCCGTGCCGATCGTCCCCGAACGGGACCTCGCGCGGCTGTCCGCGACCCTCCCCGAGGGCATGGACATCACGACCTACCTGGATGTGCCCGACGGTGCGCCGAAGCTGGCGCGCATGCTGCGGGCAACCCTTTGGGAACAGGTCTGGCCCACGGCCGACGCCGCCGAATTGGCGGCCCTGCTCCGGCAACGAAGCGATGAGCTCCTGGCGGCCGAGCACGCCGAGGTCGTCCGACACCGCCCTGACGGCGACCGGACGATCGACGTGCGACCTGCCGTCCTGGCCATCGCCGTTTCTCACGGCGCCGACGCGGGTGGATCCACCCCGTCCGGCGCCCGCACCGTCCTACGCGCGGTGCTCCGCAACGACGGCCCCACCGTTCGACCCCACGACCTCCTGGCCGCCCTCGGGCACGACGACGTCGCCGACCCCGTGACCACCTGTCGGGTGGCACAGGGTGAGCACGTCCCAGATGGTCTGCGCGAGGCCCTCAGCGGCCAGGTCGAACCGCTGGTCCTGGATGTCGATGCGGAGGCCGCCTGACCACAAGCGAGCCCTCAAGTGACCGTCCCCAACGACCCGTCGACCGACCCCACCGAATCCGAGACCTCTGCGACCCAGGAGAACCCCGAAACACCGCGAAGCCGCAGCCGGTCGCGCAGCACCGGCGCGACCCGGACCCGGACACGACGCCGCGCCGACGACGGCGGGTCGTCCGAGCCTTCGTCGACGACGAAGGCTGCCGCGGACGAGGCCGGCACCGACGACGGTGCCGAGGACGAGAGCCCGGCGCGCGGCCGCAAGACCTCGGGGCGCAAGACCTCGGGGCGCAGGACCTCCGGCCGCAAGACGTCCGGCCGCAAGACGACCAAGGCCGCCGAGGACGCCGACGCCGCTACGGAGGCGCCGGCCGACGCCGACGCGCCGAAGGCGCGATCAGCGCGCAGTCGTGGCGGCGCCGGCCGTAGCGGTGGGTCGAGCGGCGCCAAGGACGCAGAGCAGGACGCGCCGACCGGCGACGACACCGGCTCGGACCGGGACGCCTCGGACGACGAGGACTCCGGCGAGTCCGGGGACGGCAGTCGCCGGCGTCGGCGTCGTGGTCGGCGTGGCCGCGGTGGTCGCGGGCGCGGTGGCCGCGGCGGCAGCGGCAGCGGCGGTGGCAACGACCGCGGGGGTGGTGGCGGTCGCGACGACGGCGGTCGCCGCTCGGACACCGGTCGCGACGAGGATGCCGATGGCGGGCCGGACGACGAGTCCGACAAGTCCTCGCACCCCGGTGACGAGAGCGTCGAGGCCGCGATGGCCAAGGGCGGCACCCGCCTGGCCGCCAAGCGCGGACGCCGCGATGGCTCACGTGGCAGCGGCGGCGGCAACGGCGGCGGCAACGGTCGGGGCCGTGGCCAACGCCCCGGCGGGGTCAGCGAGGAGGTCCGCCGGGCCATCCTCGAGGGGCCGCCGCGCACGATGCTGGTGACCGCGCGGGCCGATCGCACGCAGATCGCCGTGCTCGAGGACCGCACGGTGGTCGAGCACTACGTCACCCGCAAGGAGGACGTCACCTACGTCGGCAACATCTACATGGCCCGCGTGCAGAACGTGCTGCCCGGCATGGAGGCCGCGTTCCTCGACATCGGCAAGGGCCGCAACGGCGTGCTGTACGCCGGTGAGGTGCTCTACGACGAACTCGATCTCGAGGAGGGCGCCGAGGAGCGCATCGAGAACGTGCTCAAGCCGGGCCAGAAGGTGCTCGTGCAGGTCACCAAGGACCCGATGGGTTCCAAGGGACCGCGCCTGACGATGCACCTGTCGCTGGCGGGCCGCTACATGGTGCTCGCTCCGAACTCGGACCTGTTCGGGATCTCGCGCAAGCTGACCGACCGTGAACGCGACCGCCTGCGCAAGCTGGTCAAGAAGGTCAAGCCGTCCGAGCACGGCGTGATCGTGCGTACCGCCGCCGAGGGCGCCACCGACGAGCAGATCACCGCCGACCTCGAACGCCTGCTGGCCAAGTGGCAGCGGGTCGAGGAGGCGGCCGAGGGCGCCAAGGCGCTGACCACGGTCTACGAAGAGCCGCCGCTGGTCGTCAAGGTCATCCGCGACAACTTCGGTCCGGAGTTCGAACGCTGCATCGTCGACGACGAGGAGTTGTTCACGCAGGTCCGCGACTACCTCGGTGAAGTCGCCCCCGAACTGCTCGACAAGGTCGAGTTGTACGGCGCGCCGACCACCGATGCACGCTCGAAGGCCGCCGGTGCGCCGTCCGCGGACGGCGCCTCACCCGCCGACGATGCGGACGCCGAGGCCGCACCTGGCAAGGGCGACGGGAAGGACAAGGAGCCCGACCCCGAGGTCCGGGCCGAGCTCGCCTCCGGCGAGATCGACTTCGACGCGGCCCGCGAGCGCCGCAAAAACCTCGAGTCGCTGTTCGACGCCTACGACGTCTCGGACCAGTTGCGCAAGGCGATGGGTCGCAAGGTCTGGCTGCCGTCGGGCGGCTACCTGATCATCGAGACCACCGAGGCGATGAAGGTCATCGACGTCAACACCGGCAAGTTCACCGGTGGCAACGACACCAACCTCGAAGAGGTCGTGCTCAAGACCAACCTCGAGGCCGCCGACGAGATCGTCCGGCAGCTGCGCCTGCGCGACATGGGCGGCATCATCGTCATCGACTTCATCGACATGCTGCTCAAGTCCAACCAGGAACAGGTCGTGCGCCGGCTCAAGCGCGAGTTGCTGCGCGACCGGACCAAGACCCGCGTCTCCGACGTCTCGAAGCTTGGCCTGGTGCAGATGACCCGCAAGAACGTCAGCCAGGGCCTGATCGAGTCGTTCAGCCACACCTGCAAGGAGTGCGAGGGCCGCGGCCTGATCAGCGAGATCGACTGACGCCCGCGCTCATTCATTTGTGCGGGTTACCCCGACCGTAACCACGGCCTGACCCGCACAAGTGGCGCATCGTCGCTTGAGTCCGCAACGGATCGGCCGACGCGGGCAGTGATGGCCCGGGCGGCCGTCGCGAGGCGGGCGTGGTGGATGAACAGGCGAGGGACACGGCGGGGATCACCACGCGCCTGACCCTGGCGTACGTCCGTAGCCAGGGGGGCGACGACGCGGTCGCCGAGGTCGTGCGCCGCGCGGACGTGCCGCACACCATCGACGAACTCGAGGACGAGCGCACCTGGTCGACGTATGCGACCAAGGTCGCGCTGTTCGAGGCCGCGGCCGAGGTCCTCGACGACCGCGAGGTCGGACTGCACGTCGGCTCGTCGCTGCTCGGCCACCAGATCGGCGGCGCACTGCGGCTGGTCATCGGTGCCCTCGGCAGCCCCGGGCAGGTCCTTCGCAGCATCGCAAAGGCGAACGCGAAGTTCTCGAGCGCCTCATCGATGCGCTGCGAGGACGTGACCGCCGGCCGTGGCACGGTGGTCCGCCGACTGCTCCCACCCCGTGTGCCCCATCGACTCGACTGCGACTACACGCGCGGTCTGCTCAGCCAGGTGTCGGTGCTGTTCGGTCTGCCACCGGCCGACGTCGAGCACCCGCAGTGCCAGGTCACGGGCGCCGATGAGTGCGTGTACGTCATCAGTTGGCGTCGACGCCGGTTCCGGCGCCGACGGGTGAACCCGACCGAGACCTTCGAACTCGCCGCACTGCGCGAGCAGTTGATCGACCTGCAACGCACGGTCGCCGACCTGGTCTCGACCGACGACCTCGACGAGATCCTGCGTCGCATCGCGACCCGCGCCAGCGCCGCGGTGCGCGCCCAGCGCTACCTGCTGGCGGTGCAGTTCCCGGACGAGCCCGAGCCCCGGGTGATCGGCGACGGCTACGCCGAACCGCTCGCCCAGGAGCTCGGCCGGCGACTGCTGGCCGACGAGGACGACGTGCTGAACGACCGGCGGCGGCTGACCGCCGAGGTCGCGGCCGGCGGCGTCCGCTACGGCCGGTTGGCGGCCGAGACGTCCACCGGTGAGGGGTTCCTGCCCTCCGAGCAGGCCCTGCTCGACGCCTACGCCGGCATGGCCGCGACCGCACTGACCCGGGCCCGCGCGCTCGTGGAAGCTCGTCTGCGCGGCGAGCGGGCCGAGGCGCTGCTCGACCTCGCACACGGGCTGGCGCTCGAGACCACCGAGGTGGGTGCCGCCGAGCGGGTCGTCGCGGCGGTCCCGACCGTGGTCAACGCCGATCGGGCGGCCCTGATGCTGTGGGACGAGTCGGAGGCCTGCCTGCGCGCCGTGGCGGTGCACGGCATGCCGACCCCTGCGCGCGAGGCGCTGCTCGACCTGACGATCTCGGCCCGCCACACGCCGCTGGTCACCGAGGCCAGGCAGTTTTTCCGGCCCCGCGTGCTCACCGCCGACTCGGACGATCCCTGGATCCGCTCGACCCTGGCGGCCTTCGACCTGCGGGTCGTGGTCGCCGCGCCGATCGTGGTGCACGGCGCCTATCACGGCGCGATCTTCGCCGGTTGGTCCGACGCGGGCCGGCACGGCAGCGGCATCGCGGCACAACGCGTCCTCGGCAGCCTCGCCGACCAGGCAGGGACCGCCCTGGCCGGTGTCCGCCTGCTGACCGAGGCCCGGCACGCGGCCAGCCACGACGCGCTCACCGGCCTGCCCAACCGGGTGCTGTTCGGTCAGCACCTCGAACAGGCGATTGTCGCGGACCGGCGCGAGCGGCTCGGCACCGCGTTGTGCTTCGTCGACCTCGACGGGTTCAAGGCCGTCAACGACCACCACGGGCACGCCACCGGCGACGAGCTGCTCGTCGCGGTTGCCGCCCGCCTGCGCGGCCAGGTCCGCGAGTCCGACGTCGTCGCCCGCATCTCCGGCGACGAGTTCGGCGTGCTGCTGCATCGACTCGAACACCCCGACGACGCGACAGCGGTCGGCGCGACCCTGGTCCGCTGCCTGGGCGAACCGTTCGCCCTGGGCGTCGGCGAGGTCCGCATCGGCGGCAGCATCGGCATCGCCTTCGCCGCGGCGGCCGCCGACGCCGAGGAACTGCTGCGCACGGCCGACGACGCCATGTACGCCGCCAAGACCGAGCGTGGCACCTACCGCGTCGCCGACCTCGGCGCGGATCGATTCGCGTTCGACGGTTCCCGAACCGCGGTGACCGCCCGTCGAGAGCCGTCGAACTGAGCGGGTAATCTCAGCCCAATGAGCGCCGTGAACTCCCGCCCGACGCCGCGCGCCACTGATGGGGTCATCCGTCGTGGTGCCGCCGTGATCGCCCAAGCCCTGCGGTCGGCCCCGAAGCCGTTCGCCTGGGGCGGGGCCGGCTCTGCCGTGTTCGCCGGCATGACCGTGGCCTCCGCCCAGGTGCTGGGCTGGGTCACCGACAACGTCATCCTGCCCGCCTTCGACCTCGGCCGGATCGACCGCGGCCTGTTGTGGCTCGGCGTCGCCGGCGTGGTCGGGGTCGCCACGCTCAAGGCCATCGGGGTCTTCGGCCGCCGCTACGGGGCCTACGTCGCCCAGTACAGCCTGCAGGCCAACTACCGCCGCCAGGTGACGCGCCGCTACCTCGAGTTGCCCATCGCCTGGCACCGACGTCACCCCACCGGCGAGTTGCTGTCCAACGCCAACGCCGACGTCGAGTCGGCGTTCTTCGTGGCTGCGCCGCTGCCGATGGCCTTCGGCGCGACGCTGCTGTTGCTGATCACCGGCGTGCTGCTGCTCACCACCGACCCGTTCCTGGCCGCGATCGGGTTCTCGGTCGGTCCGATCCTCGGCGCGGCCAACTGGTACTACCAGCGCAAGATGCGCCACGCCGCCACGGTCGCGCAGCAGGCCCGGGCCGACGTCTCCGAGGTCGCACACGAGTCGTTCGACGCCGCCCTCGTCGTCAAGACCATGGGGCGCGAGGCCGCCGAGACGGCCAAGTTCGGCGGCATATCGCACGACCTGCGCGACAAGATGATCGTGGTGGGACGCCTGCGCGCGTTCTTCGACCCCGTGATCGAGGCACTGCCCAACATCGGCATCCTGCTGGTGCTGCTCGTCGGAGCCATGCGCGTCCGCGACGGCGCACTCTCCGCGGGCGACCTGGTCATGTTCGCCTATCTGTTCCGGCTGGTCGCCCTGCCGATCCGCGTCTTCGGCTGGCTGCTGGGCGAGATGCCGCGTGCGATCGTGGGCTGGGACCGCGTGCAACGGGTGCTGAATGCGGTCGGCAAGATGGTCTACGGCCGCAACGACGACACCCGCGACGGCGGCGCCCGGACCGACCTCGACGACGTCAGCTACCTGCATCCGAGCATCGCGCGCGAGGACATGTCGGGGCTGCAGCCCGAGGCGCCCGCAGACACCGGCACCGGGACCCGTGGCGTCGAGGCCCTCACGTTCGACATCGAGGCGGGCCGCACCATCGCCCTGGTCGGGGCGACCGGCTCGGGCAAGTCGACCATCGCCGCGCTGCTGGTCCGGCTGTACGACCCCGACCGCGGGCAGGTCAGCCTGGACGGTCGTGACGTCCGGGACCTCGACCGCGACCGCCTTGCCACGGACGTCGCGATCGTGTTCCAGGAGGCGTTTTTGTTCGACGACTCCGTGCGCGAGAACATCACGCTGGGCGGCGACTTCAGCGATGACGAGGTCGAGGCCGCGGCCCGCGTGGCCCAGGCCCACGGGTTCATCAGCACCATGCCCGACGGCTACGACACCGAGGTCGGCGAGCGGGGCGCCAGCCTGTCGGGAGGCCAGCGGCAGCGCATCGCCCTGGCTCGCGCGCTGATCCGCAAGCCACGCCTGCTGGTCCTCGACGACGCGACGTCGGCCGTCGACCCGGCGGTCGAGTCCGAGATCCTGCGTGGACTGTCCGATGCGGCGTTGCCGTCCACCGTCGTGGTCGTGGCCTACCGCCGGGGCTCGATCGCCCTGGCCGACGAGGTCGTGTTCGTCCGCGACGGTCGGGTCGCCGGACGCGGACGCCACGCGGAGCTGATCGGCGAGGTGCCCGCCTACGCGGCCCTCGTCACCGCCTACGAGGAGCAGGCCCTCGAGGCCGAGGCCGAGCGGCGGGACCACGCCGAGGGACGGACGCGCACATGACGGCGACCGACACCGTGACCCGGGCCGCGCCCAAGCACACCGAGGGTGCCTGGCGGACCATGGTCCGCGGCATCTCGCTGAGCCCGGAGTTGCGCACCGGTCTGCCCGGCACCCTCGCGCTCGCCCTGCTCGCCACGGCCGGACGCGCGATCGTGCCGCTCGCGGTCCGGCAGACGATCGACGAGGGGCTCGGTGGTGCCGGCGGCGGTGTGGACATCGGCGCCGTGACGCAGGCGGTGGCCGCGGCGGGGATCGCGGTGGTCATCACCGCCATCGCGAGCGGCTGGATGAACTGGCGCCTGGCCAGCGTCGTGGAGACGGCACTGTCGAACCTGCGGGTGCGCGCCTTCCGGCACATCCACGACCTGTCGATGCTCCACCAGGCGACCCAGCAGCGCGGATCGCTGACCGCCCGGGTGACCACCGACATCGACGAGATCAGCCGGTTCATGCAGTGGGCCGGCCTCAACCTCATCACGGCGATGGGGCAGCTGACCGTCTCCCTCATGGTGATGCTCTACCTGTCGTGGCAGTTGGCGCTGGTCGTCCTGGTCCTGTTCCTGCCGTTCCTGGCGCTCGCGCGCTGGTTCCAGGTCCGTCTCACCGACGCCTACCAGGCGGTGCG
Organism: Egicoccus sp.; assembly: GCA_040904725.1. Taxonomy (GTDB): domain Bacteria; phylum Actinomycetota; class Nitriliruptoria; order Nitriliruptorales; family Nitriliruptoraceae; genus Egicoccus. The sequence goes on from JBBDSX010000195.1 coordinate 16,680, forward strand.
CGAGCGGGTCGGTCGCCTGTTGGGTGTCCTGGCCGAAACGGTCGTGGGTGCCCCGGTCGTTCGGGCCTACGGCATCGAGCGCCGGACGCAGCGCCGTCTCGACGAGCGGATCGAGGACCACCGGCTCGCCGCCCTCCGCGCCGGCCGCTACTCCGCCTCGTTCTCCGGCAGTGGCGAGGTCTTCGCCGGCGTGGCGACCGCCGCTGTCGTGCTGGCCAGCGTGCTGCTCGGCGTCGACGGGCAGATCACGCCGGGCACGGTCACCGCCTTCCTGTTCCTGATCGCGTTGTTCGTCGAGCCGGTCCTGATGGCCACCGAGGTGGTCAACGAGGGGCAGAACGCGGTCGCCGGCTGGCGCCGCGTCCTCGACGTGCTCGACCTCGAGCCCGACGTGGCCGACCCCGGGGAGGACGGCGTCGCACTGCCTGCCGGTCCGATCGGGGTCACCTTCGAGCACGTCTCGTTCCGCTACCCGCGGGTCGGCGAGGCCGGTGACGAGGCCTCGGGCCCATTGGTGTTGCGAGACGTCCACCTCGACATCGCACCACAGACCCGCGTGGCCGTGGTCGGCGAGACCGGGTCGGGCAAGACCACCTTCGCCAAGCTGCTCACGCGCCTGATGGATCCCAGTGACGGGCGCGTGCTGCTGGCCGGGACCCCGCTGGACACGATCCGGTTCGGCTCGCTGCGCAAGCGGGTCGTGATGGTCCCGCAGGACGGCATGCTGTTCGACGGCTCGATCGCCGACAACATCCGGCAGGGCAAGCCCGACCTCGACGACGCAGACCTCGAACTGGCCATGGTCGAACTCGGACTGGCCGACTGGGTCGCCGAGCTGCCCCAGGCCCTCGACACCGCGGTGGGGGAGCGCGGCAACGCGCTGTCGGCCGGCGAGCGTCAACTGGTCGCGCTCGCCCGCGCCTACGTCGCCAACCCCGACCTGCTCGTGCTCGACGAGGCGACCTCCGCGGTCGACCCCGCCACCGAGGTTCGGCTGCAGCGGGCGCTGGTCGGGCTGACCAGCGGCCGCACGACCATCACCATCGCGCACCGGCTGTCGACCGCCGAGGCTGCGGACGAGGTGCTGGTGTTCGACGCCGGTGAACTGGTCGAACGCGGTCACCATCACGACCTCGTCGACGGCGGTGGCGTCTACGCCGACCTCCACACGAGCTGGCGTGCCGGCACGGCCTCCCCCTAGCGCTGGGTCCCCTTGCTCGCTCGCTTCGCTCGCTCGTAGCTCCCTGACGCTGCCGGCTAGGGTCTCGCGCCACGAACGGAGGGGACGTGCCCGCCGAGCCCGATCCCAGTCCGCCGCCGGCCACCTCGCGGCGCAACTCGGCCCTGGTGGGCGCCGGGATCCTCGCGTCACGCGTGAGCGGCCTGGTCCGCGAGCGGGCCATGAGCCACTTCCTGGGCACCAGCTTCGCCGCCGACGCGTTCACCGCCGCGTTCCGGATCCCGAACCTGCTCCAGCACCTGCTCGGCGAGGGCGTGCTGTCGGCCTCGTTCATCCCGGTCTACAGCCGCCTGCTCGCCGAAGAGCGCGAGGAGGAAGCGGCGCAGGTCGCGGGTGCGATCGCGGGACTGCTCGCCGTCGCGGCCGGCGTCCTGGCCCTGGTCGGCATCGTGTTCGCCGAGCCGCTCACGCTGCTCGTGGCCGCGGGCTTCCGGTCCCGGCCCGAGACGTTCGAACTGACGGTTCGTCTCGTGCGCATCCTGTTCCCGGCGGTCGGGTTCCTGGTGCTGTCGGCGTGGTGCCTCGGGGTGCTCAACAGCCACCGCCGCTTCTTCCTGTCCTACGTCGCCCCGGTGATGCTGAACGTGGCGCAGATCGCGGTGCTGGTCGGGGCCGGCCTGACGGTCTTCCGCGCCGGCTTCATCGGCGAGGGCAGCGCCGAGCAGGCCCAGCTCGGCCTGGTCACCTGGCTGGCGGTCGGCACCGTCGTGGGCGGGTTGCTGCAGTTCGCGGTCCAGTTGCCGACCGTGATCAGGTTGTCGGGAGCCCCCCGTCTGTCGCTGCGCACCGACCTGCCCGGCGTGCGTCAGACCCTGGGCGCCTTCGGGCCGATCGTCGGCGCCCGCGGCGTCGTGCAGATCTCGGCCTACCTGCAGGTGTTCCTGGCCAGCTTCCTCGCGGTCGGTGCCCTGGCGGTGCTGCGGTATGCGCAGATCCTGTACCTGTTGCCGATCAGCCTGTTCGGCATGGCGGTCGCCGCTGCCGAACTGCCCGAGCTGTCCTCGGCCGACCGGGACGACCGCACCGAGGTGGTCGGACGGCTGCGGCACGGTCTCACCCGCATCGCCACCTTCGTGGTGCCGACCGTCCTCGGCTACCTCGTGCTGGGCGACCTCGTGGTCGGTGCGCTGTTCCAGACCGGCGAGTTCGACCGGATCGACACCGTGGCGGTCTGGATCGTGCTCGGCGGCTACGCGTTCGGTCTGCTCGCCAGCACGGCGTCACGGCTGCTGCAGTCGGCGCTCTACGGCGGCGGTGATGCCCGCACCCCCGCGCGCGTGGCGATCGCGCGCGTCATCGTCGCGTCCGGGCTCGGGGTGCTGCTGATGTTCCAACTCGACCGGTTCGGCGTCACCCCCGACGGCGTGCAGTTGCTGGGCGACCTGCCGGCCTTCGGTCCGCTCGAACAGGAGGCTCGCGACGCGGCTGGCGGCGGTGACCTCGTGCGGCTGGGCGCCGCCGGGTTGTCCGTGGCGGCCGGCGTCGGCGCCTGGCTCGAGTTCGGGCTGCTGCGGCGGACGTTGCGCCGCGACGTCGGGAGGTTCGCACCGCGCTGGCCGGACCTGCGTCCCATCGTCCTCGGTTGCCTCGCGGCCCTGGCCGTGGCGGTCGGCGTGCGGCCGCTGGTCGGCGACCTGTCGCCGCTCCTGGCCGGGTTCCTCGCGGTCGGGGCCACCGGTGGGTCCTACCTCGCGGTCGCCGCCGGCGCGGGCTCGGCGGAGATCCGCAGCCTGGTGCACGCAACGCTGCGACGCCTCCGCCCCTGACCCGCCCGCCGACAACGGACGACTCCGAGCGTTCACCCTTCCGGTACGGGTCGGGTCACCCGGGCTGGCTACCCTCGGTCTCGCCCTGCGGCTCGGCGGGGCGTGGCGGCAAGGAGCCCTCTCGATGGCGGCGAGCGCGACCGGAACCCTGGCGATTCCAGAACCCGAGCGGGGCATCCCGCCCACCTCGCAGGAGGATCTCGACGCCGCGCTGGCGACGCTACGCGGGCAGGCGGCCGCCTGGGTCGCCACCGACGTCGACGCGCGTCTCGAACTGCTGGCCGAACTGGTCGACGACACCCTCGAGGCGGCGCCGGCCTGGACCACTGCGGCTGCCGAGGCCAAGGGCATCCGCCGCGACTCACCGCTGATGGGCGAGGACTGGATCTCGGGTCCCGTCATGGTGATCCGCAACCTGCAGTTGCTGGCGCGCACCCTCGAACACGTCCGTGACACCGGCCGCCCGCAGCCGCCGTCGCTCGAGCTCGCCCCCAACGGCCAGGTCGTGGCCAAGGTGTTCCCCTCCGACTGGGTCGACCACCTGCTGTTCACCGGCTTCACCGGCGAGATCCGGTTGCAGCCGCAGGTCACCCTCGACCAGGCGAAGGCCGACATCGGACGCATCTACCGGGACGGCGTCGCGTCCGACCCGACCGTCTCGCTGGTGCTCGGCGCCGGCAACGTGTCCTCGATCGGCCCGATGGACGCCCTGTACGACTTGTTCGCACGCAACCGGGTCGTACTGCTCAAGATGAACCCGGTCAACGACTACCTCGGCCCCCACATCGCCGCCGCGCTCCAGCCGCTGGTCCGCGCCGGGTTCCTGCGCATCGTGTACGGCGGCGGTGACGTCGGCGCCTACCTGACCGAGCACGACGAGGTGGACACGATCCACGTCACCGGCTCGGACAAGACCCACGACGCGATCGTGTTCGGCAGCGGTGACGAGGGCCAGCGCCGCAAGGCCGCCAACGAGCCGAAGAACCCCCGACCGATCACCTCAGAGCTCGGCAACGTCAGCCCGGTCATCGTCGTACCCGGCCCGTGGAGCGACAGCGACATCGCCTTCCACGGCGACAACATCGCCTCGATGCTGGTCAACAACGCCGGGTTCAACTGCATCGCGGCCCGCGTGATCGTCCAGCACCGGCAGTGGGCCAAGCGCCGCAAGCTGGTCAACGCCGTGCGCGACTCGCTGCGCCGCGCCGAACCCCGCGCGCCCTACTACCCGGGCGCGGTCGACCGCTGGCGACGCTTCACCGGCGCCCACCCGACCGCCGAGTGGTACGGCGAGGCGCCCGACGACGCGGGGGAGCGGCTGCCGTTCACCTTCATCCCCGACCTCGACCCGAGCAACCTCGACGACGTCGCGTTCACCACCGAGGCGTTCTGCGGCGTCTTCGGCGAGGTCGCGCTCGACGCACCACGTGCGGTCGTCGACTACCTCGACGCAGCCGTGGACTTCTGCAACGACACGCTGTGGGGGACCCTGTCGGCCTCGATCCTGGTCCACCCCGACTCGCTCAAAGACCCCGAGATCGCCGCGGCGGTCGAACGGGCGATCGACCGGCTGCACTACGGCTCGGTGGTCGTCAACCACTGGTCCGCCGTGCCCTACGGCATGGTCTCGACCAGCTGGGGCGCCTACCCGGGCGCGACCCCGCAGGACATCCAGTCGGGCGTCGGCGTCGTGCACAACACCTACCTGCTCGAGGACATCGAGAAGTCGGTGGTGCGCGGACCGTTCCGGCCGCCGCTCAAGCCGGTGTGGTTCCACACCCACCGCAACGTGGCGAAGATGGGCCCGAAGCTGGCCGAACTGATGGCCACCGGGGACAAGCGGCTGTTGCCCTCGATCAGCTGGAACGCGCTGCGCGGCTGAGCTCGAGCAGGCGGAAGGCGCCGGGGTCGTCGAGGTCGTCGCTGTCGCACGACATCGACCGGGGGACACCGGTCGGTTCGAGCACAACCTCGACCACGTGCGCCTCCGCCTCGACGTCGAGGTGGACGCGGGTGCGGTCGTCACCGAGATCCGTCACCTCGACGAACCGGACCGCATCGAAATAATCGGTCCCGAGTTCGGCGCGCAGGAACAACTCGGCCGCCTGTGCCGGTCGTGGCATCCCCGAGCGGCCCCGGGATGTGGCGAGGTCGAGGCGTCCGGCCGCGCCGAGATCGACCACCCGCATGGCGCCCGCCACGTCCAGGCCGCCGTGCACGCTGGCGTGCGGCAGCACGAGCAGGTTGGCCGCGAAGCGGTGGCCGCCGACGTGCGAGATCTCCCAGGTCCGTTCCGGGTGGAGAGCGGCGAGCGTGTCGGCGATCGGCCGGCCCCAGGTCGCGCAGCAGCGGTCCCGCTTGGCGTGGGTGCACACCAGGTAGCGCGGCTCGTCGTCGCGACGTCCGATACCCGGCGGGGTCGGCGAGGCGCACACGGCCGGGTCGAGGTCGAGCAGGTCGCGCACGTCCTCCACCTCGACGACCTCGAGCCAGGGTTGGTCGCCGGCGTGGGCGAGCAGCACGGTGCGGCGGCCCGACGTGGCGACACCGGCGGTCCTCGCGGCGGGACGCCGGATCAGTTGCAGGCGGACGTGGCAGGTCGTCGGTCCCTGCCACCAGGTGCGCGGCCACCTCTGGATCGAGCCCGGACTCGCGTTCGGCCTTGCGACCCCAGGCGCCGCCCTGCTCGACGCACAGCCAGCCGAGCGCCGTCGGCGCGGTACCGGCCAGCGGCTCGTGCAGATGGCGGGCGGTGTCGGCGCAGGTGGCCGTCACGGTGGCAACTCTTTCGGACGGGATCGGACGGACGGCGGGCGCGTCTGCCCGGGGCCCGTAGGGTAGGGGGCGTCGGTTGACCACCTGCGCCCCGCCCCGGTACCTTCCCGAGACGCGCGTTGCCCTACGCGGTGCCCTCGCGCGCCCGTCTCGCCCTCGCCCGACGCCCGGTCCTCGAACGACCGACTCGCCACGCTCCACGCGCTGGCATGCGGCCGGGAAGGCAGCAGGACCGAAGACGGACCGACCTTTCCACGCTCACCTGCCCCATGCACGGGGCCCACGGACACCAGGAGGCCACCGTGTACGCGGTCATCGCCACGGGCGGCAAGCAGTACCGGGTCGAACCCGGCCACGAACTCATCATCGAGAAGCTCTCGGGCGAGGTCGGTGACGCCGTCGAACTCGTCCCGGTGCTCGTCGTCGGCGACGACGGTGCCGTCACCACCGGTGGCGACCTCGACGGTCGGGCGGTCAAGGCGACCATCACCGGCCACGACAAGGGTGAGCGGATCCGGGTCTTCACCTACAAGAACAAGTCCCGCCAGCACAAGCGTCGCGGTCACCGTCAGCACCGCACGACCGTCCGCATCGAGGAGATCTGACATGGCGCACAAGAAGGGC
>JBBDSX010000196.1:0-3863 GCA_040904725.1 Egicoccus sp.
TACGGCGACATCTTCCTGCGCAACGTCCGCAGTTCGGGCGTGATCCCCCAGATCAGCGCGATCATGGGGCCGTGCGCGGGCGGGGCGGTCTACTCACCGGCGATCACCGACTTCGTGTTCATGGTGAAGGACACCTCGCACATGTTCATCACCGGCCCGAACGTCATCAAGACGGTCACCGGCGAGGACGTCACGATGGAACAGCTCGGCGGTGCGATGTCGCACGCGTCCAAGTCCGGGGTGGCCCACTTCGCCGCCGAGGACGAGCAGAGCTGTCTCGAGGAGGTCAAGTACCTGCTCAGCTTCCTGCCGGCCAACAACCTCGAGCTGCCTCCCGTGATGGAGAGCGGCGACGACCCTGAGCGGCTGATCCCCGAGCTCGACACGTTCGTTCCCGACTCGTCCAATCAGCCCTACGACATGCGCGACGTGGTCCGCCACGTCGTCGACGACGGCGAGTTCCTCGAGGTGCACCAGCACTACGCCGAGAACATCGTGGTCGGCCTCGCCCGGCTCGACGGGCAGACGGTCGGCATCGTCGGCAACCAGCCCGCCTACCTCGCCGGCGTGCTCGACATCGACTCCTCGGAGAAGGCGGCGCGCTTCGTCCGCTTCTGCGACGCCTTCAACATCCCGATCCTCACCCTGGTCGACGTGCCCGGATTCCTGCCCGGCACCGACCAGGAGTTCGGCGGGATCATCCGCCACGGCGCGAAGTTGCTGTACGCCTATGCCGAGGCGTCCGTGCCGAAACTGACCGTGATCGTGCGCAAGGCCTACGGCGGCGCGTACGACGTCATGGGGTCCAAGCACCTCGGCGCGGACCTCAACCTCGCTTGGCCGACCGCCGAGATCGCCGTCATGGGCGCCAAGGGTGCGGTCAACATCCTCTACCGCCGCGAACTCGAGGCCGCCGAGGACCAGGATGCGCTGCACGCCGAGTTCGAGGAGCGCTACGCGCAGGACCTCGCCAACCCGTGGCGGGCCGCCGAGCGCGGCTACGTCGACGCGGTCATCGAGCCATCGCACACCCGCGTCGAGTTGATCAAGGCGTTGCGGTTCACCCGTACCAAGCGCGAGGCACGACCGGCCCGCAAGCACGGGAACATCCCCCTCTGATGGCCGACATCCGCGTCCTGCACGGCAGCCCGACCGACCACGAGGTCGCGGCGCTCGTCGTCGCGCTCACGCCCGTGGCGGACGACGGCGTCACCGGCGACGGTGGTGGGCCGACCATGCCCGCGTGGACACGCGCCGCACTGCTCGAGGGCACGGGCGGCGCGACCGTGCATGCGCCGGACGGGCTCCTACGCACTCAGGGGTGACGTCGGCTCACGAGTCGGACTCCGAGGTGCTGGCCTCGCCGTCGCCGGTCCCGGCGGGCGAGCCACCCTCGGCCTCGTCGGCGTCGGGCAGTTCCTGCTCTTCCTCGGGCTGGGTCGGGTCGACGCCCTCTTCGGGCTCGCCGTCGACGAAGTCCGTCCCGGCCTCCTCGGCGGCCGCGGCGGCCTCTTCCTCGGTGGCGTAGACCGTGACGGTGGTCTCCATGCCGGCGGCGCGGTGGCCGGGCACGTTGCAGATCACGGTCCATTCACCCGGGAAGAGCTTGACGACCGCTTCGCCGGTCTCGCCGCCCTCGGCCTCGGGCAGGCCGGAGCCGTCGGCAGCACCCAGGAACTGGGCGTTGTGGTAGGCGTCGGAGACGTTGGTGACGGTCACGGTCACGTCACCGGTGACGGGCGTGCCCTGGATGTCGTCGAAGAAGAAGTTGCCCATGTCCATGGACACCTCGCCACCCGGCCCGACCGGCTGGATCGGGTCGAAGCAGTCCGAACCCTCGGGGCAGGCGACAGCCGCCGCGTCCTCGGCCCCGGCAGGAACGGGCGAACAACCCGCGACCAGCAGGCCTGCGGCGGTGACCAGTCCCAACGTGGCGCGACGCACGGCGGCTCCTCCACGAGCTCGAGGCTCGGACGACTCTCGACGACGACTGCGCGCGTCGACCCACCGAAGGGCCCACGAGCGAGACGCAGCGTACCTGTGGCCCGCGGACGGCCGCGAACCGGTGCGCGGCGCCACCAGAGCGGTCAGCCGACGGCGAGCGAGCCCCTCATCGACGACTCGTGGCCGGGGATGGTGCACACGAAACTGTACTCGCCGGCTTCGAGACCAAGCGTGCCCTGGTCGGTCCCGTCCGGGCCGCACTCGGCGACGGTCGTGCGCTCCCCATCCACGTCGACGACGAGGTTGTGGTTCACGCGCTCCCCACAGGCCAGTTCGAAGGTGATCTCACCGGCCGGCGCGCCCAGCGCACCCGGGTCCCACTGCAGGTTGTCCGTACCGGTGACGCGCAGGATCCCGTCGTCGCCCGGGGTGCCGACGCTGGTGGGCTCGCCGGTGGTGTCGCCGCCACCGGAGCAACCGGCCAGGGCCAGCACGAGGACGGCGGGCAGCAACAGGCGGACGCGCGGACGAAGCATCGACGTCGACCCTTTCGTGCGGGCAGGATGAGACGCGGGGCGGGAGGACGCGAAAGTGTTCCCCGCCCCGGGTCATCCGCGCCAATCGGCCGGCCCCGGCCACGGGTCGAGTCCCGCTTCGAGGTCGCCGGTGGCGGGTCACTAGTCTTCGCCGGGTCCCCGCCAAACCGGACCGAGGTAACAGAGACGTGTTCGACGCCGTGCTGGTCGCCAATCGCGGCGAGATCGCCATCCGTGTCATCCGTGCCTGCCGCGAGCTGGGGGTCCGCAGCGTGGCGGTCTACAGCGAGGTCGACCGCGACGCGCCGCACGTGCGGCTGGCCGACGAGGCCTACCTGCTCGGGCCGACGGCCGCGTCCGAGTCCTACCTCAACATCGACAAGATCATCGAGGTGGCGAAGCAGGCCGGTGTCGACGCGATCCACCCCGGCTACGGGTTCCTGTCGGAGAACGCCGATTTCGCCGACGCGGTCGCCGCGGCCGGCCTGACGTTCGTGGGACCGCCCGCCGAGGCGATCCGGCGGATGGGCGACAAGCTGTCGGCACGCGCGGTGGCGCTGTCCGCAGGCGTCCCGGTGGTGCCCGGCACGCAGGAGCCGACCGAGGATCCCGACGAGGCGATCGAGTTCGGCGACGAGTACGGCTACCCCGTCGCCGTCAAGGCGATGTTCGGTGGTGGCGGCCGCGGCATGAAGGTCGTACGCAACGCCGACGAGATGCGCGAGGCGCTCGAAGCGGCGCAGCGCGAGGCCAAGGCCGCGTTCGGTCGTGGCGAGTGCTACCTCGAGCGCTATCTCGAGCGGCCCCGCCACATCGAGATCCAGGTGCTCGGCGACCTCGACGGCACGCTGATCCACCTCGGCGAGCGGGACTGCTCGCTGCAGCGGCGTCACCAGAAGTTGGTCGAGGAGGCCCCGGCAGCCGGGATCTCCCAGGACCTGCGCGACCGGATCGGGACCGCGGCGATCGAGGTCGCGCGTGAGATGGGCTACTTCAACGCCGGCACGTGCGAGTTCCTGCTCGACAGCGACAACGAGACCTTCTACTTCCTCGAGATGAACACCCGCCTGCAGGTCGAACACCCCGTCACCGAGATGGTGACCGGCGTCGACCTCGCCCAGGCGCAGCTCAAGATCGCGTCGGGCGACGGCATGGGGATCACCCAGGACGACGTGAAGCTGACCGGACACGCGATCGAGGCCCGCATCAACGCCGAGGAACCGGCGACCAACTTCATGCCGACGCCCGGGTTGATCACCGAACTGCGGCCGCCGTTGGGCCCGTGGGTGCGTTTCGACACGGGTGCCGAGTCGGGCTACGAGGTGCCACGCGACTACGACTCGATGATCGCCAAGCTGATCGTGTGGGGCGCCGACCGCGACG
>JBBDSX010000197.1:0-1454 GCA_040904725.1 Egicoccus sp.
GCTGCCACACGTCGGCGACCACCGCGACGGTGTGGTCGGGGTCGGCGCGGCCGGCCCGCCGGGCGGCGGGGACCGACACGTCGATGGCGACCGCGGACCGCTCCCCCAGCGCCCGCCGCACGGCGACGAGGTGGTGCGCCGTGCCCGCACCCACCTCGACGAGCAGGCCGTCGGGCAGGTCGCGGCACGCCTCGACCAGCGCCGCGGTGACGACGTCGAGGTGGCCGGCGGCCAGCACCCGTTCGCGGGCGCCGATCATCGTCGCCGTGTCGCCGGTGGGGTGCCTGTGCCCGACGAGCAGGTTCACGTAGCCCTGCTTGGCGACGTCGAAGTGGTGGCCGTCGTCGCAGCGCCAGGTCCGCTCGACACGGGTCAGCGCACCGCCGCAGTGGGGGCAACGCAGGGGCACGTCGGCGGTGGCCACGTCACTGCCGCCGCGGGTCGACGGCGGCGAGCAGTTCCGGTCCACGGCTGCGGGCGCCGCGGACGGCCAGCGTGGTGCCCACCGCGAAGATGCCGACGCCGTAGAGCACCGCCCCCGCCGACGCGGCCGTCCGCCCGCCGACCGTGTCGGGCAGCACCGCGGCCAGCACGAGCGGGACGCTCAGCAGGCCGTGCGCGAGCAGCGTGACCAGCACGAGCAGGCCCTGCACACAGCCGGCGCCCGGTGCACCGGCGTTGGACGCGAACGGATTGCTCGCATCCTCCGGCACCGGATACGGGAACGCGACCGACGCGGCGTTGGACACCCCGAGCAGGCTGAGCAGGGTCGCCAACGACAGCAGCAGGACGACCGGCAGCGCCCACGTCCCGAACACCGCCGACACCACCACGGCTGCCACCGCGGCCAACGGCAGGCCCAGTGTCCCCAGCGCGATGTTGCGGCCCAGGATGTCGCTGCGGGGATGCTCGCCGGCGAGCCGGTGCTGCCACAGCGCCGGCCCCTCGAGGCCGTACTGGTTGGCGGCGATCAGGCCGAACGGCACGACCAGGAACGTCGCGATCAGCGGGGCCGAGTCGCCCTGCATGCTGCCGACCGAGATCGCCAGCATCGGCACGACGATGAAGGCCTGGCTCATGGCCTGGGTCCGCACCCGCGGGTCGCGGATCAGCGAGCGCAGGAACCGGGCCGCGACGGCCGTGGTGCGGTTGTGGGGCAGCCAGGCCAGCACGCGCGGGTCGAGGGTGTCGTCGGAGGAGAACGACAGCATCGGCAGCAGCAGCCACCCGACCCACACGGTGGCCAGCGCGACCACGACCGCGTCCGCCCACAGCGTGCTGGCCGAACTCGAACCGAGCCACACCGCGACCAGCACACCACCGCCGATCCCGAACAGCGCGCCGAACAGCAGGCCGAGGACGGCCTGAAGACCGCGGCTGAGCGTGTTCGCGACCAGGCGCAGCCTCAGTCGGAGAAGGAGCCGAGCCATCCCAGGGCCTCCTCCCCGACGTCG
>JBBDSX010000197.1:1554-3664 GCA_040904725.1 Egicoccus sp.
CGGCGGCCGCTCACCCGGTTGCCACTGGCGGTCTGGTTCGTCCTGCGGCACCCCTGCCCCCCGGTCGATTCGGGCGCAGGCTACTGATCGGGATCCGGCCCGGCCGTCAGCCCAGCAGGTCGGAGACGAGCCCGGCGACCAACGCCGCGCGCTCGGGCAGCGAGGCGACCTCGAGGTGTTCTCCCTCGGCGTGGGCGCCGGCGCCGACCGCCCCCAGCCCGTCCAGGGTCGGCACCCCGATCGCGGCGGTGAAGTTGCCATCGGAGGCGCCGCCGACGCGGGCCGCCCCGGGTGCGGGCAGGCCGAGCCGTTCGGCGACCTCGACCGCACGTGCGTACAGGTCGCGGCTGTGTTCCTCCTCCAGCGGCAGCCGGTTCACGCCGCCATCGACGGTCAGCCGTGCGTCGGCCAGCACCGGCGCCAACGACCGGATCGCGGCGTCCACGCGGCGCTGTTCGTCGGCGGTCTCGGCACGGACGTCGACGGCGACGCGTGCGGCGGCGGGCACCACGTTGGTGCCGGTCCCGGCGGCGGCGACGCTTGGCGTGACGGTCGTGCCGAGCTCCGGGCGGGCGAGCCGCTCGATCGCCAGCACCTGGTGGGCGAGTTCGACCAGCGCGTTCACGCCCTTCTCCGGGTCGAGACCGGCGTGCGCGGCCCGGCCGTGGATCTCGACGGCGTACATCGACACGCCCTTGCGGGCCACCTTGAGGTCGCGGCCGAGTCCGGGTTCGAGCACGAGTACGGCGTCCAGGCCCTCGGCCTCCTTCTCGATCAGCGCCTGGGAGGTGAGCGAGCCGGTCTCCTCGTCGGAGGTCAGCAGCACGGACACGCCGTCGGGTGGCCCGCCGAGGGCGGCCAGCGCGTGGAACCCGGCGACGATGCCCGCCTTCATGTCGAACGCGCCCGGTCCGGTGGCGATCCCGTCCTCGACGGCGAAGGGCCAGCGCGCGATCGTGCCGAGCGGCCACACCGTGTCGAAGTGACCGAGCAGCAGCACGCGCGGCGTGCCGAACCGCCACCGCAGATGCGGCCAGCCGTCGACCACGACCGTCTCCGGCGCCGTGCCCAGCAGCCGCTCCCCCATCGCCGCCACGACCTCGCCGCAGCGCACGAGCGACGGGACGTCCGTGGACGGTGACTCGGTGGCGACCAACGTCTCGAGGTCGGCGAGCATGGCGGCCTGTCGCTGACGCATGTCCTCGCGCAGGTGGGCCGGCACCGTCAAGCCGACGCGGCAGGGAGTTCGGCGACGCCGATGTGCAACGCCGACGAGATCGCGTAGACGATGCCGTCCTCGTCGACCAGGCCACCGCGGGCGCGGATCTTGCGTCCGTCGAGGCCGTCGAAGCGGGCCACGGTGCGGACCGGGTCCATCACCGGCGCGTCGCCGTACATGCGCAGGTGGTAGTGGGCGAGCAAGGCGCCCTGCCAGTCGTTGGCCTCGACCTCGTGCCAGGCGGACCACACCGTCGGACAGTCGAGCACGGCCGAGACCACCAGCGGGTCGATGATGCCGGTCTCGCCGCCCAACTCCTCGTCGCACACCCACGGGATCGAGATGCGCCCCTCGTCGACCCAGGCCGGCAGCAGTTGCTGGCCGTGTTCGTGGTGGGGGTCGACGCCGCAGACGAAACAGTGCGGGAACGGCGACTCGGCCCGGCCCTGCGGGATCGGCGCGGACGCCAACTCGATCAGGTCGTAGGCCTGCGCCGACGGGTCGTAGCCGGCCAACTCGACCGTGGCGGCGACCAGGACGCGGCCTTCGTCGCGGGTCTCGACCTCGTAGGTCGCGGTGGTGTCGGTCGGGCGGACCGCCACCTGCAGCGTGCGTCCGAGCGGGGTCGGGGCGAACAGTCGGGCGTCGACTGCGGTCAGCGGCGCCCCGAACCGGTCGGCGGCACGGGCTGCGTCGATGGTCACGCCCGCGGCCAACCCGCCCTGCAGGATCCCGTCGGGGCCGTCGAGCCCCTCCGGCACCTCGAGGTCGCGCACCAGCCAGCCGTCGACGATCGTGGCCCGTGCCGCCATCGTGATCCCGAGCACGGACGGGCCGACCGGCACCGGGGTGTCGTCGACGGGATGCAACGGATCGACCATGGCGCGCGAT
>JBBDSX010000197.1:3674-4918 GCA_040904725.1 Egicoccus sp.
GATCCTAGTCGGATCGCGGACGTCGCCAGCGGCGACGAGACCGCCGCGGTCGTCGGCGCGGGATGAGCATTACGCCGGGCGTGCGCGTGGCGCGACGAGGGTGCTCGGTCCCGTGACCGCCAGGCCGTACCGTCCGCGTCGAGCCGAGCAGGAAGTTGCCCGTGCGTTGCCCCGAATGCGGGATCGACGACGACAAGGTCGTCGACTCGCGCCCGACCCCCGATGGCGCCTCGATCCGCCGCCGTCGTGAGTGTCGCGCGTGCGGCGTGCGGTTCACCACGTTCGAGCGGGTCGAGTTGCCCGAGTTGTGGGTCCTGAAACGCTCGGGCGTGCGGATGCCGTTCTCGCGCCAGAAGGTGCTCGACGGCATGTCCCGCGCCGCGAAGGGCCGGGTGCCGCAGGAGGACCTCGAGCGCGCCGCCGCCCGGGTCGAGCAGTCCCTGCGCGTCGGCGGCGCCCGCGAGGTCACCTCGGAGCAGGTCGGGCTGAAGGTGCTCGCCCAACTGCACGACCTCGACGACGTGGCCTACGTCCGTTTCGCGTCGGTCTACAAGGACTTCCAGGGCCCCGAGGACTTCGAGGAGGCACTCCTCACCCTGCGCAAGGAAGCCCCACCCAAGGCCAACACCGCCTGACTCCCACGATGCTGGCGCGGCCCGCTCGTGGAAGCAGCAGCGGCGACGCCGCCGCCGGGGCGGAACTCATCGCGCGGGCCACGTGAACTCGAAACGTGTGCCGACGTCGCACCGATACGCGCCGATCTGCCCCCCGTGACGCTGCACGATGCGACGACAGGTCGCCAGCCCCAGGCCGACACCGCCACCGTCGACGCCGTCGCCACCCCGCACGAGCGGTTCGAAGATTGCCCCAGCGTCGACGGCCCCGAGCCCACTGCCGTTGTCCTGGACACGGAAGCGCCACGCACCCTCCTCGGGTACCGCGTCGACGATGATCTCCAGCGATCGCTCGGGGTCGCGGAAACGGACCGCATTGGCGAGCAGGTTCTGAAACAGCACGCGCATCTGGGCGGCATTGCCAGCGACCTCCGGGAGCGGCTCCACGCGCAGCTTCGTCGCGGCCCCGTCGAGTTGGTCGGCGAGTGCGGCGGCCGCCTCGCCCACGAGGCGCCCGACGTCGAGCCGTCGCAGGTCGAGGCCCCCGCCGCCGATCTGGGCGAGCGCGAGCAGCCCCTCGACCGACTGGGTCATCTGCAGGGTCAGCTGACGGGCGACGTCGACCATCTG
>JBBDSX010000197.1:5018-6399 GCA_040904725.1 Egicoccus sp.
GTCGACCATCTGGGCCACGAAGTGCAGGGGTTCGCCGGCCGGGTCACGCACCAGCGCCACGTGCAGCTCACAGGGCACGGCGGTGCCGTCCGCACGTAGGTAGCGCTTCTCGAGTTCGTAGCTGCGGCGGCGGTCGGCCAGCAGCTCCTCCACCAGGGCGAGGTCGGCCTGCAGGTCGTCGGGATGCGTGACGGCCTGGAAGGTCAGACCACGCAGGTCATCGGCCGTGCGGCCCAGGATGCGGCAGAGGGCCGTATTGACCTCGACGAAGGCGCCGTCGACGGCCACCAGCGCCATCCCGATCGGCGCGCCGGTCAGGGCGGCCCGGAACCGGGCCTCGGAATTTGCGCAACTGCTCGTCGACCTCCCGGCGCCGGGTGACGTCCCGGGTCGTGCACTGGATCGCGACCACGTCGCCGGTCTCGGGATCGAGGACCTGGTGACCGTTGACCTCGACCCACCGGTAGGTGCCGTCGGCACAACGCATCCGGTAGGTCACGCTGCCGTCCTCGGGCCGCTCGAGCACCGCCTCGTGGACCGCACGGACCGCGGCGAGGTCGTCCGGATGGAACAGCTCGTAGGACGACCGGCCCACCAACTGCTCGGGCGTCCAGCCGAACAGGCGCTCGCTGGCCTCGGACACCTCGAGGTAGATGCCGTCGACGTCGTACAGCGCGAGCATGTCGATCGAGGCGGCGCTGAGTTGGCGCAGGCGCTGTTCGCTGTGCGCCAGCGCCTCGATGTACTGCACCTGCTCGGTGACGTCGCGGGAGACGACCAGCCCGCCGGTGACCGCACCGTCCGCACCCCGCAGCGGGACCACCTCGACCTCGTTGAGGCGGTCGGGGCGGCGGATGCCCCGGTAGCGGAAGCTGCGCGTCTCGCCGGCGAGCGCGGGCCGGTAGTAACGGCCCAGCGCCGCTGCCCGCGGAGCATCGAGGACGTCATCGAGCCGCCGCCCGAGCAGTTCCGCGGGATCCCAACCTTGGCCCGCGAGACCCGGGCCACCAGCCGCCGTGAACCGCAGGCCGCGGTCGAAGGTCAACACCGCGACGTCGGGCAGTCTGGCGATCAACTGTTGGACGAGGGCCGGATCGGATGGGGTCTCGACCGGTGATACATCCGCCGCCATCATCGACCTCCCGGCCGAGCCGGGTTCGCCGGTCGACAGCGACCAGCGAGCCGCGGCAGTGAGCCGCCACGTTGTTCTTGATACCCGCGCCGCCGACCGGTAGCGCGGTCGGTCGGCCCTTGCATTCCGCTGCGCAGGGTGTTCGGCGCGTAGCGCGACATGTCTCGGAACGTCGGGAAAATTCCCGGCGGTGTGATCGGGTAGGGGCCAGGCTCTCCCTGGCCCCTCCCACACCACCGTACGTGCGGG
>JBBDSX010000197.1:6409-22906 GCA_040904725.1 Egicoccus sp.
CCCGCGGCGGGAGCCGCGGGCCGTCTGGTGTCGCGTACCGGCGTGGCGGTCAGCGCGCCGGCAGGAGCACCACGGTCCAGGCGTCGACCTGCGACGAGGTGAAGCCGTTGAGTTCGACCAGGTCGTCGAGGTGGCGGCGGGCGTCCATGCCCTCGGGAGCGGTCGCGACGGCGACCTCCCACAGGCTCTGGCCCGGCTCGACCACCACGTGGCCGGCGACCTTGTCCTGCAGTTCCGCCTCGGCGCCGACCCGGCCGATCGCCACGGTGAGCAGGAACGCGACCACGATCAGGGCGAGGATCGCCACGGCACGACGGCGCCAGATCACGGCCGCCGAGGGACGGCGGGTGCCGGCCGTGCGGGTGCGGGCGGTGGTGGCCGGCAACGCGATCGTGCTCATCGTGGGCTCCTCGTGGTTCACCGTGGCTTCGACGCACACCGGGGCCGTGGGGTTGCTGGGGTGTCGCGGTCGAGTTCGACGCTACGGAGGGGGTGTGACACGCCCTCCGTCGGGGAAGAGTCGAACGGGTGTTCTGGTCCGAGTGAAGCGAACGGGTGTTCGGTCGTCAAGTGGTTTCTCGAACGGGTGTTCGCATTCGGACGGCAACGGTGTTACGGTCGGTTCGCCCGAACGCCCGTTCGGCTGGTCCGAGAACCGGGAGCCTGACGTGGAAGCCGCCAACCCCGAGCAGATGCGTGACGTCGACGACCTCACCGCGCGCCAGCGCGCCATCCTCGAGGTCATCCACGCCCACGTCGACGCCCACGGCTACCCGCCCTCGGTGCGCGAGATCGGCGACGCGGTCGGGCTGAAGTCGACCTCGTCGGTGCACGCACAGCTCGAGACGCTCGAGACCAAGGGCTACCTGCGCCGCGACCCGACCAAGCCGCGCGCGCTCGAGATGGGCCGCGACCCCGAGATGGGCCTCGAGATGCGCCCCGCCTCGTCGCGCAACATCCCGCTGGTCGGCGAGATCGCCGCGGGTGGCCCGATCCTGGCCGAGGAACGCGTCGACGCGGTCTACGCGTTGCCCAAGGAACTCGTCGGCGAGGGCCAGCTGTTCATGCTGCGCGTACGCGGCGAGTCGATGATCGAGGCCGGCGTCCTCGACGGCGACCTCGTGGTCGTGCGCGAACAGCCGTCGGTCGAGCAGGGCGAGATGTGCGCCGTGCTCATCGATGGCGAGGCGACGGTGAAGTTCTTCCGCCGCACCCGCGCCGGCGAGGTGTTCCTCGACCCGGCCAACGAGGCCTACGAACCGATCCCAGTCCACTCCGAGCAGGACGCCAGGATCATGGGCAAGGTCGTCTCCGTGATGCGCTCGGTCCGCTAGCCGGAATCAGATGGCCGTGTCGGCGGGATCGATGCCGGCCGCGAGCAGGGTGAGCGCGAGCAGCAGCCCTTCGTGCGGCGCGAGCGGCTCGGTCAGTGCGTCGGCGCAGATCTCGACCAGCCACCCCACCCCGTCGCTGTCCACGCCACTGGCGAGCACGGCGGTGTAGCCGTTGGCGGCGAGGAACTCGCGTTCGGACAACTCGCCGTCCTCGAGGGTGGCGAACAGCGCGCCTCCACGGAGCACGGCGGCTGACGCCGGGTAGTCCTCGAGCAGGTAGCGGTCGCCGATCTCGCCCGGCCGGTTGCCGGGACCGGTGTCGGGGTGGCGCAACAGCTCGCCGTGTCGGACCTCGAGCGCGATGCCGTCGCTGGCGGACAGCCACCATGAGGCGGCGCCGAGCGTCGCCGCCGCGCTGGCAGCGAGCGCCGCGAGCCGCTGCTCGGCGTCGTCCGGCGCCGCCTGGACCGCCTGCAGCACCGCGGTGGCGAGCTTGCGGCCGACCTCGCGCTCGACGAGGCGCGGTTGCTGGCGCGCGGCGCCGACCGGCGTCAGCGGCACACCGGCCCGGGTGGCCCGGGCGCGACGCTTCTCGCGGTACTGCATCGCGTCGGCCAACCGCAGCATCGCGCGTGCCGCGGCGCCCGGCGTCGGCGCCCCACCAGGGCGACGGTCGGCGATGGCGTACCCGCACGACAGGCCCCCGCCGGCCGGCAACGTCGCGGTCGCGGCCATCACCCGGGCCGCGATCTGTTGCACCTCGTCCTCGGTGACGCCTTCGAGGATGAGGCAGAACTCGTCACCCCCGATGCGCGCGGCCAGTCCGCCGGGGTGGTGGGCGATCTCGCGCGTGAGGATCTCGGCCGTCTCGCGCAGCAGACGGTCGCCGTCCCCGTGGCCCTGTTCGTCGTTGACCTCCTTGAGGCCGTTGACGTCGCCGAGCACGACCGCGACCGGGCTCGCCAGCCGCTCGTGGGCGAAGACCGACGCGAGCCGCTCGTCGACCGCCCGCCGGTTGGCCAGGCCGGTGAGTTGATCGCGATAGGCCATGTCGCGCAGGACGGCACGATCCTGCAGGTGGCGCAGGGCGGCGCCGACCAGGCCGACCAGCGTCTGGCAGATCGTGAGGTCGAGTTCGTCGAAGGGTGGACGGCCATGCGCACGGGTGACGTAGAGCTCACCCCACACGTCCGATCCCACCACCACCGGCGACGCCAGCGCGGCGTACTTGTCCAACCGCCGCAGCAGGTCGCGGTCGGCGGCGGGCAGGTGGTCGTCGTCGACGTTGCCGAGCCAGGCGCGGCCCTGCAGCAGCACGGTGATCAGGCCGCGATGGCCCTCGAGCCGGTAGGTCTCGTCGGTCGGGCGCTCGGCCTCCCACGCCGCCAGCGAACCGCGGTTGCGCAAGGTGCGGGCCACGCCCTCGGCCCGGTCGAACCGCGACAGCGAGCCCGAGTCGGCGTCGAGACAGCGCAGCGCGACGTCGACGGCGAGGTCGTAGACCTCGTCCTCGGACTCGCTGCGCCCCAGCCGACGACCGGCCAGTGCAAGCGCGCGCAGGCGGGCCGCGATGGCCGCCGGATCGGTCGCGTCGAATGGCGCAGCGGTCAGGTGGCCGTCTCCCGTTCCCAGTCCTCGATCTCGTCGGCGAACGGGTCGACCTCGAGATACTTGCGCAGCTGGCGTGCCACACCGACGTCGAGGTCGGCGACCAGCTCGGTGCCCTGCTCGCCGTGGGCCTCCTTGACGACCTGGCCACTGCGGTGCGCCAGGGCGACGAGGTCCTGGCGGGCATAGGGGATGTGGGCGGTCACGCGCAGCCGCTGGCCGGGGATGCGCACCCGGATGCGTTCGACGAGTTCCTCGAGCCCCGCCCCGGTGTGGGCCGACACCAGCACCGGGTCGGCGGACAGCTCGACCTGGATCCGACGTGCCAGGGCCTCGACGGTCGCCGCATCGGCCCGATCGATCTTGTTGAGCACGATCTGTTCGGGGACGGCGTCGGCGCCGATCTCCTCGAGGACCTCGTGCACGGCGACGATGTGGGCCTCGGCCTCGGGGTGCGAGGCGTCGACGACGTGGACCAGCAGATCGGCGCTGGCCGACTGCTCGAGCGTCGACTTGAAGGCCTCGACCAGGCCGTGTGGCAGCTTGCGCACGAATCCGACGGTGTCGGTCATCACCACGTCGCGGCCATCCTCGAGCGGCAGCCGCCGCACGGTGGCGTCGAGCGTGGCGAACAGCCGGTTCTCGACCAGCACGTCCGCGCCGGTCATCGCGTTCAGCAACGACGACTTACCGGCGTTGGTGTAGCCGACCAGGGCGGCGACCTGGACCCGGTTGCGGTCGCGTTCGGCCGACTTCGTCTCGCGGATACGGGTGTAGTCCTTGAGGTCGCGGCGCAGCTTGGACATGCGGCGCATGATGCGACGGCGGTCGACCTCGAGCTGGGTCTCGCCGGGACCACGGCCACCGATACCGGCACCGCCGGCGGTCCGACCACCGGCCTGCCTCGACAGGGCCGTGCCCCAACCGCGCAGGCGCGGCAGCAGGTAGGACAGCTGGGCCAGTTCGACCTGGGCCTTGCCCTCGCGGGAGGTGGCGTGCTGGGCGAAGATGTCGAGGATCACGATGGTGCGGTCGAGCACCTTCTGCTTGATCTTCTCCTCGAGCGTGCGTTGCTGCGCCGGCGTGAGTTCGTCGTCGAACACCACCGCGTCGGCGCCGAGCACGGCCACCAGTTCGCGCAGCTCGGCGACCTTGCCGGCGCCGATGTAGGTACCCGACTGCGGGCTGTCGAGCCGTTGTACGACGCGCTCGACCACTTCGGCACCGGCCGTGTCGAGCAGGGCCTCGAGTTCGTCGAGGGACGCGTCGATGTCGCCCGAGGTACGACCCGGCAACTGCACGCCGACGATCACGGCCGCCTCGACGCGGCGGATGATGTCGACGCCCTCGCGGGGTGCGCCCTCCTCGATGACGTCGCGTCGACGACGGCGTTCCTCGGCGCGCGAGAGTTGCTCGTCGCTGAGGTAGGTGCCGTCGGACAGGCGCAGGTCGTCGGCGGAGGGTTCGTCGTCGACGCCGAAGCCATCCACGACATCGTCGCCGAGTTCGGCGCCGGAGCCATCGCGTGCGTCGTCGGCAGGGAACTGCTCGTCGGAACTCAGGGTGCGGTCTCCATCTGGCCGGCCTGCGCGGCGCGCAGCCAGGCCTCGTCCAGGGTGCCGTGCCCGACCTCGACGGCCGGTCCGGTCATGATCACCGATTCGCCGGGTCGCCAGCGCACCGTCAGGGTGCCGCCGGGCAGTTCGACCGCCACCTCGTCGTCGACGTCGCCGGCGTGGTGCAGGGCGACGACCGTGGCGCAGGCCCCGGTGCCGCAGGCGGCGGTCTCGCCGACACCCCGTTCCCACACCCGCAGCCGGACGCGCCCGCGGTCGACGACCTGGACGAACTCGGCGTTGGTCTTGGCCGGGAACGCGGCGTGCGTCTCGACCTGCGGGCCGAGCGTGGTCACCGGCGCGGTCGCGACGTCGTCGACGCGGGTGATCGCGTGCGGGTTGCCCATCGACACCACGGCGACGTCGAGGTGGTGGTCCCCGACCGTGACCGTGTGCACGAGGACGTCATCGTCGGCGGCGGCAGCCGCGGCAGCCGGTTCGAACGGGACGTCGGCGGGCGCGAAGATCGGCGGGCCCATGTCCACCTCGACGTCGGCGACGGTGCCGTCGTCGTGGCGGCCGACGATGCGGACCGGCTTCGGCCCCCCGCGGGTCCCGATCACCACGGTGCCGCCATCGCCCGGGGTCACGAGGCCGTGGTCGACGGCGTACTTGGCCGTGACCCGCACGCCGTTGCCGCACATCTCCACGATCGAGCCGTCGCCGTTGCGGTAGTCCATGAAGAGCTGGCCCCCGTCGGCCGTCGGCCCGCCGATGCGGATGACGCCGTCGGCGCCGATGCCACGCCGACGGTCGCACAGGGCACGCACGAGGTGCGCCGACACCTCGAGCTCGTCGTGCGGGTCGGCGAGGACGACGAAGTCGTTCGCGGTTCCGTGGGCCTTGGTGAACTCCATGGGGCCAGGGTACGCGCACGTTCTGTCCTCGACACCCCTGTCGGTACCCGCTGTGGACCGCGGCCCTGCTTGACTGCCCCATCGGTTCGGCAGGGGACAGCCGCGCGGATGCGCCGGGTCACGTCGTCCTGTCCGTGTACGAAGGGCACCTCGTGCGGTGGTTCAGGCGGCTCGCGTTGGGACTGGTCGGGTTGCTGGTGGTGCTGCTGGTGGTCGGCAGCGTCGCCGGGATCTTCATGGTCCGTCGCTCGTTCCCCGAGGTCGCCGGCGAACTGGCGGTGCCCGGCCTCGAACGCGAGGTCACCGTCCACCGCGACGCCTACGGGGTGCCGACGATCGTGGCCGAGACGGCCACCGACCTGTTCCGGGCCCAGGGCTACGTCCACGCCCAGGACCGCTACTGGGAGATGGACTTTCGCCGGCACGTGACCGCCGGTCGCATCGCCGAGTTGTTCGGCGAGAGCCAGGTCGAGACCGACGCGTTCGTGCGCACGCTCGGGTGGCGGCGGGTCGCCGAGCAGGAACTCGAACTGCTCGACGACGACACGATCACGATGCTCGAGGCCTACGCCGAGGGCGTCAACGCCTGGGTCGGGGACAAGACCGGCAGCGCCCTCTCGCTCGAGCACGGGCTGCTGCCCGTCGCGGGCGCGCGCGGCTACGAGCCCGAGCCGTGGACGCCGCTGGACTCGGTCGCCTGGCTCAAGGCCATGGCGTGGGACCTGCGCTCCAACCTCGAGGACGAACTGCTGCGCGGACGTCTGCAGACCGTCGACCTCGGCGAGGGCCGCGACTGGCAGGACCTGTTCCCCGACTTCCCCTACGACCGGCACGAGACCATCCTCGACGAGGCGAACCTCGAGGCCGCCGAGGCGTACGACGGCGCAGGCGGCGCGGGCGGCGCGACCTCAGGTGGTGCAGGTGACGAGGGGGACGGCGCCGGCGAGGGCGACGCGACCGAGGACGCCGAGGGTGCCGCGTACGACGCCGCGCTTGACCGGGCACAGCAGGCACTGCTGGCCGCCCCGAAGGTGCTGGCCAACGGCGCCGACGAGGGCATCGGGTCCAACTCGTGGGTCATCGGCCCCGAGCGTTCGGCGACCGGTGGCGCACTGCTGGCCAACGACCCGCACCTCGGCGCCGGCCAGCCGTCGCTGTGGTATCAGGTCGGCCTGCGCTGCGCGGAGGTCACCGAGGACTGCCCGTTCCACGTCGCCGGGTTCTCCTTCGCCGGCGTGCCGGGCATCGTGATCGGCCAGAACGCCCGCATCGCGTGGGGCTTCACCAACCTCGGACCCGACGTCGCCGACCTCTACGTCGAGCAGGTCCGCGACGACCAGTACCTCACCGAGGACGGCTGGCAGGACCTCGAGATCATCGAGGACACGCTGAAGGTGGCGGGCGGCGACGACATCCCACTGACGATCCGCGCGACCCGCAACGGCCCGCTGTTCAGCGACGTCTCCGAGGCGGCGCGCACGATGGTCGCCGGGTCCGGCGGACCACTGCCCGGCGGGGACGGGCCGGAGGGCCCCGAGGAGGGCGCCGAACTGGAGGTCGCGCTGCGCTGGACCGCACTGGCCCCCGGCACGACGATGGACGCGGTGGCCGGGTTCATGCAGGCCGACGACTTCGACGAGTTCCGCGAGGCCGCGTCCCACTTCGAGGTGCCCGCCCAGAACCTGGTCTACGCCGATGTCGACGGCCACATCGGCTACCAGGCACCGGGCAAGATCCCGGTCCGCAGCGAGGCGAGCGACGGCACGCAGCCGGTGCCCGGCTGGACCGGCGAGCACACCTGGGAGCGCTTCCTCGACTTCGAGGAACTGCCGTTCACCTTCGACCCGACCGACGGCGAGATCATCACCGCCAACCAGCCGGTCCTGCCCGAGGGCGCCGAGCCGTTCCTGAGCAGCGACAACGACATGGGCCACCGCGCCCAGCGCATCCACGACCTGCTCGGCGAGCGCGACCAGTTGACGCTCGCCGACCTGCTCACGGTGCAGATGGATGCCCACAACACCAACGCCGAGGTGCTGGTCCCCCACCTCGTCGACCTCGAGGTCGAGGCCGGCGTCGAGCAGGCACAGGAGGTGCTGCGCGACTGGGACCTGCAGGACGACGCCGACAGCGCCGGTGGCGCGGTGTTCAACGCCTTCTGGCGCCACGCACTGCAGCGCATCTTCCACGACGAGTTGCCCGAGTGGGCCCACCCGTCAGGCGGGTCGGACTGGTGGGAGATGGTCCGTGACCTGGTCGAGGACCCCGAGTCGGCGTGGTGGGACGACCGCGACACCGACGAGGTCGAGACCCGCGACGAGGTGCTGGCGGCCGCGCTCGCCGATGCCCATGCCGAGGTGGTGGACCGCTTCGGCGACGACGCCGAGGACTGGCGCTGGGGCGAGATGCACACGCTGACACTGACCCACGCGACGTTCGGTACGTCGGGGATCGGGCCGGTCGAATCGCTGTTCAACCGCGGCCCGCTCGAGACGTCCGGTGGCACCGGCATCGTCAACGCCAACGGCTGGAACGCCGCCGAGGGCTACGAGGTGAACTGGGTGCCGTCGATGCGCTACCTCGTCGACGCGTCCGACATGGACGCCGGCCGGTGGGTGCACCTGACCGGGCAGTCGGGCCGGCCGTTCCACGGCCACTACACCGACCAGGCCGAGCTGTGGCGCGACGGCGAGACGATCCCGTTGCCGTTCGACCCGGCCTCCGTCGAGGACGCCGCCGAGAACACCCTGACCCTCACCCCCGGCGGCTGACCCCGCGGCGTGGGAGCCCATGGTCGGGCAGGCTAGGCGGCACTCCACGTCGTCAGGACGGTGGCGGGCTCGGTCGGGGTGCAGCGTGGGTCGGCGCGGAACCAGCTGCGCTGCCGCTTGGCGTAGTTCCAGGTCCGCTTGGCGATCGCGCCGGCCAGGTCGTCGGACGGCGCCTCGCCGTCGAGGACCGCTGCCGCCTCGGCGTAGCCGATCGCCTTGGCCGCCGTCACCGACAGGCCGGGTCCCGCGCGCAGCGCCGTGACCTCGTCGAGCAGGCCCGCGGCGACCATGGCACGCGAACGCGACGCGATCCGGGCCCGCAGCGCCTCGGCCGGCGGTTCGAGGTAGGCGACCTGCAGACCGGGATAGATCGACTCGTAGCTGCGCCAGGCCGCGGCGAATGCGGAGAACGGCTCCCCCGTCAGCTCGATCACCTCGAGTGCACGCACGGTGCGGCGGACGTTCTCGGGTTCGATGCGCGCGGCCGCGTCGGGGTCGAGATCGACGAGGCGTGCATGGGCCTCGGCCGGCCGCTCCCACCACTCGGCCTCGAGCCGGGCGCGGACCTCCGGGTCGGTCGGTGGGAAGCGCAGGTCGTCGACCACGGCGCGGAAGTACAGGCCCGAGCCGCCCACCAGCAGCGGCGTCGCACCGCGCGCCATGACGTCGGCGATGGAGGCACGGATCTCGCCCTGGAACCAGGCGACGGTCGCCTCCTCGGACGGGCCGCACAGGTCGAGGCCGTGGTGGGGTACCTCGTCGCGCTCCTCGGCGGTCGGCTTGGCCGTTCCGATGTCCATGCCCCGGTAGAGCGTGAAGGCGTCGACAGCCACCAGTTCGGTCGCGTGGCCGCCGAGGCTGCGTGCCCGGGCGACGTCGAGCGCCAGGCTCGACTTGCCGCTGGCGGTCGGACCGACGATCGCCAGGACGGACGGGTGCACGTCGGCGGTCACGCGTCGAGGTCGCACGCGACCGCGCGACCCACGCGGGCGACGCGCAGGTAGTCGACCTTGCCGAACGGGCCCGGACCGGATGCCGCAGCGAGCAACACGGCCAGCGGCGCCCACCCGACGGCGCCCTCGTCGCCGGCCCGCCCCGGTCCGAGGTCCGCCATCGCCGCGGCATCGCCCGTCTCGAGCGCCGCGACGACCGCGGCGTCGAAGCCGACGGGGTGTTCCCGCGGGCCCGCGAGTTGCTCGTCGTCCAACTGCAGCGCGAGTTCCCCGGCGGCGACGATCGCGACGGTGCGCCCGGTCGCCTGCACGGCCCCGACGATGCCGGCGGCGAAGGCCGCGAGCGCGTCGGTCCCGGCCGCGCGTGGCACCGTCACCGGCATCGTGGTGGCCTCGGGCTGGACCGCGTTGACCAACAGCGCCAACACGGCGAGCGGACCGGCGAGGAAATCGTCACGCACGCGCGGGAACTGTCCCCGCGGCGACAGCGCCGCCAACAGTTGTTCGTCGTGGTGCAGTTCGGCCCGAACCTTCGGCTGATCGCCGGCGACCAGCGTGACGGCGGACGCGTCGTGCAGGAGTGCTTCGTCGCCCGCGGCGAGCAGGATGAACGAGTCGACCGCCGGCAGCGAGGTCAGTGCCCGGTCGACCGATGCGCGCAGGGCGCGGAAGTCGGGGGCGTCGGGGTGCGTGAACAGCCCCGTGGCAGTCGGCAGCACCGCGCGGGCCGCGATCGTCACCGGCCGGCCGGCGCGGCGAGCACCGGCAGCTGCAGCCCGGCCGCACCCGGCGTCGGCAGCGCGTCGGCGGGCATGCCGTGCGTCTCGCCGCGCGCCATGGCTGCGCCCGCGGCGCGTCCCGCGGTCGTCCGCCGCTCGATGGTTGCCTCGCTGCCGATCGCGTAGTTGGCCGTGGCCTCGGTCACCTCGACGGACACGAGGTCGCCGGGCGCGAAAGCGGGTTCGACATCGTGTCCGTTGGTGGGCGCCGGGAAGTGCACGAGGTGGTTCCCGCGGGTGCGGCCGGACCAGCGGGAGGGGTCGGTCTTCGAGGGCGACTCGACGAGCAGTTCCTGCGTGGTGCCGAGCAGGCGCTGGTGGCCGGCCAGCGACTGGGCGCGGGTGAGTACCTCGAGCCGGCCGTAGCGCTCGCGCATGACCTCGGGCGAGACGAACTCGTCGACCAGTGCGGCGGCCGGCGTGCCCGGCCGCGGCGAGTACTGGAAGGTGAAGGCCTGGTCGAAGCCGACCTGCGACACCACGTCGAGGGTCGCCTGGAAGTCCTCGTCGGTCTCACCGGGGAAGCCGACGATGATGTCGGTGGTGAGGGCCGCGTCCGGCATCAGTTCGCGGGTCTTCTCGATCAGGGCGAGGTAGCGGCGCGAGCGGTACGAGCGGCGCATCAGCCGCAGCACGCGGTCCGAACCGGACTGCAGCGGCAGGTGCAGGTGCTGGCAGACGTTGGGCGTCTCGGCCATCGCGTGCAGGACCTCGTCGGTGAAGTCACGCGGGTGGGGCGAGGTGAACCGGACTCGTTCGAGGCCTTCGACCCGGCCGAGCTCACGGAGCAGCTCGGCGAACTGCGAGGCGCCGGCGAGGTCGCGCCCGTAGGAGTTGACGTTCTGGCCGAGCAGGGTCACCTCGACGACGTCGTCGGCGACCAGCGCCCGGACCTCGGCGACGATCTCGCCGATGCGGCGGGACCGTTCCGGGCCGCGCAGGCTCGGCACGATGCAGAACGTGCAGCTGTTGTTGCACCCGACCGCGATGGACACCCAGGCGTGGTGGCGCACCGAGCGCTTGGCCGGCAGTGCCGACGGGAACGTCTCGAGTTGTTCGACCAGTTCGACGACCGGGATCGCGGCCGAGTCGGCCTGCGCGAGCAGTTGGGGCAGGTCGGGCAGGTTGTGGGTGCCGTAGACGACGTCGACCCAGGGCGCCTTCTCGGCGACGGTGGCGCCGTCCTTCTGCGCGAGGCAGCCGCCGACGACGATGGTCAGGTCGCTGCCCTCGCGGCGCCGCTCGTCCTTGAGGCCCTTGAGGTGGCCGAGCGTGCCGTACAGGCGGTTGTCGGCGTTCTCGCGGACCGCACAGGTGTTGAGCAGGACGAGGTCGGCCGTCGACTCGTCGGCAGCACGCCGGTAGCCCAGCGTCTCGAGCATGCCGGCGGCGCGACCGGAGTCGTGCTCGTTCATCTGGCACCCGAAGGTGCGGATGTAGTAACTGCGGGGCACGAGTGTCCTCGAGGTGGCAGACGAAAATGGCGTCGCCGCGACCGATGCGACGCCGTGGCGCGGATGGTGCCTTACGGGGACGCTCGGCGCGAGTCCCCGCGCTCCGGTGCGCTGGTCCGGCAACAGCGTCACCACCGGCACCGGACGTCAGCGAGCGCCGTCGCCGTCCCCGCGGACCGTCGTCAGCCGCTTGCGGTCCTGGTGGTGTTCGCGCTGGTCGTCGTCGCGGTGGGTGCCCCTACCGCTCGCGACCAGACCGACCAGCAGCATGCCGGGCACGGCGGCGAAGATGACGTCACCGGGGACGGTGATGAGAAAGACGACGAGCCCGGCGAGCAGCGCGTAGCCGAACCATGCCCGCCGTTGCGACCGGCCGGCGAACAGCGCGAGCGCGGCGGCCATGACGGGGACACCGACGATCATCCAGGCCTGTGCGACGTCCATGGCGCCTCCTCGGTCCCGTCGGGTGGGCGTTGGCAGGCTAGCCGACGTGCCCGGTCGATCCGGAGTCCGGGTCAGGTCACGTACTTGCGCAGGCGGCCCTTCGCGTCGTCGCCGGGATGGGGCGCCGCAGCCGGGTTCTCGTGCAACGTGTCACCGTACTCCTGGCTGTAGGGCAGCCCGTAGTACAGGTGGAGTTCGGCTTCGCCGCCGGGGCTGAGGTAGGCGTCGTCGTCACCGTCGAACGAGGGCGCACCGGCAACGCGCTCCTTGGTGTAGGGGACGTGCAGGCCGTCGTCGTCCGTGGTCGCATCGCGCAGCGGCACGAAGGACGAGCGTGTGCCGAGCCGTCCGACCTTCACGACGGCAAACGTGGGCTGGTCGGTGTGATCGTCGACGTAGAAGGTCTCGACCTTGCCGAGGGAGCCGCCCCCCTCACCGTGGACCTTGGCGCCGATGAGATGGTCGATCTCGTCGTGGCTGATCACGCGCGTTCGTCTCCGTCTTCGAGCAGCGCGTCGTCGGCGCTGCTGGCCGGGTTGCCGAGTCGTCGCAGGCGTAGACGTTCGGCGGCGCTGACCTGTGGGCCGTCGAACATGGGGTCGATGCCCTGGTCGGCGACGAGGTCGGCGCCGCTCGGCCTGGTGCCGGCGGTTCCCGCGGCGTCCGGCGCGTCGGCGGTCGCGGCGTCCGCAGTCGCGGCCGGTGATGCATCGGCGTCGACCGCGGGGATCCCGTAGTAGCGGTACAGCTCGAGTTCCTGTTCGCGGTCGAGTTCCTCGTCGACGTCGAGGTTGGGTGCGTCCTTGACCTGGTCGGCCGGGTAGGCCACGTGCAGGTCACCGTCGCGGAAGTTCGCGTCCGTCAGCGGCACGAACGACGACCGGGTCCCGAACAGGCCGGTCTTGACCAGCGCGAAGGTGCCCTCGTCGGTCTCGTTGTCGACGAAGACGGTGCCGACGCTGCCGATCTTGTCGCCGTCGCGGTCGTAGGCGGTGGCACCGGCGAGTTGGTAGAGATCCTGCTTGCCGAGCATTGGGTCCCCGTTCGTGTTGGGCGCGTCGCTGCACACCCAACACCACCGGCGACGCCGTGGCCGCGGCCGACCGCCGTCGTGCGTCGGGGGCCGACCGTCAGGTCAGTGTCCGGCCGTTCGCTGCGCGTCGCGGGCGCTGAAGACCGCCTCGCGGGCCACCTTGCGGGCCAGTCCTTCCGGATAGCCACGACGCACCACGAACGCAGCGACGCGGCGGTAGGCGGCCTCGGCCGCGAGTGCGGTGCACCGCTGCGCCTTCTCGGTCGCCAGGGCGTAGGCGGCAGCCTCGGGGTCCTCGCGTTCGGCCGACGCCAACGCCGCGTCGAGCAACTCGCCTCCGAACCCGCGTTCGCGCAGGTCGCGACGGATGCGGGCCGGCGCGTGGCCCTTGGCACGTCGCTCGTCGACCAGGGCCACGACCATGGCGGCGTCGTCGACGAGGCGTTCACGGCGGGCGCGTTCGAGGGCCTGCTCGATCACCGGGGCCGGGGTGTCTCGTTCGGCCAGCTTGTCGCGCAGCCGCGCCTCGCTCTGGGGCGCCATGCTGGTCGAGCGGCGCAGGAACGCGACCGCCTCGGCGACGTCGTCCTCCATCCGGTGGGCCTGGGGGTCGGGCGTGGTCGCCCGTTCGTCGGCCCGCCTGACGGCCGCGTCCATGGCGTCCGCCGCCAGGCGCAGGGCTTCGCGGCGGCTGGGGGCCGGGGTGTCGTCCGCGGGTGCCGGGTCCGGATCCGCGGGTGCGGGGACCGGGGCCGCGGACGATGTGGGCGCCGGCGTGTCGTCGGCGGGAGGCTCGGGCGGCGTGAGCGGGACCCGGATCGGGTCACGTTCGAT
Organism: Egicoccus sp.; assembly: GCA_040904725.1. Lineage (GTDB taxonomy): Bacteria > Actinomycetota > Nitriliruptoria > Nitriliruptorales > Nitriliruptoraceae > Egicoccus. The sequence continues at coordinate 20,093 of JBBDSX010000197.1, forward strand.
GCCGCGTTCGGCCAACCAGGACTCGGCATCCCGGAACGGCGTGCCGTCGCTCACGCGCTCGCCCTTTCCCCGTGTGTCCATGCGTCCGTCGGTCGCCTCAGGCGTCGAGTTCGGCCTCGTCGTCGAGCGGGACCTCGTCCGCAGCCAACGGGTTGACGCCGAGCTTCTCCTTGACCTTCTTCTCGATCTCGAGCGCGATGTCGACGTGCTCCTTGAGGAAGCTGCGGGCGTTCTCCTTGCCCTGCCCCAACTGCTCGCCGTCGTAGGTGTACCAAGCACCCGCCTTGCGGATGATGGACTCCTCGACGCCGACGTCGATCAGCGAGCCCTCCTTGGAGATGCCCTCGCCGTAGAGGATGTCGAACTCGGCCTGGCGGAACGGCGGGGCGACCTTGTTCTTGACCACCTTGACGCGCACCCGGTTGCCGACTGCGTCGGTGCCGTCCTTCAAGGTCTCGATGCGGCGAACGTCGAGCCGGACCGAACTGTAGAACTTCAGCGCCCGCCCACCAGGGGTGGTCTCGGGAGAACCGAACATCACCCCGATCTTCTCGCGCAACTGGTTGATGAACACTGCACACGTGTTGGAACGGTGCAGCGAACCCGACAACTTGCGCAGCGCCTGCGACATCAGGCGGGCCTGCAGACCGACGTGGCTGTCGCCCATCTCGCCCTCGATCTCGGCACGCGGCGTCAATGCCGCGACCGAGTCGATGACCACGATGTCGACCGCGTTGGAGCGGATCAGCATGTCGGCGATCTCGAGCGCCTGCTCGCCCGTGTCGGGCTGCGAGACCAGCATCTCGTTGATGTCGACGCCCAGCGCGCGGGCGTAGACCGGGTCGAGCGCATGCTCGGCGTCGATGAAGGCCGCGATGCCGCCGAGCTTCTGCGCCTCGGCGATGGCGTGCAGAGCGATGGACGTCTTGCCGGAACTCTCGGGACCGTAGATCTCGACCACGCGGCCGCGCGGCAGCCCGCCGATGCCGAGTGCGAGGTCGAGCGACAGCGCGCCCGTCGGGATCGCGGCCACCTGCACGGCGGCCGCGTCCCCGAGTCGCATCAGTGAGCCCTTGCCGAACTGCTTCTCGATGTTGGCGAGGGCGAGGTCGAGCGCCTTGTCCTTGTCCACGGGTGCCTCCCGGGTGAGCCTGCCGCGAGCCGGCCGGCGGTGTGGTCTTTTCGGTTGGAGCGTCACGGTACGTCGCGGGTGCGACACGGCCGTGGAGGAAGCCCGTCCCCGCTGTGGACGGCGACGTTATCCGAACGCGTGTTCGAACGCGAGCACCTCGCGACGGCCCGACCGTGTGGATGGCCCGGCGGCCCTGACCCACCGGACGGCTACGGTGCAAGGTGACGAGTCCGCCGCACGAAGGCCATTCACCCCATGTCCGACGCCAGCGCCGAGCACGACGCTCCCCCCGCCACCGGACGCCGATCCGGCCGGACGAGGTTCGTGTTCGTCGACACCGAGGCGACGGGCCTCGACCACGAGCGCCACGAACTGACCGAGGTGTCGTGGATCGTGCGCTTCGAGGACGGCCGCGAGGCCGAGCGGCAGTTCTTTCCCCAGCACACCATCGACGGGGCGGACGCCGACGCGCTGACGCTGACCCGCTACGACGACCGCATCGCGCCGCAGGACAAGACCCCCGCGTCCGAGTGGCTGATCCAGTTCCTCGAGGACGCCCAGGACGCGATCCTGGTCGGCGCCGTGCCGGACTTCGACGCGCAGCACCTCGAGCGGATGTGCCGCAAGATGGGCCTCGAACCGACCTGGGACCACCACCTGCTCGACGTCGAGACGCTCGCGTTGCCGCTGATCGCGCCCGGGCCCGAAGCGCCGCGCAGCCTGGCGAAGACGTGTGCCGCGCTCGGCATCCCGCACGACAAGGATCAGGCCCACGGCGCCCTCTACGACGCCCAGCAGACCCGCCTGGTGTTCGACAAGATCTGGACCGTCCTCGCCGACCTGCGGGCGAACGGTGCACCGCTGCCGGCCCCGGTCCCGCGCGACGCCGGCCGCAACGGGACGAACGGGACGAACGGCGCCACCGGCGACGGCGGCGAGGTGGAACCGCACGTCGCCCAGCAGATGACCGACCACACGCCGGTCGACCCGAACGCGCCCGAGCAGCGCGCCGAACGCGACGCCCACACCCCCGGCTGACCGCCTCCCGCGACCTCACTCCCGCGGGGCGTAGCGGGCCTCGACGGCCTCCGGCACGACCTCACGGTCGAGTACGAGGTCCAGTGCGTGCGCGACCGCCATGTCCGGGCAGGCTTCGTTGGGACGAAGGCCCACCGGCGGTCCGCGCTCGACCGTCACGTCGAGCCCGTCAGCCACCTCGTCGATCGTGACCGTCGGCGCCTTCTGGCACGGTGTGCCGTACCACCAGATGCGCAGGTCCACCCCGACCGGGCCCGCGACGAGCGGCACGTCGGCTACGGGCATCTCGCCCTCGAGTTCCAGGTGGCTCGGTTCGAAGTAGAACGCGTGGTCGGTGACGATCCCCGCGTTGTCGACGAGCGTCGGCTGCGGATCAGCACCACAGGCAGCGACGATCAGCGCCAGCCCGCCGAGCGTCGCACGACCTCGCCACCGCGGCGCTGCCGGGCCCGCCCCTCGTGTCGCTCGCACCATGCTCCCAAAGCGTCGTGCGCCTCGAAATCGCGCTACTCCAGCATCTGCGCCATTCGTGTAGACGACCCGGCGCCGCGACCCCATGTTGTCTACACGAATGGCTTCTCCGCGACAGCTCGTGGTGCGAGGTGGTCCGCAAAGGTCCCATCAGAGCGGGGCACTGCGGCGTA
>JBBDSX010000198.1:0-3815 GCA_040904725.1 Egicoccus sp.
CCGACGACCGTGACGAGCCGGTCATCCAGCTCTCGCCGCCGCTGGTCGCCGACCGCGAGATCCTGGGCGAGATCATCGCCATCCTCGACCAGGTGCTGGGCGAGGCGGCGAAGAAGTGGGAGGCGATGTGATGGCGGCGGCGCGTGTGATCGGGGTACCGGCGGAGACCAAGGACCGCGAACGCCGCATCCCGTTGACCCCCTCCGCGGTCGCTTCGCTCGTCGATCGTGGCCACCGGGTGCTGGTGCAGACCGGCGCCGGCGAGCGGGCCGGGTTCACCGACGGCGCGTACACGCAGGTGGGCGCCGAGATCGTGGCCACCGCCGCCGAGGCCTGGGCCGCCGAGGTCGTGGTCAAGGTCAAGGAGCCGCAGGTCGCCGAGTACGAGTACTTCCGCGCGGACCTCACCTTGTTCACCTACCTCCATCTCGCGGCCGAACCCGAACTGACCGCTGCACTGGTCGAGTCGGGCGTGGACGCCTATGCCTACGAGACGGTCACCGACGGTCACGGGCTTCCGCTGCTGGCACCGATGTCCGAGATCGCCGGTCGGGCCGCCGCGATCATCGGCGCCGGGCAGCTGTCGGCCGCCGCGGGAGGGTCCGGCACGCTGCTCGGTGGCGCGGCCGGGGTGCCCCCGGCCAAGACGGTCGTGATCGGCCTCGGCGTCGCGGGCACGATGGCTGCCCGCGGGCTTCGCGGCCTCGACGCCCACGTCACGGGTGTGGACATCGACCTCGAACGACTGTGGCACCACCACCTCGACGGCACGATCGACGCGACCCAGGTCAGCGAACCCGCCGCCGTCGCCGCACACATCCGTGAGGCCGACCTCGTCGTCGGGGCGGCCCTGGTGCCGGGGGCCCGCGCACCCATCGTGGTGACCGAGGCCATGGTCGCCTCGATGCGGCCCGGCTCGGTGGTCCTGGATCTCGCCATCGACCAGGGTGGCTGCATCGAGACCGCGCGACCGACGTCGCTGTCGGAGCCGACCTACCTCGAACACGACGTCGTCCACTACTGCGTGACCAACGTGCCGGGCCAGTTCCCCCGCACCGCGTCGGCCGCACTGTCCGCGGCCGTCGCGCCCCGGTTGTTGCGGCTGCTCGACGACCCCGACCACCCGGCGCTCGAGGGCGCGCTCAACGTCGCGGATGGCGCCGTCGTCCATCCGGCGGTCGCCGCCACCTTCCCGAACCTGCCGAGCCGGGACTGACGTGACCACCTCGACCTCGACGCGCCGTCCGGCGAGCTACTGGCTCGATCCGGAGGCGGGCGCGTCGGCCGTCGTCGGCGAGCCGCTCCGCGGCGAGCACCGAGCGGACGTGGTCGTGGTCGGCGGCGGCTTCACGGGCCTGTGGACCGCGCTGTCGCTGACCGACCGGGACCCGTCGCTGCGGGTCCACGTCGTCGAGGCCGAGGTCGTCGGGTACGGCGCATCGGGTCGCAACGGCGGCTTCGTGGAGCCGTCGTTGACGCATGGCCTCGCGAACGGACGGCTGCACTTCCCCGACGAGGTCGACGAACTGGCCCGCCTCGGCCAGGAGAACTTCGCGGGTCTGCTGGCCGACGCGGACCGTTTCGGCGTGTCCGACGCGTTCGAGCGCACGGGTTTGCTGCAGGTCGCCACGGCGCCCTGGCAGCTCGATGATCTCGCGGAGGACGTCGAGGCGCATGCCGCGCTGGCCGAGCCGCACGAACTGCTCGACGCCGACGGCGTCCGCGCCGAGGTGGACTCGCCCACCTACCTCGGTGGCCTGCACCTGCCCGAGGCCGGCGCGCTCGTCCATCCCGGCCAGCTCGTGCGCGCGCTGGCGTCCGAGGCACGCCGCCGCGGGGTGGTCATCCACGAACACAGCCCCGTCGCCGGTATCGCGACCACCGACACGGGCGTCGTCGCCCAGGGCGCCGACGGTCACGTGCTGGCCGAGCGGGCCGTCCTGGCAACCAACGCCTACAGCCACCGCGTGCTCCGCCGGACGTCGAGGCATTTCGTGCCGGTGTACGACTACGTGCTGCTCACCGAGCCACTGGGCGCCGAACAGTTGGCGCGGATCGGCTGGAAGCGGCGCCAGGGACTCGCCGACAGCGGCAACCAGTTCCACTACTACCGCCTGACGGCCGACGACCGCATCCTGTGGGGCGGCTACGACGCGATCTACCGCTTCGGCAACGGCGTCGGGCCGCGCTTCGACCACCGGCGCGCGACCTACGACCTGCTCGCCCGCCAGTTCCGTCAGACCTTCCCCCAGCTCGGGGACGTGCGCTTCGATCGCTGGTGGGGTGGACCGATCGCCACCACCACCCGGTTCACGGTCACCTTCGGCGAGGCGATGGGGGGCCGCGTGGTCTACGCGCTCGGCTACACCGGGCTCGGGGTGGCCGCGACCCGATTCGCCGGCCGGGTGCTGACCGACAAGCTGTTGGACCCGGACTCGTCCCTGCTCGACCTGCGCTTCACGTCCACCCAGCCCTTCCCGTTCCCGCCCGAGCCGCTGCGCTGGGCGGGCGTGCAGTTGACGCGTCGGGCCATCGCGCGCGCCGACGACCGCCAGGGGCGGCGGGGCCCGTGGCTGCAACTTCTCGACCGTTTCGGCATCGGCTTCGACTCGTGACGGGCAAGCTCACCCTCGATGTCCACCCAGCGCCGCACCCGTCGGCGCCGGCAGCAGGAGGAACCACCGTGTCTGACGTCTCCGTGGCCGCGTCCGGACCGCCCGGTGCGACGGCCGAGCCGGTCGCCGGCCAGTCCACCGCCGTCGCACTGCGCGGCGTGACCAAGCAGTTCCCCGGTGGGAAGGGTGCGGAGCCGGTCACGGCGGTCGACGCCATCGATCTCGAGATCGTCGACGGCGAGTTCTTCTCCCTGCTCGGCCCGTCGGGCTGCGGGAAGACGACCACGCTGCGCATGATCGCAGGGTTCGAGTACCCCACGGCCGGCAGCATCCGCATCTTCGACGACGAGGTCGGGCTCGAGCCGCCCAACAAGCGTCCCGTCAACACCGTCTTCCAGTCCTATGCGCTGTTTCCCCACATGACGGTGGCGGACAACATCGCCTTCGGCCTGCAGATGCGCGACGTCGACAAGTCCGAGATCCGTCGGCGGGTCGCCGACATGGTGGAGCTGGTGCAGTTGCAGGGGCGGGAGGACCGCAAGCCGAAGCAACTCTCCGGCGGCCAGCAGCAGCGGGTGGCGCTCGCCCGTGCCCTGGTCAACCACCCAAAGGTGCTGCTGCTCGACGAGCCCCTCGGCGCGCTCGACCTCAAGCTGCGCCAGGCGATGCAACTCGAGCTCAAGCAACTGCAGGAACGGGTCGGCATCACCTTCGTCTACGTCACCCACGACCAGGAGGAGGCGCTGACGATGTCCGACCGCATCGCGGTCATGGACGGCGGGCGCCTGCTGCAGGTCGGCTCGCCCCAGGAGATCTACGACCGGCCGCGGACGCGCTTCGTGGCCGACTTCATCGGCGACACCAACCTGCTGGCTGCGACCGTTGTCGACGCGCAGACGGCGCGGCTGGGGGACGGCAGCCCGGTACGGGTCGACTGCAACGCACCCGCCGGCACGCCCGTGACCATCGCCATCCGTCCCGAACAGCTCGGGCTGCGCCACCCCGACTACGAACGCGACGCCGCGCTCGACGCCGTCCACGGTCGTGTGGCGCGACTGACCTTCCTCGGCAACGCCACGGCCTACGACGTCGTGGCCGATGGCGACGATTCCCTGCACATCCGCGTGCGGCAGGGCAACGCCCCGGGGATCGAGCACTTCCGTGTCGGCGAGCAGGTCCGGGTGCGCTGGATGCCGTCCA
>JBBDSX010000199.1:0-22581 GCA_040904725.1 Egicoccus sp.
GCACGACGACCGCGACATCGGACAGGTCCAGCGTGCCACGGCTGAGGTGGTCGATGGCGCGTCCGGGCGTGGCGACGACGACGTCGACGCCGCGCGAGAGCTCCTTGAGCTGGCGCCCGATCGGCTGGCCGCCGTAGATGGGCAGCACGCGGGCGCCGAGCCCGCGTCCGTAGCGGTGCACGGCCTGCGACACCTGCATCGCGAGCTCACGGGTCGGCACCAGCACCAGCGCCGTCGGCAGCTTCCCACGGTCTCCGGTCGGGAAGCGTTCGAGGATCGGCAGCGCGAACGCCGCGGTCTTGCCCGTTCCCGTCGCGGCCTGGCCGAGCAGGTCGTGTCCGGCGACCATCGGCGGGATCGCCTCGCACTGGATGGGCGTCGGCTCCTCGTACCCGAGCGAGGTCAAGGCGTCGAGGAGCTCCTGCCGAAGCGGGAGCTCCTCGAACGTCTGGATCGTGTCGGCCACGTCAGCTGTCACGGAGGGAGCGGAGCACGTACTGCAGGATGCCGCCGTGGCGGTAGTAGGTCGCCTCACCTGGCGTGTCGATGCGCAGGCGGGCGTCGAAGCTGACCTCGCTACCGTCCTCGCGCCTCGCCGTCACGGCCACGGTGTCGGGGATCGAGCCGTCGTTGAGCCCGGTGACCCCGCTGATGTCGAAGGTCTCCTCGCCGGTCAGGCCGAACGACTCGGCGCTCTCGCCGTCGGGGAACTGCAGCGGCAGCACGCCCATGCCGATCAGGTTCGAGCGGTGGATCCGCTCGAACGAGGTCGCGATGACGGCCTTGACGCCCAGCAGCAACGTGCCCTTGGCGGCCCAGTCGCGCGACGAACCCGAGCCGTACTCGGCGCCGGCGAGCACGACCAGGGGGATGTCGTGCTGCTGGTAGTGCTCGGACGCCTCGAAGATCGAGGTGACCTCGCCGCCTTCGGTGAAGTCGCTGGTGAAGCCACCCTCGGTGCCCGGCGCCAACTGGTTGCGCAGCCGGATGTTGCCGAAGGTGCCGCGGATCATCACCTCGTGGTTGCCGCGACGGGAGCCGTAGCTGTTGAAGTCCTTGCGTGCGATCCCGTGGCCGGTCAGGTACTGCCCGGCCGGGCTCTCGGTCTGGATCGCACCGGCCGGCGAGATGTGGTCGGTCGTGACCGAGTCACCGAGCTTGGCCAGCACCCGGGCACCCGCGATGTCCTCGACCGGCGCCGGCTCGGCGCCCATGCCGTCGAAGAACGTGGGCTTTCTGATGTAGGTCGAGTCGTCGGCCCAGTCGAACGTGTCGCCGTCCGGGGTCGGCAGCGCCTTCCACTGCGCATCGCCCTCGAAGACCGAGGCGTACTCGTCGGTGAACGTCTGCGACTGCAGCGCCTGGCCGATGGTCTCCTGGATCTCCTGCGGCGAGGGCCAGATGTCGGCGAGGTGCACCGGCTGCCCGTCCGATCCGGTCCCGAGCGGTTCGGTGGTGATGTCGATGTCCATCGACCCGGCCAGCGCGTACGCGACGACCAGCGGCGGGGACGCGAGGTAGTTCATCTTGATGTCGGGGTTGATCCGACCCTCGAAGTTGCGGTTGCCCGACAGCACCGACACGACCGCGAGGTCGTTGTCCTGGACGGCCTGCGACACCTCGGGGATCAGCGGACCGGAGTTGCCGATGCAGGTCGTGCAGCCGTAACCGACCAGGTTGAACCCGAGCTTTTCGAGGTAGGGCGTCAGGCCCGCGCGGTCGAAGTAGTCGGTGACGACCTTCGAGCCCGGCGCCAGGGTGGTCTTGACCCACGGCTTGCGCTCGAGACCACGGTCGACGGCGTTCTTGGCCAGCAGCGCCGCACCGATCATCACGGACGGGTTCGACGTGTTGGTGCACGAGGTGATCGCCGCGATCGTGACCGCACCGTGGTCGATCGTGAACGTCGTCCCGTCCTCGAGGGTCACCTCGGCCGGGTTGGAGCTACGGCCGTTGGACGTGCCCTCGAGGTGGTGCGGCTTGGCTGCCTCGTCCTCGTCGTCCACCGGGCCGCTGACGGCGGGGTCCGAGGCCGGGAATGACTCGTCCACGGCCTCGTCGAGGCCCTCGTACTCGACCTCGCCGGTGTAGTCCTGCAGCGCCTCGCGGAAGGCCGGCTTGGCCGACGACAGGTCGACGCGGTCCTGTGGACGCTTCGGTCCGGCCAGCGACGGCACGACGGTCGACAGGTCGAGTTCGAGCTGCTCGGAGTAGTCGGGCTCGGCCTGCGGGTCGTGCCAGATGCCCTGTTCCCTGGCGTACGCCTCGACGAGCGCGACCTGGTGGTCGGAGCGGCCGGTGAACCGCAGGTAGCGCAGCGTCTCGTCGTCGACCGGGAAGATCGCCGCGGTCGAGCCGTACTCGGGCGACATGTTGCCGATGGTGGCGCGGTTGGCCAGCGGTACGCCGGTGACGCCGGGACCGTAGAACTCGACGAACTTGCCGACCACCCCGTGCTCGCGCAGCATCTCGGTGATCGTCAGGACCAGGTCGGTCGCCGTCGCGCCGTCGGGCAGTTGCCCCGAGAGCTTGAAGCCGACCACGCGCGGGATCAGCATCGACACGGGCTGGCCGAGCATCGCGGCCTCGGCCTCGATGCCGCCGACGCCCCAGCCGAGCACGCCGAGGCCGTTGACCATCGTGGTGTGCGAGTCCGTCCCGACCAGCGTGTCGGGGTAGGCCTGCTTCGTGCCGTCGGGCAGGTCGTTGGGGAACACCACCCGGGCGAGGTGCTCGATGTTGACCTGGTGGACGATGCCGGTGCCGGGCGGCACGACCTTGAGGCCGTCGAAGGCCTCCTGGCCCCAACGCAGGAACTGGTAGCGCTCGCGGTTGCGCTCGAACTCGAGGTCGATGTTGATCTGCAGCGAGTTGGCGCTGCCGAACGAGTCGGCGACCACGGAGTGGTCGATCACGAGTTCGGCCGGCACCAGCGGGTTGATCTTGGCCGGGTCGCCGCCGAGGTCCGCCATGGCCTCGCGCATGGCGGCGAGGTCGACGACCGCCGGGACACCGGTGAAGTCCTGCAGGATCACGCGGGCGGGCGTGAACTGGATCTCGGTGTCGGGCTCGGCCGACGCGTCCCAGCCGGCGAGGGCGCGGATGTCATCGGCGGTGATGTTGCTGCCGTCCTCGGTCCGCAGGAGGTTCTCGAGCAGGATCTTGAGGCTGTACGGCAGGCGCTGCTGACCGTCGACCGCGTCCAGTCGGTAGATCTCGTAGCGCTCGCCGTCGACCTCGAGGTGGCTCTTGGCGCCGAAGCTGTCGATGCTGCTCACAGGGGCTCCTCGTCGTTGTCGCCCCGACCGTGGGGCGGCCTCGGTGGGGCCGGGCGCGCCGGACATCGGCGCGACGCTCGTGCCCGCAGGTGGCTCCACGCCCTGTACGCGCGTACGGGGGAAGCGACCTACCAGGAACATACCCGAGCGTGCCATGCGCCCGGTCGTCCGGTCGGAGGGCCGGGGGTGTTGCGTCACCCGACCCGTGCGCGCGCGTTAGAAGGGTCACCGACAGTCCCCGGCACCCTGAGGTCACCGTGTTCGCAGCGTCGCAGCACCGGCGCGGCCGCTGGTCGGTCGTCGCGGTCGCCGGCGTGTTCGCGCTGGCCCTGTCGGGCTGCAGCACCGACGTCGTCGACGACGAGCAGGCGACCGGCGACGTGGCAGTCCGGGCGGGTGGCTCCGACGAGGTGGTGGTCGCGCCGGTCCCCGAGACCACGGTCCCGGGCATCCCCTCACTCGAGCCCTCCGCCAACGTCGACGTCAGCACGCCATACGGCGCCGCGACCGACGACGTCTCCGATGCCGGCGAGGCAGCCGACGCCACGGTCGCGGACCTTCCCGAGCAGATCGCCCTCGTCCAGCCGAAGGTGTTGGTCCGTGACGACGCCGCGCTGCCGGCCGAGGCCGTCGAGCGTGTCGCCGCCGAGGACGGCCTGCACACCGCCGCCGTCACCGAGTTCACGGTCGAGGCCACCAGTCCGGCCGGGCCGACGGACGACCTGCAGGCGATGGTGGTCGACGTGACCGACTTCCGCCGGTTCACCCCCGACGTCACCGCGCAGAACGTTGGCGTCTGGCAGCGGCTGGCCGACGGCGACGTGGTCGTCCGCCACGACGTGGCGCACGACCTCGAACTCGAACTCGGCGAGACCGTCACCCTCCGGACCGACACCGGGTCGATCCCGGCCCGGATCGGTGCCTTCGCCGCCAACGGTGCGCCGCCGTTCGCCGACGTCTTGGTGCCGGCCAACGTCGGCTCCGACCTCGGGGCCGGGGCGGCCAACGTCCTGGTCGTCGGACACGAGCAGGAGGACGCCGGACCAGAGCCCGAGGCACTGGCCGAGCGGCTCGGCGGGGTGCTCGAGGCCGAGGCCGAGGTGATCCGTCGCCCGGCCAAGCAACAGGCGAAGGTGAAGCAGGCGGGGCGGGTCAGTCTCGAACCGTTCACCTACACCTCGCGTGGTGATGGCACGATCGCGATCCACGGCGACTGGGTGGCGAACAACATCGTCACCGTCGAAATCCCGGGCATGGGCACGACCCGTTGCCACAAGGCGATGGCGCCGCAGTTGCAGGCCGCCCTGCGCGAGGTCGCCGAGGCCGGCCTGTACGACCACTTCGATCCGAGCCAGTTCGCGGGTTGCTTCGTCGCCCGCCACATCCTGTGGAACCCCTCGCGGGCCCTCTCGATGCACGCCTGGGGCCTCGCGATCGACTTCAACGCGCGCGACAACGGCTACGGCGTGGTCCCGAAGATGGACCTGCGCATCGTCGAGATCTTCGAGAAGTGGGGCTTCTCCTGGGGCGGTTGGTGGAGCGTGCCCGACGGGATGCACTTCCAACTGGAACGGGTCATCGAGGTCGGTTGACTCACCTCGACGCCGTCGATATCGATCGTCCCGCCGACGTCCTGGGGCACCCGCACACGACCCCGCGGTGTCCGCACGCAGAAGTCCCCGATGATGTCGCTGCCGGTCCCATCGATGTCCAACGTGGCCAGCCAGGCGCTGCCGCCGAGCCGCCAATCCAGGCGAGCCTGGTTCAAGCCGACGGCCAGCGACCGCAACGCGGGCCGGAGTCGTTCGGGGAGGTCTGACACGGGAGGCCGTCTCCGCGGACCCATTAGGCTCGGTCGGCATCCCGCCCCTGTCGATCCGCACGGAGTCTGCCATGCCCACGCTCGCCCTGGTCCGCCACGGCCAGTCCCTGTGGAACCTCGAGAACCGGTTCACCGGCTGGGTGGACGTGCCGCTCACCGAACTCGGCCGCGAGGAGGCGAGGAAGGGTGGCGAGCGCCTGCAGGGCACGACATGGGACGTCGCCTACACGTCCCGCCTGACCCGCGCCCAGGACACGCTGCGCATCATCCAGGAGGTCGCCGGGCTCGAGGACCTGCCCGTGATCCGGGACGAAGCGCTCAACGAGCGCCATTACGGCGACCTGCAGGGGCTGAACAAGGCCGACACGGCGGCGAAGTACGGCGACGAGCAGGTGCACACCTGGCGCCGCTCCTTCGCGACGCCCCCACCCAACGGCGAGGCGCTCAAGGACACCGCCGAGCGCACCCTGCCGTTCTTCGAGCGTGCCATCCTCGGCGACATCCGCCAGGGCAAGAACGTGCTGGTGGTCGCGCACGGCAACTCCAACCGTGCCATCGTGATGCGGCTCGAGGACGTGCCCGAGGACGAGATCCCCGGGGTGGAACTCGCCACCGGCGTCCCGCTCGTCTACGACCTCGCCGAGGACGGCACGATGCAGGGCAAGACCATCCTCGAGTGAGCCGCCCGGGACGGCCACAGCGGGACGCGCGTCGCGGCGCACCGGCGGTCGTCGGTAGCCTCGGGGCAGTTGTCTGCGAGCCCAGGAGGCTGTCGTGTTCGAGCCGGTCCGCCCGTCCGAGGGCTGGGGCGTCCTCCACCTGTTCCTGCAGGTCGATCACGCCGCGGTGCCGTCGCTGCCGCCCGGCGCGGCCAAGGACCTCGCGGCGGTGCTCGAGCGCTGGTCCGAGCGCACGCAACTGCACGCGTTCAGCGCCATCGGCCACAAGGCCGACATCATGCTGATGGCGCTCGACGAGGACCTCACCGTCCTGCGGGCCCTGCAGACCGACGTGCAGGCCAACCAGGCCGCACCCGCGCTGAAGCTGACCTGGTCGTACCTGTCGCTGACCGAGGGCAGCGAGTACACCCAGACGCCCGAGCAGTACCGCGAGTACCTCGCCGCCGAGGGCGTCGAGGGCGAGGACCTCGACCGCCGCGTCGAGCAGTTCGCCGAGCGGATGGCGAAGTACACCGACGACAAGCTCCACCCGCGGATGCCCGAGTGGGAGCTGGCCTGCTTCTACCCGATGTCCCACCGCCGCTACGGCGAGGACAACTGGTACTCGCTCGACTTCGAGGAACGACGCCGGTTGATGCACGACCACGGCAAGTCGGGGCGTGCCTACACCGGCCGGATCCTGCAACTGGTCTCGGGTAGCACCGGCCTCGACGAGTGGGAATGGGGCGTGACCCTGTTCGCCCACGACCTGGCCGCCGTCAAGGACATCGTCTACACGATGCGCTACGACGAGGCGTCGGCGAAGTACGCCGAGTTCGGCGACTTCGTCATCGGCCTGCGCCGCTCCCCCGCCGACCTGGTCGACGAGGTGGGCCTGACCCGCACGTCGTGAGCGGTCACACCACGCTGGCGGCGCTCGACGCCGAGCCGCTGCTCGCGCGCGGGACGACGCTCGTCCGCCGGCTCGGCCTGCGCGCCCGCGACCGCATGGCCGTGGTGTTGGGCAACGAACCCAGCACCTTCGGCGTCCTGGCTGCCGCCTGCCTCGAGGGGGTCGTTCCCGTCCCGCTGCCGCCCGACCTCGGACCGGTGGAGGTCGGCGAGGTGCTGGCCGACGCCGACCCGCACGTGGTCCTGACCTCCCCCGCGACGGCCGGCAAGTTGGGCAACGTGCCCGGTCGCCTCGAGACGCTCACCCCCACCGAGTTCGCCGGCCTGGCGGGGACGGACCCGGACAGCGCGTGGCCGCGCACCCGACCCATGGCCTACACCTCGGGCACCACCGGCCGCAGAAAGGGCGTGCATGTCGACGTGCACGATGCCGCCTGGGGCGAGGCCGTGATCGACGACGAGCACGCCGCGTTCGACCGGCGCCACGGCGACACCCACCTCGTCGTCTCGCCCCTGTACCACTCCGGCCCGTTCCGATTCGCGCTGGTGACGGCCCTGCTCGGCGGCCGCATCGCGGTGCTCCCCCGGTTCGACGCCGCGGCGTGGTCGCGGGCGCTGCGCGAGGTCCGGCCGGACTCGCTGTTCTGCGTGCCCACCCACCTGCACCGCCTGTTCGCGTCCAGCGACGACCCGGCCGACGACCTCGCCTCGCTGCAGTTGCTCGCCCACGCCGGCGCGCCGTGCCCGGTCCGGCTGAAGGAGCGGGTCCTGGACGCCGCCCCGGAGGGCGCGACGTGGGAGTTCTACGGCTCCACCGAGGGGCAGTTCACCACCTGTCCGCCCGGGGTCTGGCAGTCCGCGCCGGGCACCGTCGGTACGGCCCGGCCCGGCCGCCGGCTCGAGGTCCGAGGCGACGACGGCCGGGTCCTCGCCCCCGGCGAGGTCGGCACGGTGTGGGCGCATGCCCCGGAGCACGCACGCTTCTTCTACTGGGGTGACCCGGACAAGACGGCCCGTGCGTGGGACGGTGACGCGTTCACGGTCGGCGACCTCGGCAGCCTCGATGCAGATGGCCGATTGTTCCTGTCGGGGCGTCCCGGCGACCTGGTCATCACCGGCGGTGTGAACGTCTACCCCGCCGAGGTCGAACGGCACCTGCTCGAGCAACCCGGGGTGGCCGAGGCCGCGGTCTTCGGCGTCCCCGACGAGGACTGGGGCGAGCGCCTGGCCGCGGCGGTCGTCGGCTGGCCGGGCGCCGACCTCGACGGTGAGGTGCTGCGGACCACGCTGGCCGAGCGCCTGGCACGCGCCAAGGTGCCGAAGACGGTGCTGGTCGTCGACGAGTTGCCCCGCACGGCCACCGGGAAGATCCGCCGCGCCGACCACGGCCTCGAAGCGCTGTGGGAGCAGCACGCGGACGGTGGCGCATGAGCGCCGCCGTCGCCGAGTTGCGCGCCCACCTCGCCGGTCATGTCGGTCGGGACCTGGGCGAGCAGGCGTCGTTGCGCCGCACGCTGGCGCTGCTCGACTGGCTGCCCCGCCCGCTCGACGAGACCGCGGATCCCACCCACGTGACGGGCTCGGCCATCGTGCTCGACGCTGACGGTCGGGTCCTGCTGCACCGTCACAAGCGCCTCGGCATCTGGCTGCAACCGGGCGGCCACGTCGATCCGGGCGAGACGGTCGCGCAGGGCGCGATCCGCGAGACGCGCGAAGAGACCGGCCTCGACGCCCGCCATCCCGCCGACGGCCCCCGGGTCGTCCACGTCGACGTCCACCAGGGTCCCCGTGGCCACGTTCACCTCGACGTCCGCTACCTGCTGCACGCCGACGGCGAGACGGCCTTCGCCCCGCACGAGGGCGAATCGCCCCACGTCGCCTGGTTCGACCTGTCCGACGTCCGCGAGGTCGGCGACGCCTCACTCGTCTCGGCCGCCGAGGCGGGTTTCGTGCAGGCCCAGCCGCACGGGTGACGCGCCGCCTCGACCGTGACGGTCTCGTGCGACACCGGCGACGGGGCGCGCCACGGCAGTCCCCGGAGCAACGTCACTCGCCCCCACCGGTGTCGCGACTCGTGATCAGTGTTGAGGGTGCCCGGCGGCATCGACGGCGGGAGTCAGTCAGCGATCAGAGCGAGGTGCAGTCGGCCGTCGGCGTCGAGGTCGGCGGTGAAGGCGTGCCGGTCGGTGGTGCCGACGAACAGCAGTTGCCGGCCTTCGTAGACGCCGACGTCGACGACCTCGACGACGCCGGGCCCGTCGACGGGCAGGCGCTGACCGTCCCAGGTCGACTGGGCGAGCGTCGGCGGCAGGGCCATGCCGGTCAGATGGACCTGCAGGATGGCGTCGCCGGCGACCTCGACGGGCGCGCCGGTGCCGTGGGAGATGGCCTCGTCGACATAGCGGATCTCCCAGCCGAACGCGCCGTCGCCGGCGCTGACGTCGAACGCGACACCCTCGTCGGTCGGACCGACATCGGCCAGCCCCTGCAGGTTGTCGACCGGCGACGGCGAGAAGGCCATGGGCTGGACGTATCCCTCGGCCGCGAGGTGGTCCAGTGCCCGCGCCGTGAACAGCGCCATGTCGGCGCGCGTCGCCGGGTCGGCGGGCCGGTAGCGATCGGCCGTCGGGTCGACGACACCGATCGCGGCGAGCTTCTCGACGCTCTGCGCATGGGCGCCGGCGACGTCGTCGGCGGCAGCCTCGCGCGGCAACTCGCCTGCGACGGTCTCGATCGCACCGGCGACGAACGTGGCGAGCTGCGCCCGCGACACCGCGTCGCCCGGGCGGAAGCTGCCGTCCGGATAGCCGCCGACGACTCCGTCGGCCTGCAGCCGCGCGACGGCGACCCGGTGGACGGAGGAGATCCGGTCGAGGTCGGTGGCCTCGGGTGTCGTGGCGTTCGGTGGCGTGTAGGCGTCGGCAGGCAGCACCGTGAGCGCGCCGACGAGGAAGCTCGCGAGTTGCTGACGATTGACCGCGAGGTCGGGCTCGAAGCGCTGCTCGCCATCGACGAAGCGGCCCTCGACGGCGCGGTAGGCGGCAAGACACCCGATGGCGTCGGCGGCCCGGTCACCATCGGTCACGTCGGCGAACGGGCGCCAGGCCTGAGCCCGCGCGTCACAGGCACGGTCGAGGTCGCGGACGGGAACGGTGTCCTGAGCCGTGGCCGGCATCGCCGGGGCCAGCATCGCGGCAACCAGTGCCCACCGGACGACCCGGCGTAGCGAACGGCGGCGCCGACTGGCGTCCCGTCCCCGTTTCCGGTCTGCCGCCCACGATCCTGTTGCCCCGTCCCGCATCCACGACCCCACTTCGGCTTCGTGTCGGCACGCTGCCGACCTGGCCCAGAGCATCGCGGCCGGACCGGACGTCTGACCATGGCCCCATCCCGTCAATACGGACAGCATCGGGAGCTGCCTGCGCCCGGCCCCCGTCGCCCGGCCAGGGCGCACGCGCGGCCAGCGGACGTGGTCAGTCGCCGGTGGGTCCGCCGAACACCGGGCCCGGTTCCAGACGTGCGAGCCCGTCGGGGCCGTGTACGACGAGCGGTTCCACGGAGGCCACCTCCGTCGCACCCTCGACGGTCAGCGAGCCGGCGGGCCCTTCCATCACGAGTTCGTCGGCGCGACTGCGCCACAACAGTCCGTCGCCGAAGTCGCGGTCCCACGGTCGCGGATCCTCGTCGACCGCCGCACGAGGGACCTCGCCGCTCGGGAGCGCGATCCAGGTGCTCCGCCGGCCATTGTCGGCGACGACCTGGACCATGTCGGGTTCGCCTGCCACCGGCGCCAACGTGACCCAGGCCGACGCGGCATCGGCGTCGGGGATGTCGCGTGTGACGACCTCCACCCCGTCCTCGTCGTAGACGCCGAGTTCGATGCCATCGGCGACCGGCCACGCCACGACCGTGTAGCGCTCGAGGGCGAGGTGGGCGACGCGGGCCGTGGGCGCGACCCCGCTGCGCCGGAACCGGGTCGTGCCGTCGTCCGGGTCGAGGATCCGCATGCCGCCGTCGTCGGAGGTCAGCCCGACCCAGGTCCCGATGAACTGGGCCTGCACGATGTCGTCGGGTGGCGTGGACCAGAGAAGGGAACCGCTCGCGATGTCGTGGACTGCGATGTCCCCCGATGGCGCACGCACGAGGACGCGGCCGCCGGTGAGATCGATGTCGGTCCACTCCCCCTCGGTGCTCCAGGTCGTGATGCGGTCACCCCGATCGGTGATACCCGACACCTCACCGGACGTCGCCTCGAGGAGCACGTTGCGCCAGCGGATCAGGAGCCCCACCTCGTCCCGACGAGCGGTGACGACGCCAGCGAGGTCGACGACGGCCCGTCCACCTGTCAGCCCGTCGTCCACCACGGTCAGATCCACCACCAGCATGTCGGCGATGTGTTGGACCTGATCCACCGTCGACCACCCGTCGTAGGTGCGGTCGAAGATCGGGTCACCCGTGGCCGTCTCGAAGGCCGCGAGGCGAGCCCCCCACTCCCCGGTCGCCTGGTAGGAAGCGACCACGACCGCGTCGTCGGCGTACAGCTGCATCGGTGAGCCGTCAGCGAGCTCGGTCCGCCACGTGATGGCCCCGTCGTCGAGGTCGACCGCGGTCAGCACGCCCTCGCGCTCGTGGACGGCCAGCCGGTCCGTCATGCGCAGCCGGCCGCCGCCGAGCTCGACGCGCCACCGCTCACAGCTGCCCTCGGGACAGGCGTCGAGCGCCTCGACCTCGGACCGGTCGGGCAGTTCGACACCCTGGTCGGGATCACGGCCGCCCGGCAGATCCGGTCGGCCCAGCGCACCGGACACCGCGCCGATCACCACCAGCACCACGCCGACGCCCAGGGCCACCGTCCACCACGGCCGTCCAGGGGACGACGGAGCGTCATCGCCCGCCATCAGAACAGGCGCAGGTTGGTGTCTTCCTCGCCGCGCAGCCGGCCGAGGTCGACCTCGACGCAGGCGATGCCGCGCGACTCGGCCAGCACCCGGGCCTGCGGCTTGATGATGGTGGCGGCGAACACGCCGCGCACCGGGGCGAGCAGCGGGTCGCGTTGCATCCGCTCGAGGTAGCGGGTGAGTTGCTCGACGCCGTCGATCTCGCCGATGCGCTTGATCTCGACCGCGACCGCACCGCCGTCCGCGTCCCGGCACAGCAGGTCCACCGGACCGAGGTCCGTGCGGAACTCGCGCTGGATGCAGACCAACTGCTCCTCGAGGTGTGAGGGGTGGGCGGCGAGCAGTTCCTGCAGTTCCTTCTCGACGCCGTCGAGCGTCAGCCCGCGCGCCACGTCGAGTTCGTAGCTGACGTCCTCGAAGACCTCCTCGAGTTCGATCGTCAGCTTCTCGCCCTTGGGGTTGGTGACGACCCAGCGCCCCTCCTCCTCGAACAGGGTGTTGGGCGCGTTCATCCAGTTCAGCGGCTTGTAGGCCCCGACGTCGGCGTGCAGGGCGACGCAGCCGTCGGCCTTGACCATCACGAGGCGGACGGCGCTGGTCAGGGTCGACGAGAGTCGACCCTCGTAGGTCGCGGAACACCGCGCGACGAGCAGGCGCATGGCGCCGGACGGTACCGCCATCCACACGGGTCGGGGGGCAACGAGGGAGCGCAGCGACCGAGACGGGGGACCCGACCCCGAACAGAGGTCGGCTACGCTCGTGGACCGGGCCCGGGCCGCGTCGTCGTGGTCGCCGCGGCCCACGAGACTCTTCGTCGCCCACGTCCGCAAAGGTTCCACCGTGGCGCTCCAGGTCGGCCTGGTCGGCCTGCCCAACGTCGGCAAGTCGACCCTGTTCAACGCCGTGTCCCAGGCCGGGGCCGAGGCGGCCAACTTCCCGTTCTGCACCATCGACCCCAACGTGGGCGTGGTCGCGGTCCCGGACGAACGGCTGACCCGGTTGACCGAGCTGGCCCAGTCGGCCAAGACCATCCCGACCGCGATCGAGTTCGTCGACATCGCCGGGCTGGTCGCCGGCGCATCGCAGGGCGAGGGCCTCGGCAACCAGTTCCTGGCCCACATCCGCGAGGTCGACGCGATCTGCAACGTGGTGCGCTGCTTCGAGAGCGACGACATCGTCCACGTCAGCGGCTCGGTCGACCCGGCCCGCGACGTCGAGATCATCACCACCGAACTCGTGCTCGCCGACCTCGCCACGACCGAGAAGCGGCTCGAGCGGGCCAACCGCTCCGCCCGCACCGGTGACAAGGACCTGGTCCGCGAGCGCGACCAGGTGCTGGCACTGCGCGACCACCTCGCCGAGGGCAACGTCGCCCGCACCTTCCCGGGTGAACTCGCGCCGACGGTCGCCCGCGAACTGTCGCTGTTGACGGCCAAGCCCGTCATCTACGCGGCCAACGTGGCCGAGGACGAACTCCCCGACGCGGCCGGCAACGCGCACGTCGACGTCGTGCGCAAGCTGGCCGAGGCCGAGGGCGCCGAACTGGTCGTGATCTCGGCCCAGGTCGAGTCCGAGTTGGCCGAACTCGACGGCGACGAGCGCGCGGAATACCTCGCCGACCTCGGCCTCGAACGGTCCGGGCTCGAGCGGCTGATCGAGCGCGCCTACCGTCTGCTCGGGCTGCTCACCTACTTCACCGCAGGGCCGAAGGAGTCGCGCGCCTGGACCGTCCCGTCCGGCTCGACCGCACCGCGCGCGGCACGCGAGATCCACACCGATTTCGAGCGCGGCTTCATCAAGGCCGAGGTCATCGCCTTCGACGACTACGACCGGCTCGGTTCCGAGGCCGCCGCCCGCGATGCCGGCCGGCTGCGCATCGAGGGCAAGGAGTATGTCGTGCAGGACGGCGACGTGATCCATTTTAGATTCAACGTCTGAGTCGATCCACGAGCCCTTTCGCGGGCACAGGAGACACGATCCGCATGGCCAGGACCGAGCCCATCACCCGACTCGAGGTGGCCGCCTGTCCCACCCACCGCGTCGACGTCAAGCACTACTCCCCCTACGAGGTCGGGTGCGCGTGTCTCAACGACGAACGTCGCGCAGAACTGGCCGAACGGCTGGCCCAGGCGCGCGCGGAGGGCAACCCACTCGCTGAAATGGCCGAGTAGGTCATCTGCCCGACGCCGCCGGACGAACCGACGGTAGGCCCCGCCCTTCGACGACAGGTTCCCCGCGTGGCACGCAAGGAACTCGGCGGCCGCTTCCAGCGCGGCGCCCGTCTCGCCCGCACGGGCGTGCGCGGGGCATCCGGGTTCGCCGGCGCCAAGGCGCGTGAGTTCGCCGGTCGCCCCGGCGCCGAGGATGCCGCGCACCGGGAACTGGCCGCCCACCTCGCCGAGGTCCTCGGCGACATGAAGGGCGCGGCCATGAAGGTCGGCCAACTGCTCAGCTTCGTCGACCTCGACCTGCCGCCCGACGTCAAGAACGTCTACCACGAGGCCCTCGCCCAACTGCGCGACGCCGCCCCCGAGTTCGACCCGGGCGCGATCGACCAGGTGTTGCGCGAGGAGTACGGCGCAGCACCCGAGGCGGTCTTCGCGACGTTCGAGCGCACGCCGCTCGCCGCGGCATCGATCGGGCAGGTCCACGCAGCGACCCTCGAGGACGGTCGCGAGGTCGTGGTCAAGGTCCAGTACCCCGGCGTGGCCGAGGCCGTGCGATCGGACCTGCGCAACGCCGAGACGTTCCGTCCCATCGCGCGCCTGCTGGCCCCCAACCAGGAAATCGAGCCGCTGCTCGAGGAGTTGCGCGAGCGCGTCGACGACGAACTCGACTACCAGCGCGAAGCCCGCTACCAGCGCGCCTTCGCCACGCGCTACGCCGATCACCCCTTCATCCGCGTGCCCGACATCGTCGGCGACCTGTGCCGGGCGCGCGTGCTGGTCAGCGAGCGCATCCACGGCGCGAAGTTCGACGAGGTGGCGGCGACCGCCGACGAGCAGACCCGCCAGCGCGTCGGCGAGATCGTGTTCCGCTACGCCTTCGGCTCGATCGGCCGCTTCCGGCTGTTCAACGGCGACCCGCACCCGGGCAACTACCTCATCGAGCCCGAGGGGTCCGCGCCGGACGGCGGCGTGCGCGTCGCCTTCCTCGACTACGGCTCGGTGAAGATGTTCACCCGCGAGCGCTACGACTCGATGCGAACCGTCGAGGAGTCCGTGGCCCGGGCCGAGCGCGGCGACGCGATCGCCGCGCTGCGCGCCGCGGGCTTCCTGCCGAAGACGGTGCGCGTGGACGAGGAACTCGTGCACGAGTGGTTCCGGCTCTACACCCGCCCCGTCGTCGCCGAACAGCCGTTCACCTTCACGCCCGACTACGCGGCCGAGGTGATCCGTTCGACGACCGACCCGCGCAGCCCGTACAGCGACGTGCTGCGCAAGCTCAACCTGCCGCCCGACTACCTGCTGCTCAACCGGATCCAGTGGGGACTGAACTCGGTGCTCGGGCGACTCGGCGCCACCAACGACTGGCGCGCGATCCGCGACGAGTACGTCGATCCCGACGCTCCACCGGCGACGCCGCTGGGCGAACTCGACAGCGCGTGGTGGCGCGAGCGCGACCCCGAGGTCGACCCGCCCGCCTGATCAGCGCGGCAGCGATGCGCCGTGCTCGGCGACCATCGTGTCGAGCCAGCGGGCGACGAACAGCGCGAGGTGGCCGCGCTGGAGCGTCGAAGACGCCCCGAAGTGGCCATTGCCGTCCCCGGCGGCCCAGCCGGCATCGGCGATCTGGTTGATCGCACGCTCGTGGGTGCCGCTGTCGTCGATGAACCAGTCGCGCGACGGCGCCCTGAGCCGCTCACCGGTCCGGTACTCGGCCGCCTTCACCAGCATGCTCGCCATCTGGCCGCGGGTGACCGTCTGGTTCGGGCGGAACGTGCCGTCGGTGAATCCGCCGATGATCCCGATGCCGGCCAGGTCGCCGATCGCGGTGGCGTGGATGTTCCCGGTCAGGTCGGTCAACGGCGGGGGCGCAACCTGCAGGATGCCCCCGGTCTCCTCGAGTGCGCGGGCGAGGAAGGCGGCGAACTGGGCCCGCGTGACGGCGCGCTGCGGGGAGAAGGCGCGGGCGGACGTGCCCTGGGCGACGTCCCACCAGGCGAGGCAGTCGACCGCCCGTGCCTGGGACGCGCCGACGTCGGTGAAGCCGGCGGACGGCACCTCGCCCGGCGGGCAGGCGCGGTCGATCGAGCGTGCCTGCGGCACGGGTTGGCTGGCCGGCGCGGCCGTGCCGTCACTGCGACGGAAGACCGCGGTGGCGTACATGCGCCCGTTGGACGCCACCGACACGCCGATCCCGACCTCGTCGAAGGTGGCCGACATCAGGTTGTCGCGGTGCCCGGGCGAATCGAGCCAGCCGCGCATGATGCGGTCTGCCGTCGGCTCCCATCCCCCGATGGCGTCGACGGGGCCGGCCCAGGCGATGTTCTCACCCCACGCCGTCCAGCAGCAGATCTGGCCGCTGACCGACGGGTTGTGTCGGAAGTTGCCCGTGCGCGCCATCTCGTCCGACCACGCCCGCGCCACATCGGTGAGGTCGGTGGCGGCGCGCAACGCGGCGCGGTCCGATCCGGCCCGTGCCCGGTTGTGCTCGTCGACGAGGTGGGATTCGGCCGCCGACTCGTTCGCCGTGCGTGCCGGTGCGGCGTCGGCCGGCGCCGCGCCAGCGACGAGCAGCGCCGCCGCGAGCGGCAGCAACAGGGCGGTGGTCAGGGACAGGCGGCGGATGGCGAACACAGGGCGTCCGGACGTCGGCGGTGGATGTACCGGGACCAAAGTCCCGGACACCGTACCAACGTTCATGCCGCAGCGTGGGTTCCCGAACGCGCTCAGGGTTCGCCGGTCGCCCGCCAGCTCGGCGTCGGCGTCGGCTCCCGCGCCGCCGTGACCGCGTCGGGATCGCCGACGTGGTCACCGTCGGGCCGCACGGTCACCCCATGGAGGTGGCACGCGACCTGCCGTCCGTCGACGTCCTGGATGGCGGGCTCGGGCGCGTCGCGGAATCGCACGACCACCGCGTCGGCATCCTCGCGCACGTCGTCGATCGCCGTGGTGACCCGGGTCGGCAACTGCTCGCCGTGCTCGCGCAGCCAGACCGCCAGTTCGTGCGGCTGGCCGGAGGGGAAGCGGACCTCCTGGCGCGTGACCTCGACGTCGCCGAGTTTCCCGACCATGTCGAGCTCGCGCTCGAAGGTGGCCTCGTCGACGCTGGTCCAGCGCTCCTCGAACGCCTCGACGAGGTCGCGTCCCTCGAAGCCGCAGGCGGCGAACGCCTCGGGGCAGCGCGGGTGGAACCGGCAGCCGGCGGGCGGCTGCAGGGCGTCGGGGATCTCGCCACGCGGCAGTCGCTTGACCCGGTCGCGGCGCGACGGGTCGGGCAGCGGGATGGCATCCAACAGCGAGCGTGTGTACGGGTGCTGCGCGTCGTCGTAGATGCCGTCGCTCTCGCCCCACTCCACCATCTGTCCGAGGTAGAGGATGCCGATGCGGTCGCACAGGAACTTGCCGGACGCGAGGTCGTGGGTGATGTAGAGGTAGGTCAGGCCCATCTCGTTCTTGAGGTCGAGCATCAACTCGAGGACCTTCGCGCGCACGGACATGTCGAGTGCGGCGACCGGCTCGTCGGCGACGACGAACTCGGGCTCGGTGATCAGGGCACGTGCGATGACCAGGCGCTGCTTCTGGCCGCCGGAGAGGTCCTCGGGATAGGCGTCCAGGAAGCGCTCGGCGGGGGTCAGGCCGCAGCGTTCGAGCATCTGGGCCACCCGTTGCCGGACCTCGGCGCGACTCGACGCCATGCCGTGGATGCGCAGCGGATGGCCCACGCCCTGCACCACCGTCATCGCCGGGTTGAGTGCGGCGTTGGGGTCCTGCGAGATCATGGCGAGGTGGCGTCGGAGCGGACGGAACTGCTTCTCCCCCAGCCCGACCAGTTCCTCGCCCTTCCAGCGGATCGACCCCGAGGTCGCGGGCGCGAGGCCCAGGATCGTGCGCCCGAGCGTGGTCTTGCCCGAACCCGATTCACCGACCAGCCCGAAGATCTCGCCCCGGCGGACGTCGAACGACACCCCGTCGACCGCCCGCACCTCGGCGCCGTCGCCGCGGGAGAACAGGCCCTGGTGCACGCCGAAGTGGGTGTGCAGGTCGCGGACCTCGAGGACGGCGTCGTCCGTCATGCCTGCACCTTCCCGTGGCCGATCTCGGCACCTTCGTACAGCAGGCAGGCCGCCTGGTGGTCGGCCCCGACCGACGTCAGCGCCGGGTCGATGCGGTCCGAGCCCTCGGCCTTGATCGGACAACGCGGCCGGTAGCGGCAGGCCGGAGGCGGATCGACGAGGTCGGGTGGTGAGCCGTCGATGGAGACCAACTCGGTCGTGTCGACGCTGATGACCGAGGCCAACAGCCCCTGCGTGTAGGGGTGCTTGGGGTCGGCGAACACCTCCGCGACGGGCCCGATCTCGACGATCCGACCGGCGTACATCACGGCGACACGGTCGCAGGTCTCGGCCACGATGCCGAGGTTGTGGGTGATCAGCATCAACCCGACCTCCTCGTCGGAGCGCAGGCGATCGAGCAGGTCGAGGATCTGGGCCTCGACGATCACGTCGAGCGCGGTCGTCGGCTCGTCGGCGACGATCACCGCCGGGCGCAGCACGATCCCGAGCGCGATCATGATGCGCTGGCGCATGCCGCCCGAGAACTCGTGGGGGAAGTTGTCCGCGCGGGTCCGCGGGATGCCCATCTGCGCGAGGGCCTCACGGGCCATCTCCCGCGCTTCGTCCTTGCTGACCTTCGGCCGGTGGGCGCGGATCGCCCCGACGAAGTGGTCGCTGACGCGCATGAGCGGATCGAGGCGGGTCATCGGCTCCTGGAACACCAGCGCGATGTCCTCGCCGCGGGCGCGACGCAGGCGGGAGTTGGACGTCCCGATGAGTTCCTCGCCGCGCAGGCGGACGCTGCCGCCAACGGCCGCACCGACGGGCAGCAACTGCATCAGGCCACGTCCCAGCGACGACTTGCCGCAGCCCGACTCGCCGACGACGCCGAGGCTCTCGCCGGCGTGGAGGTCGAACGAGACCCGGTCGACGGCGTGCAGCGGGCCGCGCGGGGTGCCGTAGGACACCGACAGGTCGCGCACCTCGAGGACCGGCGCGGTCGCCGTGGCGGTGTCGGTGGTGAAGGTCGGCACGGACTCGGCCATCAGCTGTTCTCCCGCGTGATCGTCTGCGAGACGTCGGCCTCGCCACCGGCGGCCTGGCTCTCGGGCGCCGGATCCCGGCGTCGCGGCACCCGGCCCTTGAAGCCCTTGACGCGCAGCAGCGGGTTGACGATGTCGTTGAGGCCCTCGCCGACCAGCGTCAGGCCGGTGACCAGCGCCATGATCGCGAGGCCGGGGAAGAAGGCGGTCCACCAGAAGCCCGAGACGACGTCGGTGATGGCCCGCGAGACGTCGAGGCCCCACTCCGCCAACGGGTAGGGCACGCCGAACCCGAGGAAGCCGAGGCCGGCGAGGGTGAGTACGGCGTCGGCCGCGTTGAGCGTGAAGATCACCGGGACGCTCTGCACGACGTTGAAGAAGATGTAGCGACCGACGATCGTGCGTGGCGGCGCCCCCATCGCCCGGGCCGCCTCGACGAAGGGCTCCTCCTTCACCGACAGGGTGTGGTTGCGGATGACGCGGAAGTACTGGGGCACGTACACGACGCCGACCGCGACGGCCGCCGAGGCGAGGCCCGGTTCGAAATACTGCTGCAGGACGAACGCCACGATGATCGCGAGCAGCAGGCCGGGGATCACGTAGATCGCGTCCATCAACGTGACCAGCACCCGGTCGAGCTTGCCGCCCCGATAGCCCGACATCAGCCCGAGCGGCACGCCGATCCCCATCGCGAGCAGGGTCGAGAGCAGCACGATCGAGAACGCGACGCGGGCGCCGTGGACCACGCGCGAGAACACGTCGAGCCGCGCGGAGGTGGTACCGAAGGGGTGACCCTCGCCCGGTTCGATCCGCCGCGGGATCTGCTCGCACTCGACGTCGGTACCGCAGCGCTGGTCCTCGAGCAGGCGCGGATCGTCCGTCGAACCGACGACGTACTGGTACTGGTCCTCGCCGTAGGGCGCCACCACGTTGGGGAACAGCGCCAGGAAGGCGAACGTCAGCGTGATGAGCCCGCCGACGATGACCAACCACCGGGCCATCGGGTTGGCGCGACGCCACGGCCGCATCGCGTGTTCGATCCGGGTGCGCAGGGCACCGCGGACGGGATCGGCGGTGGCGACCATCAGTACCTCACGCGGGGGTCGATGAGCCCGTTGATGATGTCGATGAGCAGACTCACCGACACCACGAGAACGGCGAAGAAGGTCACGATGCCCTGCACCGCGGCGTAGTCGCGGTTGTTGATGTAGCGCACGAGCCCCTGGCCGAGACCGGGCCACGAGAAGGTCGTCTCGGTCAGGATCGCGCCGCCGAGCAGCAGGGCGAACTGCAGTCCCATGATCGTCACGACGGGCACCAGGGCGTTCTTGAACGCATGGCGGAAGACGACCTTGCGGTCGGCGATGCCGCGAGCATGGGCCGCCTCGACGTAGTCGCTGCGCAGGGTCTGGAGCATGTTGACCCGGACCATGCGGATGAACACACCGCTGATGACCAGGCCGAGGGTCGCGCCCGGCAGGATCAGGTGCTGCAGGGCGTCGATGAAGAAGGGCCAGTTGCCGGTGATGACACCATCGAGCAGGAAGAAGCCGGTCACGTCCTCGTAGGCGATCCGGGCGCCCAGCCGGTTGCCGGTCGGGAGCAGCCCCCACCGGTTGGCGAACAGCAACTGGGCCAGGATGCCGAGCCAGAACACCGGTGCCGCATAGATGAGCACGCCGAACAGGCGTCCGCCGACGTCGAAGATCCCGTCGCGACGCCGCGCCCCGACGGCTCCGACGAACACGCCGACCGTGACCGCGACGACCATCGCGAAGGCGGTCAGTTCGAACGTGGCGGGGAACAGGTCCGCCACGATCTGGGTCACCGGTCGCGGATCGGTGACCGGGTTGCCGAGATCACCGGTCGCCACGCCCGCGAGGTAGCGGCCGTACTGGACCAGGATCGGGTCGTTGAGGCCGGCCGCCTCGCGGCGCACCTCGAGTTGTTCGGCCGAGATGCGATCGCCGAGCGCGGCTGCGACCGGGTCGCCCGGCATGACCCGCAGCAGCACGAACAGCAGGGTCAGCAGCAGGAACAGAAAGACCGGGGCGAAGGCCAGACGACCGAGGATGTAGGTCCGCAGGCTCCCCGTGCGTGTGTGCGCGGCCACGAGGGCCTCCCTTTCGACGCGGCCGCGGCCGGACCCTTCGAGGTCCGGCCGCGGTCACCTGGTGCGTCAGGACTTGCCGATGAGGTTCCAGCGCGCCTGACCGGCGATGTCGATGCTGTTCTCCACCCCGGTGAGGCCATCCACGTAGTACGCGTGGAAGGACTCCTCGTAGAGCGGGATGATCGGCATGTCCTCGGCCGCCAACTGCTGGATCTCGTCGAAGATCGCGGTGCGGGCGTCGAGGTCGGTCTCGGCCTGTTCCTCGTCGATCAGGCCGTTCATCTCCTCGCTCTCGTAGAAGCCGAGGAACGTCCGTTCCGAGTGGTAGAACGGCTCGATGTAGTCGTCCGGATCGATGTAGTCGGGGTACCACCCGAGCAGGTACGCCCCGTAGGCGCCCGTGTTCAGGTTGTTGGCGTACTCCGCCGCCCAGTCCGCCTCCATGGTGGTGACGTTGAACTGGCCGGATTCGGTCAGCGAGCGGGCGATGGTCTCGGCCACGTCCGGCTCGGTGTCGCCGTACTTGTTGAGCGGGTACCACAGCTCGATGTCGACCGGCTCGGAGAGCTCCTCGTCGATGTCGGACATGTAGTCCGCGTGCGCCGGATAGGCCGGCGGGATCATCGAGAACAGCGGTGTACCCGCACCCTCGAAGACCTCGTCGATGATGCGCTGACGGTCGATGTTGGCCGACATGGCGCGGCGCACGGCCGGGTCGTCGAACGGTGCCTGGGTCACGTCGATGACGATGTAGCGGGTACGACCACCCTCGCCCTGCTCGACCGTGACGCTTTCGCCGCCCTCGAGGGAGGTGCGCTCGGCCGGGCCGAGGTCGTTGATGTTGAGGTCGATCTCACCGGCGTTCAGCGCGTTGGTCATCTGCGCCGACGAGTCGAAGAAGCGGATCTCGACGGTCGGGATGACGGGCGCCTCGCCCCAGTACCCGTCCCACGCCTCGAGGGTGGCACCGGTGTCGGGGCTGTAGGAGGTCATCTGGTACGGGCCCGAGCCCACGATCTGGTCACCGACGATGAACTCGTCGGCTTCCTCGGCCGACGGCGGTGCATCGTCGCTGCCGAGCGGACCGTCGGGCGCGGTGTAGACGTCCCCGTCGCTGGGCACGATCGAGGCCACCGTGTAGGCCAGACGCGACAGGAAGGTCACGTTCGGCTGCGAGGTGGTGATCACCACGGTCTGGGGGTCCGGAGCCTCGATCGACTCGATGCTGCCGATCAGGAACGCCGCACTGTCGGGGTGGTTGATGTTGAGCGCGCGCTCGAGCGAGAACTTGACGTCCTCGGAGGTCAGCTCCGACCCGTCCTGGAAGGTCACGCCTTCGCGGAGGGTGAACGTGTAGGTCAGCGCGTCGTCGGAGATCTCCCAGCTCTCGGCGACACCGGGGATGGCGTCGCCGGTACCGGGCTCGAGTTCGACGAGGCGGTCGGTGGTGTTGAACAAGAAGTCCGAGGCCATCTTCTCGTAGATCTCGGCCGGGTCGATGGTGCTGGGACGCTCGGTGGTGCCGACCACGAGGACGTCGGCGCCTGGCGCGGCTTCCTCGCCTTCGCCGCCCTCTTCCTCGGTGCCCTCTTCCTCGGTGCCCTCTTCCTCGGTGCCCTCACCCGACTCTTCGGTCGTG
>JBBDSX010000200.1:0-3761 GCA_040904725.1 Egicoccus sp.
GGCGGCGACGGTGGGCCAGGTGCTCATGGGGTCCTCGGGGGCGTGGGAGACGCTGCCCGAGGGACGACGTCGTGACGCCGCGGTACCACCCTCGTTGGCCGGCCCGGGTGTGCGGGCGAGCCCACTTCGTTCGCTTCCGCCGGGTTCGCACCCGGCCGGCCCGCGTGTCGTGCGGGACCCGTCCGACCCTACGCACCCGGCTGGTGTGCCCGGGCTTCGTGCCGGCCGCTCGGCGGTGATGACGTCGGGCACGCACCGCCGGCTTCCACCGTCCCGGCTCGCTCGTCGTGCGTGGACCCCGCCGCCGTGTCCGCGTCACAGCGTGGTTTCGTGCCCGCCCAGCATACGGCGCAGAAGACGCTGGCGGGAACGCGGCGGGTCCGGGAGCGCGCGGTGGTGTCTGGTACGGTCCGCCGCCATGGCACGCAAGAAGACCCTCACCAAGAAGCAGCTCGACGGCCTCCGTCAGGAGCTCGTGGACGAGCGCGCGACGCTGGTCGACCAGGTCGCCGACCTCGACGCCGAGGCCGACGTCAACAACTGGCGCGAGGGCGGGTTCGACGACGACCCCGCCGACGCCGGTTCGGCCAGCTTCGAGCGCGAGACGGCCCAGTCGCTGTCCAACCACGCGCGGCGGTTGCTGTCGCAGATCGACGACGCGCTGCGCCGCATGGATGCGGGCACGTACGGCACCTGCGAACGCTGTGGGAATCAGATCGAGACCGCCCGGCTCGAGGCGCTGCCCCACGCCACGCTGTGCATGGACTGCAAGCGCCGCGACGAGACCGGTCGGTGATCGACCCGCAACCCGCCGCGGACGACGCGCCGCGGTCGGCGTCGCGGCTACCGATCGTGCTCGGGCTCATGGTCGCCGCCGCCGTGGTCGTGCTCGACCAGGCCACCAAGCAGATCGCCGAGCACCACCTCGACCTCGGCGAGTACGTGCCGCTGTTCGGCGACGCCGTCGGGTGGCAGTTGGTCTACAACCCCGGGGCCGCGTTCGGCATGCCCGTCCCGGTCTGGGTCCTGCTGATCGTCACCGTGCTGATCGTGGCCATCGTGGCCCGGGCGCTGCCGCGCACGACCTCGCTGTTGCAGGCCACCTCGTACGGGCTCCTGCTCGCCGGCGGGCTCGGCAACGGCATCGACCGCCTGGTGCGCCCCAACCGGATCGGCGAGGTCACCGGCTTCTTCCAGGGGGACGTGGTCGACTTCGTGGCCTGGGGGTCCTTCCCACGGTTCAACGTGGCCGA
This sequence comes from Egicoccus sp., assembly GCA_040904725.1. Taxonomy (GTDB): domain Bacteria; phylum Actinomycetota; class Nitriliruptoria; order Nitriliruptorales; family Nitriliruptoraceae; genus Egicoccus. Next base: position 1,254 of record JBBDSX010000200.1, read on the forward strand.
CTCGGCCATCACGGTCGGGTTCGTGCTGCTGACGGTGTCGCTGTGGCTCGAAGAACGCGCCCTGCAGTCCGCGTCCGAGCCCTCCTGATGGAGTACGCCGTCCCGGACGAACTCGACGGCCAACGCCTCGACGTCGTCGTCGCGGCCCTCACCGGCGTCTCGCGGTCGCAGGCCGTCGCACGCGTTGCCGCCGGCGACGTCCGCCTCGACGGGCGCAGCGTGGGCAAGCAGCAGCGCGTCCGGGCGGGCCAGCACGTCGAGATCGACGAGCCGGCCGCCCCGACCACGACCGGCCCGCCACCGCCGCTTCCGCCCGTGCGGTTCGAGGACGCGCACCTGCTGGTCGTGGCCAAGCCGGCGGGCATGGTCGTGCACCCGGGCCATGGGCAACCCGATGGCACCTTGGTCGATGCGCTGCAGGCCGCCGGGGTGCCCCTGGCACCGGCCGGCGGCGACGAGCGGCCAGGCATCGTCCACCGCCTCGACCGCGGGACCTCGGGACTGCTCGCGGTCGCCAAGACCGACGCCGCCCACGCCGGTCTCGTCGCGGCGCTCCAACGTCGCGACGTGTCCCGCCGGTATGTCGCGCTGGCACAGGGGCGACCGGGTGCCCGGCGTGGCCGCATCGAGGCGCCGCTGGGCCGCGACCCGTCCGACCGGACCCGCTTCGCGGTACGCGAGGACGGCAAGGACGCCGTGACCCGCTACTTCGTGCTCGACGACGCCGACCTCGGCGAGGGACAACAGGTGTCGTTGCTGGCCTGCGCGCTCGAGACCGGCCGGACCCACCAGATCCGCGTCCACCTGTCGGCGTTGGGACATGCCATCGTCGGCGACACCACCTATCGTGCGTCGGCGGGCATGGCCGAGCGCCTCGGCGCGACCCGGATCGCCCTCCACGCCGGTCGGCTGGCCTTCCGCCACCCCGTCACCGGTGACGAGGTGACCGTCGTCGAGCCGCTGCCCGACGACCTGGGTGAACTGCTGGCCCGCGTCGGACTCGACCTGCCGGACGACTGGTGGCAGCGCCTCGACGCCGTCGGCGGAGCCGGCGAGCAGGAGACGTCATGATCATCCGGAAGTCCCGCAAGGACATCGCCGCGTTGCGCGAGGCCGGCCGCGTCGTCGCACTGGCCCATCAGGCGATGCGGGCGGCGGCGGAGGTGGGCGTGACGCTGCGCGACCTCGACGAGGTGGCGCGTGACGTCCTGCGCGAGCACGGCGCCACCTCGGCGTTCCTCGACTACCACCCGCACTTCGCCCCGACCCCGTTCCCCGGCGTGATCTGCGCATCGAAGAACGACGTGGTCGTCCACGGCATCCCGACCGACGAGCCGCTGCAGTCGGGCGACCTGCTCAGCATCGACTTCGGTGCGATCCTCGACGGCTGGGCCGGCGACGCCGCCGTCACGTTCTCGATCGGACCGGCCAGCGAGGACGATGACCGTCTACGCCAAGCGGCCGAGGACGCGCTGGCCGCCGGCATCGAGGCGGCGGTCCCCGGCGCCCGGCTCGGTGACGTCGGCGCCGCGATCGGGGCGATCGGCCGCGGACACGGCTACGGCCTCCCGCAGGGCTGGGGCGGGCACGGCGTCGGGCGCTCGATGCACGAGGACCCGTCGGTGCCCAACGAGGGCGAGCCCGGCCGTGGCCTGCGCATCCGTCCGGGCCTCGTGATCGCCATCGAGCCGATGTTCATGGCCGGCGGCAGCGACGAGTTCCAACTCGACGACGACGGTTGGACCATCCGCACCGTCAACGGCTTGCGGGCCTCCCACGCCGAGCACACCATCGCGATCACCGAGGACGGCCCCCAGATCCTCACCCTGCCCTGACCCGCCGCGCGGGGTCGGGCGCTGCATGCGCGTCCGGCGCGGCGACGGACCTGCCTCGGCGGCGGGCCGGCGCGTGGCTGGTAGTTTCACGAAACGACAGGCGTGTGGTTCTGGCGCCGGTGACGCCCCGACGAGGCATCGTCTCGACGAGGTCAGGCCGGCCACTTCCCCGAGAACCCCCGCTTGGATCGGCGCTGCGACGGTACGGGTCACCCCGAGCGTGCGGCGTCTACGCGGACGTGCTCGACGAGACCGGGGAGTGTGCAGACGTGACAAGCGGCAGCGGTGACAGCTTCGTCCATCTGCACGTGCACACCGACTACTCGATGCTCGACGGTGCATCCCGGCTCGACCAGTTGTTCGCCAAGGTGGCCGCCGACGGTCAGCCCGGGGTCGCGATCACCGACCACGGCGTGCTGTTCGGGCTCGCCGACTTCTACAAGAAGGGCACCGCGGCCGGGGTCAACCCGATCCTCGGCTCCGAGCTGTACCAGGCGATCGGTTCGCGCCACGAGCAGCGGCTCGGCGGCTCGGACGGTCGCCAGCGCTACTTCCACCTCACCACGCTGGCGCAGAACGACACCGGCTACAAGAACCTGGTCAAGCTGTCGACCACGGCCTACACCGAGGGCTACTGGTACAAGCCCCGCGTCGACAAGGAACTGCTCGCCGC
>JBBDSX010000201.1:0-2747 GCA_040904725.1 Egicoccus sp.
ACCTTGAAAGGGTGGGATCCTAGGCCGCTGGACGACGGGGCCGCGGTGCGCGGGCCGGAGGCTAGCGCGTCCGCGGCGGGGGCGGCGACGCGCCCCCGGTCCGCCGGGTCGCGACCGAGCTCGGATGGACGCCGTCCGGACGCCGGCCCGCCAGCGTCGCCCCGAGGCCCCAGCTCGGGACCCGCCAGACCGCTTCGGCGACGACGCGCCGCGACAGCTTGCTGGCACCCTCGCGCCGCTCGACGAAGGTGATCGGGACCTCGACGATCGTGAAGCCGGCGCGCCACGCCCGCAGCGCCGTCTCGACCTGGAACGCGTAGCCGTCCGAGGTGAGCCGGTCGACGGCGATGCTGCGCAGGACCGGCGCACGGAAGGCCCGGAAGCCGCTGGTCGCGTCGCGGACGGGCAACCCGGTCAGGCCACGCACGTAGCGGTTTCCCCACGTCGACAGCGTCAACCGGCCCGCGGTCCACCGGCGGACGTCGCCACCGCCGACGTAGCGCGAGCCGATGACCAGATCCGCGTCGGCAACGGCGTCGAGCAGACGGGGCAACTGCGCCGGGTCGTGCGAGAGGTCGGCGTCCATCTCGACCAGCACCTCGTACCCGCGGTCGAGCCCCCAGCGCAGTCCGGCGCGGTAGGCCGGCCCGAGTCCGGACTTGGCCGGGCGGTGCAGGACGTGGACGCCGGGGTCGCCTGCGGCGTGCTCCTCGACGATGGCCCCGGTGCCGTCCGGGCTCGCGTCGTCGACCACGAGCACGTCGGGCCCGACGGGCAGGCGGCGGACGGCGGTCAGCAGTTCCGCGATCGTCCCGCGTTCCTCGTACGTCGGCACCACGACCAGGGTCTTCACGCCTCGGCCTCCGCGGTCGCCGCGCGGCGGCGCCACCAGACGGCCAGAAGCAGCAGGCCGGCCATGCCGACGCGGGCGATCCAACCGACGACGTCACCGATGACGAGGTAGGGGGTGAGGCCCTCGACCAGGGGGACCTCGCGACGGATCGTCGTCGCGGTGAACAGTTCGGTCTTGTCGTGCACCCCGCCGTCGGGATCCACGAACGCCGAGGCGCCCGACAGCGACGCGTGGACGACCCAGCGTCCCGTCTCGACCGCACGCAGGCGGCTCTGCGCGAGGTGCTGGTCGGCCTCGCCACTGATGCCGTACGACGCATCGGTCGTCGCCGCCACGATGAGCTGTGCCGGCTCGTCGCCGGTCAGGATGTTGGAGCGGTTGATCGTGGCGAACAGCGTCTCGAAGCAGATCAGGACCGCGACCGGGACCTCGTCGACCTCGACGTTGTGGGCCTGCGGGTGAGCGATGATGTCGCGCGGGATCTGATCGAGCGGGGGGAACCACTCGAGGTAGCTCCGCATCGGGATGTACTCGCCGAACGGCACGACGCGACGCTTGTCGTAGCGGCCGACCTCCTCGGCGTCGGCGTCGACGAGCAGTTGGGTGCGCCAGAACCCGGCCTGCGGGTCGGGACCGTCGAGGTTCATGCCCGCCAGCACGTGCTCCGAGGTCGCCGCGGCCTCCTCGAACAGGGGCAGGTAACGGGCGCCGCGCTCGCTGTAGGGGTCGGTGTCGATGCTCGCCTCGGGCCAGACCGTCAACTGCGGCGGCGGCCCCTCCTGCGTGGCCTCGACGGTCAGGTCGCGCATCTGCGTCGTGATCCGGAACGAGGGATCGTCGACGTCCTCCTCCCAGTGACGGATGTCGTTGCCCTGCACCGCGAGGACGTCGAGGCTGCCGGTCGGCGGTGGCGGTTCGATGGTCGCCAGCACCGACACGAGTAGGGCCCCGACGAGCACCAGGACCGGCGCCCGCGCGCCCGCGACGGCGTGCTCCACCGGTCCGGAGTCACGGGCCCGCAGCCCCTCGACCGTGTCACGCACGACCACGTAGGCGGCCGCACCGATCGCGACCACCAGCAGGGTGATCCCCGGGCCCCCGACCAACCGGGCCACGGGCAGCAGCCACGACCCGTCGGCGTGGGCGTAGTACAGCGCGCCCCACTCGAAGCCATTGAGCGGCCACATCCCCCGCCACGCGTCGACGCCGGTCCAGGCCAGCGCGGCGACAAGGGGCAGCCACGCCGAGCGCAACAGCGGACGGACCGCCACGGCGAGCAGGCCGAAGAACGCCGCCTGGACGGTGGCGAGCAGCGCCCACCCGACGGTGCCCGCCGGCATGATCAGCCACGACAGCATCGGCCCGAAGGTGGCCAGCCCGGTGAGCAGGCCGAGCCGGAACGGCTGGGCGGCACGCCCGTCGCGGGCCGCGGCCGCCGCGTCGACGTCGAGCGCGGCCAGCAGGAGCCCGGGCGCCACGAAGGACAGCCACCACCAGCCGAGCGGTGGGTGCGACGCGACGACCGCCAGCCCGGCGGCCGCCGCCAGCGCCGGGGCGAGCACCACCGCCGGCGTCAGGCGCAGTCGCGACAGAACATGCGCTCCGGGTCGGCGAGTTGGGTCTCGCGCTTGGCCATGTAGCACGAGCGGCAGACGAACTCGCCCTCGCGCACGCCCTCGATCTCGTCATCGTCGTCCTCGTCGTCGCCCCCGGCCACGGCGGCGACGATCTCGGCGTCGTCGTCGTCGAAGGCGACGGTCGCCGGCAGCGCGGCCGCCGCCTCCTCTTCCTCGTCGGCGTCGCCGTCCTCGGACGGCACGGGAACGGTGAGGTTCTCTCCGTCCTCGTCGTCGAGGGTCTCGTCGCCTTCGAGCTCGTCGTCTTCGAGGTTGTC
>JBBDSX010000201.1:2847-22364 GCA_040904725.1 Egicoccus sp.
CGACCTCGGCCTCGTCGAGATCGTCGACGAGGACCTCGTCCTTGTCGGACGTGCCCTTGCGAGCTGCCACGGGGGTGCTCCTGCGCCGGTCCTGCCGCCCCGGCGGGGGCGGACGGGCGCGCTTCGTACCAGAGCACCACCCCCCGCGCAACACGGGAGCATGAGTCCGGGGGGCCCGTGCGCCGCGTGGCGTGGGCCCCCCGGAAGATCAGGCGCGACATCCCGCCGTTGGGGCCGTGATCCGATCGGTACGGCTGACCGGTCACGTTGTCTACTGAGCGGATGACCGCCGCGGCGAACCGACGCCTCCTGGTGAGGTTTCCACGACCGGGTGCAGGGTCATGCCCCACATGTGGTCCCGATCGGGCCGCCCCCTCCCCCGGAGGGTCCGCAGCGCCGCCGCGCTTCGGAAGCAACCAGTACACGCCGGCGGCGTCAAGCCGTAACGGAAACCGGGCGGCCACGGTTGCGCGGGCCGCGCGAACGCCCCACGCATCGCGCGACCTCGGAGCCCGGCCGGCTCAGCCGGTACGTGCCGGGGCGTCCGGGAGCGGGGCGGTGCCGTGGGCGACACGACCCTGCACCACGGTCAGCACGCAGCGGGCGCCGCGCGGATCGTCGGCGGCGTAGGGATCGCCCTCGAAGGCGGCCAGGTCGGCCCGCATGCCCGCCCGCACGACACCGACCCAGCGTTCCTGGCGGGCGGCGTGACGTCCGCCGAGCGTGGACATCGACACCGCCTCGAGGCGCGTGACCGCGTGCTCGCGACGATGCCGGTGTTCAGCGGCCCACACGGTGCCCCAGGGATCCATGGTCGTGACGTTGGTGTCCGAGCCGAAGGCGAGGCCGATGCCACGGTCCGCCAACGCGCGGTAGGGGTTGGTCGCGGCCACCCGGGCGGCGCCGAGTCGGCTGGCGTACATCGCCTCGGGACCACCCCAGCGTTGTTCGAACACCGGCTGGGCCGAGACGACCAGGCCGAGTTCGGCGAGGTCGTCGAGCAGGTCGTGTGGCAGCACCTCGGCATGCTCGATGCGGTGACGTAGGCGGCGCACGGCGTCGATGCCGCCGTCGCCCAGACGCTCGACCGCGGCGCGCCAGCACCGCACCGCCTGCCGGATGGCGGCATCCCCGATGGCATGGACGCCGGTCTGCAGCCCCACCCTGGTGGCTTCCTCGTACCAGTCGGTGAGCGTGTCGTCGTCGAGTTCGAGGTGGCCCTGGCTCGACGGGCGGTCGTGGTAGGGCGCACACAGGGCGGCGGTGTGAGAGCCGAGCGAGCCGTCGAGGAACAGATCACCCCCGACGTAGCGCAGTTCCCGTGCCACGGGGATCTCGAGGTCGAGCCCACCCCAGTAGGGCAGCACCTCGATGGGCCAGGGTCGGGTGACCCAGGCGTCGAAGTCGTCGAGTCCCATGATGTCGGGGCCGCCCATCTCGTGGACGGAACCGATGCCGAGGGCGGCCGCGGCGGCCACCGCCGCATGACGGGCCGAGTCGAGTTCCTCGGTCGCCATCGCGCCGACGCTCCAGCGCCGCACGATGTGGTTCGCCTCGCGCCGCAACAGACCGGTCGGCGCACCCGTGGTGTCACGGTCGACGCCCTCGGCGCGGGCCAGTGGTGCCGCAGACAGGGTGTTGCGGTCGACCAGGCTGGCATGACCATCCACGCGGGACAGGTGGACGGCGGCGCCGGCGGCCACCTCGGCGAGTTGGTCGGGGTCCGGTAGGGCATCGGGGTAGCGGTGGGGATCGAAGCCGTGTCCCCACAGCACCCGGCCGGTGTGTTGGCTCGCGTAGCTGGCGACGGCGTGGAGCAGTTCGGCACCGCTGCGGGCCTCGGTCAGGTCGAGCCCGGCCAGCCCGAGCCCGGTTGGCGTGAGGTGGACGTGGGCGTCGACGAACGCCGGACCGATCACGCAGCCGTCGAGGTCCAGTCGATGCTCGTGGGCCGGGGCGTGCGCCGGGTCGTCTCCGACCCAGACGACACGGCTGCCACGCACCAGCAGGGCGCGGGCCGCCTGCCGGGCGTGGCCGAGCGTGACCACCCGGTCGGCGACCAGCAGGGTTCCGCGCGGCGCGGACGGCGCGCGGGCGTCGGTGGCGGACATGGTGTTCACGTGGCCCGGCGACCTCTCCCTTGCTGCGCCCCGTACCGCGGATGCCGCGATGGTAGGCAGCCGTCGCCACGATCCGGACATCGGCGATCGCTCACAGGGTCCGGCTCGCGCCACCGACCAGCAACAGCAGCACGCCCGCAGTCACGAACAGCCCGACCGCCCACAGCGGGCGACGCAGCGACACGGGTCGCTGTCGTGCCTCGTCGACCAGGCAGAACGCGGCGAGGTGGATCGCGGCCAGCACGCAGCCGAGGGCCAGCCCGAGCACGACGGCGATGAACCCCGAGCCACCCGGAGCGCCCGCGAGTCCGAGCGCCACGGCCCCGAGGACGCCGAGGACGGCTCCGACGGCCAGCAGGCGTACGGCCGAGACCAGGCGGGTGCGGTCCTGCGCGGCCGCGGGTGGGACGCGGTCAGCCACGGGAACCGGTCAGCTTGCGCCCGATGACCAGACGTTGGATCTGATTGGTGCCCTCGACGATCTGCAGCACCTTGGCTTCACGCATGTAGCGCTCGACCGGGAAGTCCGTCGTGTAGCCGTAGCCGCCGAACACCTGGACGGCCTCGGTGGTGGTCTCCATGGCGGCGTCGGTGGCGAACAGCTTGCTCATCGCGGCGACCTTGCCCACGTCGAAGCCGTGGTCGCGCCGGTCGGCGGCCGACTGGTACAGCGTCCGGGACGCCTCGGTGCGGGTGGCCATGTCGGCCAACATGAAGCTGACGCCCTGGAAGCTCGCGATGGGCTGACCGAACTGTTCGCGTTCCCGCGCGTAGGCCAGGGCGGCGTCGAGCGCGGCCTGGGCCAGTCCGGTCGCGCAGGCGGCGATGCCGAGGCGGCCGCCCTCGAGCGACGCCATCGCGATGCGGAATCCCTGGCCCTCCTCGCCGCCGACCAATTGGTCCGCGGGGACGGGGGCGTCGTCGAAGATGAGTTGCGCGGTAGGCGAGGCCCACATGCCCATCTTCTGCTCGGGCGCGGCGACGGTCAGGCCGGGCTGGTCGGCGTCGACCACGAACGCCGAGATGCCGCGCCCGCCGGTGTCACCGGTGCGCGCCATCACCAGGTAGCGGTCGGCCACGCCGCCGTGGGTGACCCACGCCTTGACCCCGTCGAGGCGGTAGACGTCGCCATCACGTCGCGCGACGGTGGTCATCGCGGCGGCGTCCGAGCCGGATCCGGGCTCGGACAGCGAGTAGGCGCCGAGGGCACGCCCCGCGACGAGGTCGGGCACGAACCGCTGCCGCTGCTGCTCGGTGGCGTGGGTGTCGATCCCCCAGGTGGACAGGGTGTGCACGGACAGGCCGAGGCCGAGCGCGAGGAAGCCGCGCGAGAGTTCCTCGACCACCATCAGGTACGTCGCGAACGGCAGCGACGATCCGCCCACGTCCTCGCCGAAGGGCAGGCCGGTCAGGTCCATCCGGGCCAGCTGGTCGAACAGCGGGCGCGGGAAGGCGTGGTCGCGTTCGTAGTCGGCGGCCACCGGTGCGACGCTCTCGCGGCGGAAGCCCTCGACCAGTTCGATCAGCGAGCGCTGTTCCTCGGGCAGACGGTGGATCACTCAGGCATCCGATTCGTCGGTGTGGGTGGGGCCGCCCTCGGGCGTCATCGACATCAGCACGCGGCGCGGGACGTAGCCGAGTGCCTCGAGGAAGCGCAGGCCGCCCTCGTTGGCCGCCGCGACCGAGATCTCGACCACCGGGACGCGGGTCTGCTGGGCCCAGTGCTGGATGCCGAGCAGCAACGCCTCGCCGACGCCGCGGCGCCGGGCTTCCGCCCGGGTGAAGATCGGACCGACGGTGCACCCGGTGGGTCGCAGCGTGCCGGCCGCGTAACCGAGCGGACGCTCGTCGTCGGCGTCGACCGCGAGCCAGAAGATGCCGCCCTGCGGCAGCGGCGGATTGCCGGGCGCGCCGAACTGCGATTCCTGCTCTTCGCGGTACTCGAGGGCGAGCGGCCGGATCTCCTCGATCCGGGCGCGGCGGACGTCGACGTCCGGTGGTCCCTGGGGCGGCATGTGGCGTCCTCTCGACGGTCCGGGGTCGCCCCGGCGCGGGGCGCGTAGCCAACGGTCAGCAGACCACGATCTCGCGTGGGCGGTGGTTGGCCCGTTCGACACCGTCGTCGGTGACGACCACGATGTCCTCGATCCTGGCGCCGTACCGGCCCGGGACGTAGATGCCCGGCTCGACCGAGAAGGCCATGCCGGCGGTGATCGTCTCGTCGTTGCCGCCCACGATCCAGGGCTCTTCGTGCTCCTCGACGCCGATGCCGTGGCCGGTGCGGTGGATGAACTGCTCGCCGTAGCCGGCGTCGCGGATCACCGCGCGCGCCGCTTCGTCGATCGATGCGGCGCTGACGCCGGGGCGCACGGCCTGGACGGCCGCATCCTGCGCCGTCTCGAGCACGGCGTGCAGTTCGCCGTACCCGTCGGGCACGTGGCCGATGACGTAGTCGCGGGTCATGTCCGAGCAGTAGCCGTTGCGCGTCCCGCCGATGTCGACCACGACCGCGTCGCCCTCGGTCAGGACCCGGCTGCCGGTCTCGTGGTGCGGGGACGCGCCGTTCGGGCCGGACCCGACGATGATGAAGTTGACCTCGTCGTGGTCCTGCAGGATCAACTCGGCGATGTCCCGGCCGACCTCGGCCTCGGTACGACCGGCGCGGAGCAGTTCCGGCACGGCCGCGTGGACGGCGTCGATGGCCGCACCGACCTCGTGGAGCGCCCGGATCTCGTCCGGCGTCTTGCGCAACCGCAGCTCCCGCATGATCTGTGAACCCGGGACCCAGGACGCCGACGGCAACGCGGCCTGCAACTGCAGGGTGAACGAGGTCCACAGGCGGTCCTGCAGGGCCAGTGGACCGGTGTCGGCGCCCGCGTCGCTCAGCAGTTGCCGCACCAACGCGATCGGGTCGTCGGTCTCGCCCCAGGGTCGCAGCGGGGCGAGCCGGTGGGCGCCGCACTCCTCGGCGCGGGCGGACTCGAGTTCGGGCACGACGAGCGTCGGTTCGCCGTCGGCCGGCACGACGAGCAACGTGAGCCGTTCGAGCGGCAGGGCGTGGTAGCCCACCAGGTAGCGCAGGTCGGCGCTCGGGCCGACGAGCAACGCGCCGACGTCGGCGTCGCGCAGCGCCGCCTGGGTGCGGGCGAGCCGGTCGCCGTCGCCTGGTCCACTGGCCTGGGTGGTCACCGTGCCTCCTCGTTCGGGCACCGAGTCTAGGGCGCACGGCACGGGGGCGGTCCCCGCCCCGGGGGTCAGAGCTTGAGGTCGAGGACGCGGTGCAACAGGTCGAACGAGGCGGGGGTGTGCCCGAGTACCTCGCCGTCGCCCTCGACGACGAGGGGGGCGGCGCCCGACACCTCGACGGTGGCGGACTGCCACTCGCGGACGTCGTCGCGTGACAGGTGCGAACCGATGCGCAGCTGGGGCGTCGCTCGCACGACGTCGATCGGTGTCCCTCCCCAGGTCTGCACGTTGAACTTGTCGTCGTAGGGCAGCGCGCGCGGCGCGACCTGCAGCCCGCCACCGAAGAACTGGCCGTTGGCGACGACCACGTTGCACAGCGGTTCGGTCCGCGTGCCCTGCTCGACCGTCACGGTGGTCTCGACGCGACGGAAGCGGGTGACCGCGCCCACGATCGCGGCGGCGTAGCGGGCGGTCCCCCACCGCCGCGGGAGGCGGTTGGCCAGCGCGGTCACCACGCCGCCGTAACCGGCCTCGGCGATGTTGGCGAACAACACGGTGCGCGGCTGCCCGTCGACGCCGGTGAGGCGCACGCGTCCGAGGTCGATGGGCAGCGTCTGCTCGCCGAGCAGGTGGTCGACCATGACCTCCGGTGCCCGGTCGAGCCCGAAGGTCCGCACGAAGTCACAGCCGGTGCCGCCCGCGACCACGCCCAGGACCGGCCGGTCGCCGCGGGCGACGCCCGCCTCGGCATCGACGAGGCCGTTGACCACCTCGTGGACGGTGCCGTCGCCACCGACGGCGACGACGAAGCGACGGCCCTCGTCCTCGACGGCCTGTCTGGCCAGCTCGGTGGCATGGCCACGCCCGTCCGTGACGACGACGTCGTGTGCGAGTCCCCGCGCATCGAGGGCCGCGACCAGGCGCGGAAGCGCGGCGTCGCGACCGCCGCCGGCGCCCGGGTTGGCGATCAGCAGCGGAGCTCCGAGGGGCGAGGTCACGGCGGCGAGAGCTTTCGACGGGCGGGGACTCGGAGCCTATTGCGCAGGCACCGCCCGGTACGCATGGCGGTCAGGCCTCGACGGAGGCGCGGAGGCGCAGCCGAGCACGCACGGCGGTCAGGCCTCGACGGAGGCGCGGAGGCGCAGCCGAGCACGCACGGCGGTCAGGCCTCGACGATGCCGCGCCGGAGCAGGTCGACGGCCTCGGCCGCCGTGCCGGACAGCGGATCGCCTCCGACGCTGCGGAGCTGACCGACGAGGTCGGCGACCTGTTTGACGTTGCGCACGAAGTCGCCGCCGGTCAGCTCCAGCCGACCGATCGCCGCATCGAGGTCGTCGCCCGACGCCCAGCGGTATGCCGCCGCGACGAACCCCGCATCGAGGTCGCGCAGGGGGCGCACGCCCGCGTCGCGTTCGTGCCGTCGCAGCTCCTCGGCGAGGTCGAGCAGTTCGTCGACCGCGTCGTAGATGGCCAGGGTCGGCAGCTCCGGATGCTCGGTCGGGTCGCCGCCGCGTGGCTCGTAGAGGAACAGCGCGGCGATCCCGGCCAGTTCGGCCGGCTCGAGCCCGTCGAGGATTCCCCGCCGCACCGCCTCGGCGACCAGCAGGTCGACCTCGCTGTAGATGCCGGCGAGGCGCAGGCCCTCGTCGGTCGGGCGGATGCCGTCGTCGTCGCCTGACGCAGAGGCGTCGCCGCCCTCGAGATAGTCGAGCTGCGTCAGCACGCGCAGGATGCGGTGGAGCTGGCGGACCAGTGAGCCGGTCGCCCGCTCGATCGAGCGGCGCAGGCCCGCGGCCTGGTCCTCGAGTTCGTCGGCGCGGTACTGCCACCGTTCGTGGTCGGCACGGTCGGGGCACTGGTGGCAGGGGTGGGCACGGACCTGCTCCCGCAGGGAGCGGACCTCCTCGGACGGACCGGGGTCGGGCGCCGGACGTTTCGGGGTCGTCGCCTCCTCCATGGCCGGCGGTTCCAGCCCTCGCAGCAGCACCCCGACGTCGCGCCGGTACTCCTTCTGACGCGGGTTGCCCGAACGCGGCAGTCGGACCCGTTCGACGGGCACCGGCGGCCCGTCGAGTTCGCGTGGCCCGATCTTGGTCAGGGCACGCTCGTCGCTGACGACCTGCAGCAGGGGCGTGCCCTTCTTGGTCATGTGGACGCCGACGACGGCCACGAGCCCGCGCCGGCCCATCCACGGCAGGTGGAGCACGTCGCCGGGCTGCAGCGCGGCGATCGCCGCACGGACCTCGTCCTCGGCGGCGCGGCGGCGGGCCTTCGCCTCGCTCTTCTCCAGGCGGCTGAGGCTGCGGCGCAGTTCCCAGTAGGCCGCCCAGTCCCCCAGCTCGCATTTGAGGTGGCGCCCGTAGCCGGTCAGCGCCTCGTCGAGTTCGGACAGCTTCTCGGCCGAGCGCACGACCGATTCGTCCGCCTCGAACTGGGCGAACGACGCCCCCAGCAGCGCTTCGGCCTGGGCCAGGTCGTGGCGCCGCAGCAGGTTGACGGCCATGTTGTACGACGGCGCGAACGAACTGCGCAGCGGGTAGGTCCGCGTCCCGACCAGTCCGGCGACGGTCGGGAAGTCGAGGTCGCGCTGGTAGAGCACGACGGCGTGCCCGATCGTGTCGATGCCCCGGCGGCCGGCGCGACCGGTCAGCTGCGTGTACTCGCCCGGCGTGAGCAGGACGTGCGATTCACCGTTCCACTTCTCGAGGCGTTCGATCACCACGGTTCGCGCCGGCATGTTGATGCCCAGCGCTAGTGTCTCGGTCGCGACCACGACCTTCAGCAGCCCGCGCTGGAACAGCACCTCGACGGCTTCTTTGAAGGCGGGCACCATCCCGGCGTGGTGCGCGGCGACCCCGTTGAGCAGCGCCGCCCGCCAGCGGTCGTAGCCGAGCATCCGCAGGTCGGCGTCGGGCAGGTCGCCGAGCAGCGTGTCCACCGTGGCGGCGATCTCGTCGCGTTCGTCCCGGTTGGTCAACCGGACGCCGGCCTGGACGAGTTGGGCGACGGCGTCCTCGCAGCCCTGGCGGGAGAACACGAACATGATGACCGGCAGCCAGCTGCGATGGGCGAGTTCCTCGACCACGTGCGGTCGCGACGGCCAGCGCAGCCTGACGTCGGGCGCCATGCGACGGCCCTTGTTGCTGACCCGGTTGCGGGTTCGGGCGCGGCGCTCGAGCATGACCACGTCGGGGTTGGGCACCCCGGACAGGGCCTGGGCCGCCCGTTCGCGGTGCTCCTTGCTCGCACCGCCCTTGCGGCCCGCACGGAAGGTGTCGTAGACCTTGTCGTTGACGAAGTAGTGGTGGCGCAGCGGGACCGGGCGCGCCTCCTCGATCACCAGTTCGCAGTGACCACGGACCTGGTCGAGCCAGCGACCGAACTCCTCGGCGTTGCTGACGGTGGCCGACAGGGCCGCGAGCTGCACCGACGCCGGGAGTTGGACGATGACCTCCTCCCAGACCGCGCCGCGGGAGCGGTCGGCGAGGTAGTGGACCTCGTCGAGGACGACGTGGCGCAGGCCCCGCAGCGTCGGCGAGGCCTCGTAGATCATGTTGCGCAGCACCTCGGTGGTCATCACCACCACTGGTGCCTCGCCGTTGACGGAGCGGTCGCCGGTCAGCAGGCCGACCCGGTCCTCGCCGTAGCGGTCGACGAGGTCGCGGTACTTCTGGTTCGACAACGCCTTGATGGGCGTCGTGTAGAAACACTTGCCGCCGTGGTGGATCGCCTCGTGGCAGGCGAACTCGCCCACCACGGTCTTGCCGGCGCCCGTCGGGGCGGCGACCAGGACCGAGCGGCCGCGAAGCAGCGCCTCGATGGCGCGGATCTGGAACGGGTCGGGGGCGAAGCCGAGTTGGTCGACGAACCCGGTCACGACCGGGTCGTCCGGCAGCTGCGGTCGCCCCTCGTCGCGTGCGACGGCATCGGCCACGTCCACGTCCCCTGCTCGCCATCGGCTCGGCCCGGACGGGTCCCGGGCGCGTCGGGCAGGCTACGGCCTCACCCACACGTCAGGGCGCGCACCCACCCGCCGGACGTCGCGGGGCTCAGCCGTCGGCGTCCGGCTCGGCGAAGCCGGGCAGCTCGGGGAGCCGGGACACGCTGCCCCCGTCACCGCTGAGGTCGGCGATGCTGGCGCGGCCACTCTGCATGATCTGCTCGCCGCGCATGCGAAGGCGTCCCACCTCGACCAGCAGCGCCGCGCGACGCTCCGCGTCATCGATGGCCGCCGCCCGCTGGAGCAGCTCGAGGGCGTCCCGCGAGAGCGTCGCTCCATGGACGAACTGGCGCTGAACGGACCGGCCGAGCGGGTCGATCTCGGCTGCGGCCATGCGGTCCAACAGCGTGTCGTAGGCCTCCAACCAGTACGCGCCGTACTCGGCGACGATGGCGGGGTCACCCTCCTGGTGCAGCGCCACCATCGCCGCGCTCACCGATGGTTCGTCCCGCGCGGGCGAGGTCCAGATGCCGTCGGCATCCAGAGCGAGCGTCAGCACCTGCTGTTCGAGTTGCCGGGCGGCGGCAGCGGCCGGCTCCTCGCCGGCCTGACGGCCGAACAGGAAGCCGGCGGCCATGGCGAGCAGGACGAGCAGCAGGGTCCACCCCACGCTGGTCCGTCGTGCGCGGTACGCGATGCGACGCAGCCGCATCGCCGTCGAGTCGCCGAGTTCATCGGTGCGGGTCCGGGTGGGGCGGTCGCCGGCGGGCGGGTCCGCGCTCACGAGGTGGACCGCCGACGACGCGACCGCTCGATGAGCCGTGCGACCAGGATCGACAGCTCGTAGAACAGCAGCATCGGCCCGGCCATCAGCAGCAGCGTCACGGCATCGGTGGTCGGGGTGATGACCGCGGCCACGATGACGATGAGGACGGCGGCGTACGGCCGCCAGGCCCGCAGACGCGCCGAGGACACCACACCGACGAGAGCGAGGAAGATCAGGATCAGCGGCAGCTCGAAGACCAGGCCGAACGCCACCGACGTCGTCAGGAAGAACGACAGGTACTCGTTCGCCGAGAGCATCGTCTCGATGTCGGGACCCGCGATGCCCAGCAGGATGCGCAGTCCCTGCGGGATGACGAGGTAGGCGAAGCCGATGCCGAGCGCGAACATGACCTGGCTGAGCACGACGAACGGCAACGCCAGGCGGCGTTCGCGGGTGGTCAGCCCGGGCGTGATGAAGCGCCAGAGTTGGTAGAAGATGACCGGACCGCCCACGAAGAGCCCGATCACGACCGCCGACTTCATCCGGACCGAGAACGGCTCGAGGGGCCGCAGGGCGATCAGGTTGCAGTCGGCGCCGGGACGCAGCACGGCAAGGGCGTCGCAGTAGGGCGCGACGAGCAGCTCGAGTACCGACGGGAAGACGAGGTAGCCGACGACGCTGCCGACCGCCAGCGCGAGCAACGACCGGAAGAGCCGGTCACGAAGTTCGCCGAGATGCTCGAAGAGCGTCATCTCGCTCGGAGCGTGCCCCTCAGCGATGGCGTCAGGACTCGGGGTCACGGTGCGGCGCAGGTGGCTGCTCGTCCTTGCGGGCGCGGGCCTCGGCGTCGGCGTCGGCCTCGTCGCTGGCCCTGCGGAATTCCTTGATGCTCTTGCCGACCGACCCCGCCAGGTCCGGCAGCTTCTTGGCACCGAACAGCAGCAGGACGATGAACAGGATGACGATCAGTTCCCAGCCGCCAGGCGGTGTCACCGCCACGAAGAGGTTCGCGTCGCCGAGGTGAGCCATCACGGGTCCTGCCGTCGAAGTGCGTGGCCGCTGCCCAACGAGTCTAGCCGTTGCGCTCGTCCCCGCCTCGGGCCGTCTTGCGGCCGCGCGCGTCACCGACCCGGTCGATTTCGGCGGATGCCATGGCCGCGCGCTCCTGCAGGTCGTTCAGTGCCGGGCCGATCCGCTGTTCGAGCGCGCGTACCTCGCCGGCCACGCGCGACAGCCGCCGGACCAGCACCACCACGAGCACGACCATCACGATCAGCGTGGCGACGAGCACGCCGACGACGACGGCGACGACGGGGACGGGCATGCGCTGGCCTCGACATGGCTCGGGACGCCCGCCGGGTTGCGGCGGACGTCCCGGAGTCTAGGGGCGCAGCGTCAGGTTGCCGGGGCGGTCAGCAGGCGCGCAGCCGTTCGAACCAGTCGTCGCCCTCGAGCAGTTCGTGCATCGCCAGGACGTCGTCGGCGGTGAAGGCCGGGCCGTCGGCGGGCCGCTCGGGGTGCGGGGGCATCAGCGTCTTGAGCGCGGTGTCGAGGTCCTCGAGCTCCTCGATCGGGACGCCGCCCGTGCTCAACAACTGCGCGATGCGCTCGTCGGCCGGCTTGGTGACCAACTCGTCGCAGTCCGGACACAGGAAGCGATAGGTGCTGCCATCACCGACCAGGCCGTCGCTGGCACGCATGATGCGCAGCGTCACGTCCGGTGGGGTCAGGTCGACTTCCCCGCAGCCGGGGCAGTTCGCGCGGATCCTCGTCATCGCCGGCCTCCTTGGGCGCCAGTGAACATGCCCGTCGGCTGCCGACCGCGTTGGTTACAGCGGTTCAACCCGCATATCCCCCGCGGGTGGGGTTGGATCACTAGTCATCGGCGGTAGCGCGCCAGCGCCTCGCCCGCCAGCATGGCGACCTCGTCGCCTAGCGTGTCCGGCGCACGCACACGGGCGTCGCCACCAGCCGTGAGCACGACCCGCGCCAGCCAGCCCGGGGCGTCGGTCCGTAGGTGCACCACGGTGGCCCCGTCCGGGCCGTCTTCGACCTGGTCGGGCGCCACGGCGTCGAGCACCCACCGACCCGACACGTTCAGTTCGAGTTCGACCGCGAGGTCGTCGGGACCGGGCGCGTACCCGGGGGGCGGCAGGTGCTCGGGCGCGGCGACCGCACGCTCCCGCTCGGTGGTCTCGATCGCGATGACCCGGTCCAGCCGGAACGTGCGGGCCGCATCCGCGCCGGCGTCGTGGGCGCGGAGGTACCAGGTGCCGTCGGCGACCTGGAGCGTCCAGGGATCGACGGTGCGCCACTGCGGCTGCTCGTCCGCGCGTCCCTGGTAGTGCAGCCGCACCTGCCGCTGGTCGGCGATGGCGCGGCGTAGGACCGGCACGACCTCGTTCGCACCCGGTTCCACGACGTCCGCCACGGTCTCGGGGATCCCCAGTGCGGCGCGGACCTTGTCGACCGCGGTGCGCAGCGCCGGGACCTCGTCGGCCAGCGCCTCGCTGACCGCGTCGACCGTCAGCACCAGCCGCAGCGCCTCGCGCGGGGTCGGTCGCAGCGGCCGCTTGAGCTCGTCGGCCATCTGCACCACGACCCGCTCCCCCACGATGTCGACCTCGAACAGGTCGCCACCGCCGAGGCCCGGCAGCCCACAGAAGTCGAGGTGGCCGAGGTCCCGCCGGATGGTGGCCTCGGACACGCCGAACGCCGCGGCCGTCTCGGACACCGACGCCCCCGGCCGTTCGAGCAGCCACGGCACCAGCGTCAGCATCCGCGCGACGTCCCCGGCGGCGCTCACGATGCGCTCCGCCCGCCGGCGAGACGTTCCAACGCCTCGATGACCCGCTCGCGCAGACTCGCAGGAGCGAGAACCTCGACGTCGGGGCCGAGGCCGAGCAGCCACGAGCGGTCGCGGACGGGATCGAGGTCGGGCAGCCGCAGCACCGGTTCGCCGTGGTGGACGCGGCCGGTGTCGACCCCGCCGCGCAACTCGACCGCCCAGCGGGCGGCCGGCCGGACCGCCACCTCGACGTCGACCCGATCGCCCTCGGGGCCGCGCACGTGCTCGGCCGGGTCGAACCCGTCGGGCACCTGGTAGCCACCGGCTGATCCGGCCTCGCGGGCGCGTCCCACCATCCGGTCGAGCCGGAAGGCCCGGATCGCGTCGCGGTCGTGGTCGCGTCCGACCAGGTACCAGGCGCCGCGACGCTGCACGATCGCATAGGGGTCGACCGTGCGTTGGGCGGTGTCGCCACCCGCCGTGCGGTACGGGAAACGCAGCGGCACGCGGGCCACGACCGCGTCGGCGACCGCGTCCACCGGGTCCGGGGCGAGGCTGACCCGGGTCGTCGGCGAGGTGGCCAGGTCGGCCGGATCGGGCGCCCGGGCCGCGAGCTTCGCCAGCGCGAGGTGCGAGCCCTCGCTCCCGGTGAGTTGGACGGCCAGCGAGAGCGCGGCGACCTCCTCGGCGGTCAGGTCGACGTCGGCCAACTCGTACGCCGCCCGGTCGACCACGTAGCCGACCTCGTCACCGAAGGCGACCTCGCGGGTCTCGACGGGGACGCCGAGCTTGCGCAGGTCGTCCTTGTCGCGCTCGAACATGCGTCGCGACGACTCGGGGTCGCCCTTGGTGTAGTAGCCGGTACGGCGCCGCAGTTCGGCCAGCGTCATCGGCTGGCGTGCCTCGAGGAACGCAACGGTCAGGTTGACCAACCGTTCGACCTTCGCCGTCACCGACCCGTGCCCCTCGCCGTCACCTCGATTCGGCCGGAGCCTACTGCCGCCGCCTGTTCCCCCGGAGCCCACCCGCCGGGTACTCACATCGCGGCGATGAGCTTGTCGACCCGCTCGTCCTCGTAGCGGAACGGGTCCTTGCACAGCACGGTGCGTTGGGCCTGGTCGTTGAGCTTGAGGTGGACCCAGTCGACCGTGTAGTCGCGTCGTTTGGCCTTGGCCTGGGTGATGAACCGGCCCCGCAGTGCGGCCCGGGTGGTCGCCGGCGGGTGGGTCATGGCGTGCTCGACCTCGGTGTCGTCGAGCAGACGCTGAGCGCGTCCCTGTCGCGCGAGCAGGTAGTACAGCCCGCGGTCGCGCACGACGTCGTGGTAGGCGAGGTCGAGCATCTGGACCCGCGCGTGCGCCAGCGGCAGGTCGTGCTTGGCGCGGTAGGAGTCGATCAGCCGGTACTTGGCGACCCAGTCGAGTTGGCGGCCGAGCGACATCGGGTCGTCGACGAGCGACTCGAGCACGTGGCGCCACTCGGTCACGACGCGTTTGGCCTCGTCGTCGGCGTCGTGGGACGCCTCGACGAAGCGCTCGACCCGCTCGAGGTAGACCTGCTGGATCTCGAGTGCGGACATCTCCCGCCCGTTGGCCAGCCGGATGCGACGGGTCCCGGTCAGGTCGTGGCTGATCTCGCGGATCGCCCGGATCGGGTTGTCCAGCGTCAGATCGCGGATGACCGACTGCTCCTCGAGCATGCGCAGCACGAGGTCGCAGGTGGCCACCTTGAGCCAACCGGTGTACTCGCTCATGTTCGAGTCGCCGACGATCACGTGCAGTCGCCGGTAGCGCTCGGCATCGGCATGGGGTTCGTCGCGGGTGTTGATGATCGGACGCGAACGCGTGGTCGCCGACGACACGCCTTCCCAGATGTGCTCGGCCCGCTGGGACAGGCTGAACACCGCACCACGCGGCGTCTGCAGCACCTTCCCGGCCCCCGAGAACACCTGCCGGGTGACCAGGAACGGGATCAACGCCTCGGCCAGTCGCTGGAACTCCCCCACCCGGGCGACGAGGTAGTTCTCGTGGCAGCCGTAGGAGTTGCCGGCCGAGTCGGTGTTGTTCTTGAACAGTGAGATCGTGCCGGAGATGCCCTCTTCGTGGAGGCGCTGCTCGGCCCCGAGCACGAGGTCCTCGACGATCCGTTCACCGGCCTTGTCGTGGATGATGGCCTGGCGGGGCGAGTCGCACTCGGGCGTGGCGTACTCGGGGTGGGAGCCGACGTCGAGGTAGAGCCGGGCGCCGTTCTCGAGGAAGACGTTGGACGAGCGGCCCCACGACACGACCCGGCGGAACAGGTAGCGCGCGACCTCGTCCGGGCTCAGGCGTCGTTGCCCCTGGAAGGTGCAGGTGACGCCGTACTCGTTCTCGATCCCGAAGATCCGTCGGCGCACGCGGTCCTCTTTTCCTGGGGCGGTGGCGCGATGGTGCCCCATCTGCGCCGCGGCCGGGCGGAACCCGCCCGATCAGCCGCTCACGGCGGCAAGCAGCCCCTCGTCGCGCAGCCGGAAGAACCGTCGGCGCGAGCGCGTGACGTCGAGACCGGACACCTCGAGGTCGCCGGCTTCGATGCCGCGGCCCGCGGCCTCGCCCAACGCCGCGACGCAGGCCTGGATGGCCGCGTCGCGCGTCATCTCGGGCTGCCACCGCTGCTCGAGCGCCTGCTCGATCGGCTCGGTCTCGCCACCGATCGCGACGTAGCGGTGCTCGTCGACGATCGAGCCGTCGTAGAGGATGTGGTACAGCTCGAGCTTGCTGCTGTCGGACGACTCGTGGCCGACCTCGGCGATCAGCAGTTCCACCTCGTAGGGCTTGGCCTCGCCGCCCATGAAGATCGTGCCGAGCGCCTGCGAGTAGGCGTTGGCCAGGGCCTTGGCGGTGACGTCCTCGCGGGCGTACTGGTAGCCCTTGACGTCGGCCAGGCGGATCCCGGCGACCCGCATCGACTCGAACTCGTTGTAGCGGCCGACCGCGGCGAAGCCGATGCGGTCGTAGATCTCCGAGGTCTTGTGCAGCGAGCGCGACGGGTTCTCGCTGACGAAGACCACGCCGTCGGCGTACTCGGCGGCGACGAGCGTGCGACCCCGGGCGATGCCCTTGCGGGCGTACTCGGCCCGGTCCTTCATCATCTGTTCGGGAGCGACGTAGAACGGGGTGGCCACGGCGGGGACCTTCCTGGTGGCGGGTCGCCCCGAGCGCGGGGCGACGGAGACGGGTCAGCGGATGCGGCGGCGATCGATGGTCGCCTCGACGTGGGCGGCGACCTGTTCGTCGGTCAGCTCCCGGTACCCGTCGACGTCGATCTCGGCGACGATCGGGTAGATCTGGCGGATCAGGTCGGGACCGCCCGTGGCGCTGTCCTCCTCGGCCGCGTCGAACAGCGCTTCGATCGCGACGGCCGCGGCGCCCTGCAGGTCGGCCGCGGGGTCGACCAGCCGCTTGAGCGTCGCCCGGGCGGCCAGCGAGCCCGACCCGGTGGCGGCATGACTCGTTGCCTGGTAGCGGCCACCGACGGGGTCGTACTCGAAGATCCGACCCAGCCCGTTGCGTGGATCGACGCCGGCGAACAGCGGGACCACGATCAGGCCCTGCATCGCCATCGGCAGGTGGGCCCGAACCAGGCCGGCGAGCTTGTTCGCCTTGCCCTCGAGCGAGAGCGGCTCGCCCTCGACCTTCTCGTAGTGCTCGAGTTCGGTCGAAAAGATCCGGGCGAGCTCCATGGCCGGGCCGGCGGTCCCGCTGATCCCGACCGCGGACCACTCGTCGGCCGGATAGATCTTGCGCACGTCGGTGCGCGAGATCAGGTTGCCCGCGGTCGCGCGCCGGTCGCCGGCGATGACCACGCCCTGGGCACTCACGACCGCCAGCACGGTCGTGCCCTCGACCAGGCGGTCACGCAGGTGCTGATGCATCGTGCCGTCGAGGACCGCGGGGACCGCCTCGGGTGCCTGGCGGCGCAGCACCTCGAAGAACGAACTGGTCCGCCCGTCGAACGGCGAGGGCAGGCCCGCCAGCAACTCATCGGCACGAAAGGTCACGCGGCGCTCCTGTCGAAAGCGGGGACCCGGCAGCGTAGGCCCGGCGTTGCCCACACGCCTGCACCCTGCCATCGGCGATCTCAGGCCCGCTTTCGCCACCGACGGCCGGGAAGGCGCCAACGTCCGCCCAGCGCGCATAGGCTGGCATTCGGTGCCGGACCGACGTTGCTGCCGACCGGTTCGCTGCTGCGGATCGGGCCGAACGGGATCGCTGCGCTGTACCTGACCTGGAAGGCCGTGCTGGGCGTCATGGGCCTGCTCGGGGTCACGCGTGTCGCGGGCGATCCGCGGCTGCGGCGTGCGGCGGTCCTGCTGGCCGTGGCGTCGACCGTGCTCGCCGCGTCGAGCCGCACGTGTGGATCTCGTCGGAACAGCTCGACGAGGCCACCTGGGCGGTCCACGTCGACGACGACGGCATCGGCATCGAGGCCGAGCGCGCCGAGGAGATCTTCCGCCCGTTCGTGCGCGGTGACGACGCGCGGGCCAGCTACCCCGGCACCGGCATCGGGCTCGCGATCTGCCAGCGCGTGATCGAGCAACACGGTGGCGAGATCCACGCCGCCCCGCGGCCCGCGGGCGGCAGCCGCTTCACCTTCACGCTGCCACACACGGCGCCGCCGCCGGCCGATTCGGTCAGCGAGTCGCGCCCGATGGTCGCCGAGGACCAACGCAGCCGGTCATGACCGCCTACTGGCCGCCCTTCTGGACGTAGCCGCGCACGAACTCCTCGGCGTTCTCCTCGAGGACGTCGTCGATCTCGTCGAGCAGTTCGTCGACGTCGTCGAGGAGGTCCTTGGCGTCGGCGTCGGTCTCGGTCGAGGTCTGCTCGACCTCCTCGACCTCGTCTTGCGAGCTGCCGCCCTTGCGGACCTGACCACCCTCGCTCATGATTCCTCCTCCGAGACCGACGGCCTCGCCCTTCGGTTCACTCGGCCGCCGCCGCTCCAGACCCACCTTCCCTGCAGCGCGAACCGGCAGCGTACCGCTCAGCCGCTCAGCGCCTGCAGCAACTCGGACGCGTCCGCGACCGAATCGAGCAGGGCCCCGACGTGTTCCCGGGTCCCGCGCCCCGGCTCCATCATCGGCACCCGCTGCAGGGCGTCGCGGCCGGTGTCGAAGATCAGCGAGTCCCAGCCCGCCGCCACGACCTGTGACGGGAACCGGCGCAGGCATTCGCCGCGGAACCAGGCGCGCGTGTCGGTCGGTGGCGTGGTCATCGCCGCCTGGACCTCGGCCTCGGAGACCAGCCGCTCGACGCGCCCCCGGGCGGCCAGACGCTGGTAGAGCCCCTTGTCCTGGCGCACGTCGTGGTACTGCAGGTCGACCATCTTGAGCCGGTCGTGGCCGAAGTCGAGGCCGTGACGCTCGCGGTACTGCTCGAGCAGTTCGAGCTTGGTCGCCCAGTCGACCTGCCCGGACAGCCGTCGGGGGTCGTGCTCGGCCGTGGTCAGCAGCGCCTCCCAGCGGTCGAGCACGTCCTGCGCCCAGGGTGCGGCGCGGCCCTGGTCCTTGACGTAGCGGGCCGCGGCCTCGAAGTAGTGCCACTGGATCTCGAGCGGCGTGACCTTGCCCCCGTCCTCGGTGGTCAGCGGGATGCGCATGGTCAGGTCGTGGCTGATGGCGTGGAACGCCTGGACCGGGCGGTGGATCGCCGGCGGTTCGGGCAGCGCCTCGTCCTCGATCAGGTCGAGCACGAGCAGCATGGTCCCGACCTTGAGGAAGGTCGCCACCTCGCACAGGTTCGCGTCGCCGTTGATGACGTGCAGCCGCCGGTAGCGCTCGGGATCGGCATGGGGTTCGTCGCGCGTGTTCATCAGCGGACGCTTGAGCGTGGTCTCGAGCCCGACCTCGACCTCGAAGAAGTCGGCGCGCTGGGACAACTGGAACGGCACGTCCTCGCCGCCGAACTCGGTGCCGAGGCGCCCCGCACCGACGTAGAGCAGCCGGCTGATGAAGAACGGCTGCAGTTGGCGGGTCAGCCGGCCGAACGCCACCTCGCGTGGGACGAGGTAGTTCTCGTGGGTGCCGTAGGCAGCGCCCTTGCCATCGGTGTTGTTCTTGTGGACCAATACCCGGTGGCCGTCGGGCAGGGCGGCCGCGGCGCGGCGGGCGGCGTCCTCGAGGATGCGCTCGCCGGCCTTGTCCCAGATCACCAGGTCACGGGCGTTGGAGCACTCGGGCGTGGCGTACTCGGGGTGGGCGTGGTCGACGTAGAACCGCGCCCCGTTGGTCAGCACGGTGTTGGCGAGGCCGAGTTCGTCGTCGCCGACGGGTTCGTGCGGATCCGGGGGCTCGTAGCCCCGGGCGTCGCGCATCGGGTGTTCGTCGGTGTGGTCCCACCGGACGTCGCGCTCCCCCGCCTGCCGGTACGCGCCGACGACCAGCGACGAGGCCAGCACGGGGTTGACCTCGCGCGGACCGTCGACGGCGATGCCGTACTCGGTCTCGACGCCGACGAACTTGGGTGTCGCCACGCAGCGGTTCCTTCGGTCTGGGCCCCGACCTACAGGTACTGGCCGGGGTTGAGGTTCTCGATCGAGCGTCCCGGCCCGGCGTTGTCGACGTCGCCGCTGATGAGGGTGCGCACGTAGACGATGCGCTCGCCCTTCTTGCCCGAGATCCTGGCCCAGTCGTCGGGGTTGGTGGTGTTGGGCAGGTCCTCGTTCTCGCGGAACTCG
>JBBDSX010000202.1:0-3734 GCA_040904725.1 Egicoccus sp.
CCCGCACGTACGGTGGTGTGGGAGGGGCCAGGGAGAGCCTGGCCCCTACCCGATCCGCCCGAAAGGCCGCACATGTACCTCGTCGGACTGACCGGCGGCATCGGCAGCGGCAAGTCCACCGTCGCCCGTCGGCTCGCCGAACTCGGCCTGGTGGTGGTCGACGCCGACGTCGTCGCGCGCGAGGTCGTCGAACCCGGTGAGCCCGCGCTGGCCGACATCGCCGCCCGGTTCGGTGACCACCTGGTCCGCACCGACGGCGGGCTCGACCGGCAGGGCCTGGCCGACGTGGTGTTCGTCGACGACGAGGCCCGACGCGATCTCGACCGGATCATGCACCCGCGGATCGCGGCACGCATCGCCGAACGCATCGCGGCCCTCGAAGGCACCTGGGAGGGTGCCGGACCCAAGCTGGCGATCGTCGACCATCCGTTGCTGATAGAGACCGGTCAGGTCAACCGCTTCGACGCCGTCGTCGTCGTCCTCGCACCGACCGAGGTCCGGGTCCGACGCCTGGTCGAGCAGCGCGGCCTCGACGAGGCCGACGCGCGGGCACGGATCGCGGCACAGTGCTCCGACAGCGCCCGCCGCACCGCGGCCACACACGTCATCGACAACGACGCGGACCTCGACGCACTCCACGCCGCGACCGACCGCCTGTTCGACGACCTCGTGGCTGCCGCGTCGACCGGCTGACGGGGCACACGCGGTACGTGCGAGCGGCGACGACCGCTACCCTCGGGGGCGCCAGGGGACAGGCAAAGGCCGTGGTCGCGGAGCTGCGGACGTCAGAGGGGTTGTTGGTGGTCGACCATCTGGGTTCGATTCGCGAGACCGACGACGGTGGGTCCGAACGTGCCTATCTGAGCACGCTCGAGGAGCTGACCGGTCTGCTCATCGAGGAGGCGTCGCTCGAGGAGCTGCTGACGCATGTGCTCGAGCTGACGTCGCGCGCGGTCGGCACCTCGGCGGCCGTCAGCGTCACCGTCGCGGACGAGCGCGGGCGCTACCGGACCGTGGCCCGCTCGAGCGAGGACGCCGAGCAGGTCGACGCACTGCAGTACCAGTTGGCCGAGGGCCCGTGCATCGAGGCGCTCGAGACCGGCGAGCAGCGCCACGTCGACGACTTCGAGGAGGACCAGCGCTGGCCGCCGGTGGCCGGGCGGGCCGTCGAACTCGGCTTCCACTCGGTCGTCGCCGTGCCCCTGCGCGTCAACGACGTCGTGATCGGCGCACTCAACGTCTTTGGTGCCGAACCGAACGGGTTCGACGAGTCCGACCGCGAACTCATCCGCCGTATCGCCGCGCCGGCGGCCAGCACGTTGGCCAACGCGCGTGCGTTCCAGCGCGTGACGAAGCTGGCCGAGCAGTTGCAGGAGGCCTTGGCGAGCCGGGTCGTGATCGAGCAGGCCAAGGGCGTGCTGATGGCCCGCGAGGGCTGCGACCCCGACACCGCCTTCCGGCTGCTCCGCAAGACGTCGCAGGACGGCAACCTGCGGCTGCGCGACGTCGCCAGGACGCTGGTCGAACAACACGGCAACAATGGTGCCGGTCGGGGTGACAACGGCGACCACGGGGCACGCTGAACCGGGCCACGGGCCCGGGCTGGCGGCGCGACCGCCGGAGGGCATGCGGCCCGAACCGGTCCTGGTCACAGGGGTACCCTCCCGACCATGTCTTCGAGCGCACCCACGCCCTTCTCGCCGCGCCGGCGCGACCTGGACGAGCGACGGTCGGGCGACGGCCGCTTCCGGGTCGTCAGCGACTTCACCCCGTCGGGTGACCAGCCGCGCGCCATCGAGCAGATCACCGAGGCGTTCGAGGCCGGCGAGCGTGCGGTCACCCTGCTGGGCGCGACCGGCACCGGCAAGACGTTCACGGCGGCGAAGGTCCTCGAGCGCCTGCAGCGCCCGTGCCTGGTGATGGCGCCGAACAAGACGCTGGCGGCCCAGTTGGCCAACGAGTTCCGCGACTTCCTGCCCGACAACGCGGTCGAGTACTTCGTCAGCTACTACGACTACTACCAACCCGAGGCCTACATCGCCTCGAGCGACACCTACATCGAGAAGGACTCGTCGATCAACGACGAGATCGACCGGCTCCGCCACCGTGCCACGATGGCGCTGCTGTCCCGGCGTGACGTGGTCGTGGTCGCCTCGGTGTCGTGCATCTACGGCCTCGGCTCGCCGCACGAGTACGAGAACAAGATCCTGTGGCTGCGCTCGGGCGAGGAGGTCGGCCTCGAGAAGGCCATGCGCAAACTGGTCGACCTGCAGTACTCGCGCAACGACCTCAACCTGATCCGCGGGACGTTCCGGGTCCGGGGCGACACCCTCGAGGTGTTCCCGGCCGACGACGAACGGGCGGTCCGGGTCGAGTTCTTCGGCGACGAGATCGACCGCATCGTCCGTGTCGACCCGCTGACCGGCGAGGTGTCGCGGCCGGTCGAACAGGTGGGTGTGTTCCCGGCCTCGCACTACGTCTCGTCGACCGAGGCGGTCGTGCGTGCCCAGGCCTCGATCGAGGCGGAACTGGGCGAGCAACTGGCCGAACTCGAGGCGCAGGGCAAACTGCTCGAGGCCCAGCGGCTACGGATGCGGACCAACTACGACCTCGAGATGATCCGCGAGGTCGGGTTCTGCAACGGCATCGAGAACTACTCGCGCCACTTCGACGGCCGCGCCCCCGGCAGCCCGCCGTTCACGCTGCTCGACTACTTCCCCGACGACTTCATGGTCTTCATGGACGAGTCGCACGTCACCGTGCCCCAGGTCGGCGGCATGTACGAGGGGGACCGCTCGCGCAAGGAGTCGCTGGTCGAGCACGGCTTCCGCCTGCCGTCGGCCTTCGACAACCGGCCGCTGACGTTCGACGAGTTCCTCGACCGCGTCGGGCAGCGGCTGTTCATCTCGGCCACCCCCAGCGCCTACGAGCGGCGCGAGTCCGACACGATTGCCGAACAGATCATCCGCCCCACCGGGCTGGTCGACCCCCAGGTGGTCGTCAAGCCGACCACCGGCCAGATCGACGACCTCATGGAGCAGATCCGGCTGCGCACCGAGAAGGACCAGCGCGTGCTCGTCACGACGCTGACCAAGAAGATGGCCGAGGACCTCACCGACTACCTGCTCGAACACGGGGTGCGGGTCCGCTACCTCCACTCCGACATCAACACCGTCGAGCGGGTCGAGATCCTGCGTGGCCTGCGGCTGGGGGAGTTCGACGTCCTGGTCGGCATCAACCTGCTGCGCGAGGGCCTCGACCTGCCCGAGGTGTCGCTGGTGGCCATCCTGGACGCGGACAAGGAGGGGTTCCTGCGCTCGGAGACGTCGCTGGTCCAGACGATCGGGCGTGCCGCCCGCAACGTCGACGGCGAGGTCGTGATGTACGCCGACCACGTCACCGACTCGATGAAGCGCGCCCTGGACGAGACCGAACGGCGTCGCGAGAAACAACTGGCCCACAACCGCGAGCACGGCATCGACCCGCAGACCGTGCGCAAGCGCGTCGGCGACATCATCGCCGCCGTCCGCGCCGAGGAGCAGGGCGAGGACTACCGACCCGACGATGCCCCCGTCGGCCGTGACCTGGTCGACGTCTCCGAGGTGCCGCAGGAGGACCTGCGCGCCCTCATCCAGCGCCTCGAGGAGGAGATGCACGAGGCCGCCGCCGACCTGCGCTTCGAGTTCGCCGCCCGCCTGCGCGACGAACTCGCCGACCTCAAGCGCGAACTGGCC
>JBBDSX010000203.1:0-3702 GCA_040904725.1 Egicoccus sp.
CGGCGGACCCGCCGCAACTGCTCAGCCGTGCGCGGCGGCCCAGGCCCGGCCGGCGTCCTCGACCTCTTCGTAGGCACCGGCGGCGAGGGCCTCGAGCGGCGTGCGTCCCTCGAGCCGCTTCTGCGGTTGGCCGAACCACCGTCCGGCGGTCGGCTCGTCGACCCAGCCCTGCAGCACGCGCAGGACGTCGAGCGCCACCTCGACCGGGTGGCGGTCACGCGCGAGGTCGGCGTCGTGCAGACCGTCCACGGCGTCGTCGCCGACGATCGCGCGCAGTTCCATCTCGTCGTCGAGTGGGTCGTCGCGGTACATGGCCGCTCCTCAGCCGCGCTGGCGCAGGCGCTCGTGCTGCCCTTCGCACTCGGTCACGAAGGCGGCCGCGTCCTCGATGCGTTGGGGCAGCCGGGCCTGCTCGTCGGCGATGACGGATGCCCGACGCTTGACCGCGTCGAGCAGCGGTTGCTCGGTGTGGCGGACGCCACGACGCAGCCGGGGGTCCACCGGGTCGGCCAGGGCCTCGCCTTCGCTGATGAAGCGGCGCAGCCGCCGGACCTCGTCGGCGAGGTACTCCTCGTAGCGCAGCAACGCCGAGTGGTCCTCGCGGGCCCGCAGCAGGGTGAAATAGGCCGCCTCGGCCTCGTCGCGCGGCACCGTCAGCCCTCGTTCTCGGCCCGCGACTTCAGCCCGCGCAGGCCCTGATCGAGGATCTGCTTGGCCGCGCGCTTCTTGAGGAACCCCGGTAGCGGCAGGTCGACGTCGGCCTCGAGGCTGTAGCGCACGTGGGTGCCGTCGTCGGTCTCGGACAGCTCGTAGGCGCCGTCGAGTTGCGAGATCGTCTCGCCCTCGATCAGCGTCCACCGCACGTCGTAGTCGTCGTAGGTGTAGCGGATCGTGTAGGTCACCTCGGCGACGCGGGCGTCGACCCGGAAGCGGGCGGTGTCGGGGTAGCCCTCGGCGTCGGTGGTCAACACCTCGGCTTCGAGGACCCCCTCGGCCCAGCCCGGGTAGGCGTCGAGGTCGGTGATGATGTTCCACACCGTGTCCATCGATGCGCTGACGTTGGTCTCGTCGCTGACGCGCTCACCCATTGCTCGCGTGCCTTTGTCGTGGAAGACCCCCGCAGCCACCGGCTGACGGGCGCGCCGAGCCTATCGGGGGCCGACCGACCGCACGTCGGTGTCGGCGGCGGCCCCGTCGGCGGCCTCTTCGTCGGCAGCCAACTCGTCGGCGATGCGGGCGACGCCGGCTTCGAGCTCGCGCAGGGTTCGCACGTCACGCACGACCTGGCGTCGCAGCGACTGCAGCTGCTCGACCGCCGGGCCGAGCAGCTGGTCCGGTTCACCGCTCCCCCAGGCCGGGCACAACGCACGGAAGTCGCACCAGTCGCACAGGCGGTTCGGCGTGGGCTCGTAGCGCTGCTCGCGCACCGCGGTCGCCGTGTCGAGCACGACCTGGCGGGCGGCATCGAGGTCGAGGTCCTCGAGCGGCACGGTGATGGCCACGCCGGGGACCACGAAGTCGAGCGACACCGTGGCGGGCAGGACGCCGAACAGGTGCCGGCACGCGAGGGCGTAGATGGCCAGCTGCAACGAGCCGGCGACCCGCTCGCGGTTCTTCACCTTGCGGTTGGTCTTGTAGTCGATGACGTGGAAGCGGCCGTCGTCGTCGACGTCGACGCGGTCGATCGAGCCGACCACCGTGGCCTCGAAGCCGATCGGGAGTTCGAACCACGCCTCGGTCGCAGCCGGCAGCCGGTACGTGGGCGCCGCCTTGCGGTGGTAGCGGCGCAGGACGTCCTGGGCGTGCCGGTAGAAGGCGACCTGCTCGTCCCGCGGCAGGTGCGCGAAGCCGCTGCTGTCCCAGCGCGCGTAGAGGAAGCCGAGCAGTTCCTCCTCGGTGGGACAGGCGGGCAGTTTGCGGTCGTAGAAGTCCTCGAGCGCGGCGTGGATCGAGGTCCCGAACGACAGGTGCGGGCCCGGCTTGCCGGGCAGCTTGTCCACGTAGGCGTAGCGGAACCGTCGGGGGCAGTTGTCGTAGGCGTCGACGCGACTGAACGAGAGCCGGACCCGCCCCTCGGCGTCGATCAACGGGGGCGAGTCGGGTTCGAATTCGCCGAACGTCCCCGGCGGCGCGCCCTCGACGTCGAGCAGGCGCAGGGCGCCGTCGGGTCCGTCGAACGACGGCGTCGACGTGGTGGCGTCGGTGGCGTCGTCCGCGGGCACGCTCGGGGCGGGGGCAGGTTCGCTCATCGTCGTCGAGGGTAACCCCCGGGCGTGACACCTCCCCGGATTTGGCCGGCCACGGTGGACGACGCCGGGAATGTCCGGACAACTCGTCGCGTTGTTTCACCCAGACCGCCCCCGCAACTGGAGCCACCATGGCCACTTTGAACCTCACCGAAGAGAACTTCTCCTCCACCATCGCCGACAACGACATCGTCCTGCTCGACTTCTGGGCGTCGTGGTGTGGCCCGTGCCGCACCTTCGGACCGATCTACGAAGAGGTCTCCGAAGCCCACCCCGACCTCGTCTTCGGCAAGGTCGACACCGAGGCCGAGCAGGCGCTCGCGGGCGAGTTCGGTATCCGTTCGATCCCGACCCTCGCGGTCGTCCGAGACAACGTGCTGCTGTTCTCGCAGGCCGGGGTCCTGCCGGCCGAGGCGCTCGAGAACCTGATCACCCAGATCCGTGAACTCGACATGGAACAGGTCCACCGCGACATCGCGGCACAGAGCGAGTCCGCCTGATGACGCGCTTCCGGGTTCGCCGGTTGCCGCGCGTGGTCGCCGGGCTGGCGCTCGCCGTGGCCCTGGCGGGCTGTGGCGCGGCCGACGCGCCGGCCGTCGCCGACGACGCGGC
Source organism: Egicoccus sp. (assembly GCA_040904725.1). Taxonomy (GTDB): domain Bacteria; phylum Actinomycetota; class Nitriliruptoria; order Nitriliruptorales; family Nitriliruptoraceae; genus Egicoccus. The sequence goes on from JBBDSX010000203.1 coordinate 2,859, forward strand.
GTCCGGCGTGGCCGCCCAGGCCGAGGCGCGCACCCTCGTCGACGTGCGGACGCCGTCCGAGACCGCCGAGGGCCACCTCGACGGCGCCCTGCTGATCGACCTGCAGGGGCCGGATTTCGCCGAGCGGATCGACGAGCTGCCGCGCGACGAGCCCTACCTCGTCTACTGCCGGACGGGTAACCGGTCCGCGCAGGCGATCGAGGTCATGACCGACCTCGGGTTCACCGACGTGGTCAACGGCGGCGGCTTCGACGAACTCGTCGACGCGGGCGTGCCCACCGCCTGATCGACGCCGGGCGGGAACGCCGCATCAGCGGTTGGCGACCACCAGGGCGAGCACCTCGTCGTGCAGTCGGCCGTTGCTGCTGAGCGCGCTCCCGCCCGCGGCCGTCCGCTCCCCGGCGAGCGACGTGAAGCGGCCGCCGGCCGCCTCGACGAGTGCCTTCACGGCCACGAGGTCCCAGAGGTTGACCTCGGCCTCGAGGGCGACCTCGGTGCTGCCCGACGCGACCAGGCAGTGCTGCCAGAAGTCGCCATAGCCGCGCTGCCGCGACGTCTGCGCCGACAGGTCGGCGACCAGGTCGCCGTAGCCGTTGGCGCGGAAGTAGTCGATGCCGCCGAAGGCCACCTCGGCGTCGACGAGACGGTCGACGGTGCTGACCTCGATCGGGCGCCCGTTGTGGTCGGCGCCCTGCCCGACGAGGCCGCTCCAACGCGATCCGAGCGCGGGGGCACTGACGACGCCGAGCACGTCCTCGTCTTCGACCCGCAGCCCGATCAGCGTGGCGAAGACCGGGTTGCCCTTGACGAAGTTGGTGGTGCCGTCGATCGGGTCGAGCACCCA
>JBBDSX010000204.1:0-3693 GCA_040904725.1 Egicoccus sp.
CGCTCGTGGTTGGCGTCGGTGACCTTGCTGCGGAAGACGTAGATCTCCGAGAAGGTGATCGCGCCGGGGTTCTCCATCGCGCCGGCGGAGAACTCCGGCACGAACAACTGGTCGTACTTGCCGAACGGGTAGGGCGTGTCGAACACGTCCTCGAAGTAGTCGAGCCCCTGCCGGGTCACCTCGAAGATCTCGTCCGCGTCGAGGTGCTCGGCCAGCGAGCGACGGACGTAGAGCCCGAGCTCCATGCCGCGGTGCTCGTCGGTCACCTCGGTGTAGGAGCCGGCCACGACCGCGGTGATGTAGGTCGGCAGGACCGGGGTGATCTCGAACTCCCAGCGGCCGGCCGCACCCTCGTCGGGTCGCTCGAGCGCGCGTCCGTTGGACACGACCACCCATTCCTCGGGCGCGTCGACCGAGAGCTCGAAGGTCGTCTTGATGTCGGGCTGGTCGAAGCAGGCGTAGACCTGGTGGGCCTCGAACGGCTCGAACTGACTGTGCAGGTAGACCCGGTCGTCGACGGGGTCGACGAAGCGGTGCAGTCCCTTGCCCTCGTGGCGGTACTCCATCGTGGCCACGATGGTGACCTCGTGCTCGCCCGCATCGAGCTCGGGCAGACGGATCCGGGTCGCGTCGACGACCTCGTCGAGTGCGAGCTCCTGCCCGTCGAGCTCGATCCGCTCGACGAGCCGGGCGGTGCAGTCGACGAACGCCGTGCCCGGCGTGGTCAGCTTGAAGTGCAGGTCCGAGCGCGAGCCGAACGTCTCGGCGCCCGTGGTGAGGTCGAGGTGGACGCGGGTGCGGACATCGCTGATCCGCTCGGCACGCTCGCGCGCCTCGTCGCGGGTCAGGTTCTCGCGAACGGCGGCATGCGTGTCGGCGGGCTCGTCGTCATGGCTGGTCAACGGTCGTCCTCGAAGGGCCGGGGGAGCGCTCGGCCGCAGGCTAGGCCAGGGCCCAGGAAAGCGAGGAACAGCGGCGAGCGACGACCGCCCGTCAGGGACGCGTCGACCCGTCGGCCGGCGCGGCGGCCGGCGCGGCGGCCCCGCCATGGCGGCCGGCGCCGGCGCGGAAGCGGGCGACGTCGGTCATCCCGCCGGCCTCGATCGCCGCGACGCCGCCGTCGTGCTCGGCGAGCAACGCCTCGGGCAGCGGCCGGTCGAAGGCCGCGCGTGCGGAGGCGAGGTCGGCGCGCAGCGTGGTCTGCGGTAGACGAGCCAACTCGTTGGCGAGTTCGAGCGCGGCGGCCAGGGCGTCGCCGGGTTCGGCGACCGAGGTCACCAGCCCCATCGCCCGTGCCTCCTCGGCGCCGACCGCCCGTCCGGTCAGGATCAGGTCCATGGCCCGCCCGAGCCCGACGATGTGGGGCAGCCGGACCGTCCCGCCGTCGATGAGCGGTACGCCCCAGCGGCGACAGAAGACGCCGAGCACGGCGTCGCGGGCCGCCACGCGTAGGTCGCACCACAAAGCCAGTTCGAGGCCGCCGGCCACCGCGTGGCCTTCGACCGCGGCGATCGTCGGCTTGCTCGGCGTGCGGCGGGTCGGACCCATCGGGCCGTGGTCGTCGCGTGTGAGCGAGTTGCCGCGCCCCGGCTCGCCGACCGCGTGCAGGTCCGCGCCGGCGCAGAACGTGCCGCCGGCACCGGTCAGCACGATCACGGCGACGTCGGCGTCGGCGTCGGCGGTCTCGACGGCGTCGAGCAACGCCGCCGCGGTCGCTCCATCGACGGCGTTGCGCACGTCGGGCCGGTCGATGGTGATGATCGCAACGGATCCGTCGGTGTCGCGGTGCACGCTCATGGGGATGACGCCCTCGGCCGTGGCCATGCTGTCTGCGCAGATCGCCGCACGCTAGTCGCGCCGATCTGCGCTCTCTACGGGGGAGGGCGGGTCCCTTGCTAGGCTCGGGAGGGAGAACGAAAGCGCCCGCCGCGTTCAGGGCGGCGCGCTTTTCCACGGGATGGGAGAGCCAGATGCAGGAGTACACCAGCCCGGGCGAGGCCAGCGTCGCCGACGACGCCAACCTCACCGGCCCGCTGTTCGAGGCGGCACGGACCAGCCCGGACCGGGTCGCCGTTGCCCACCGCGTCGGTGACCGTTTCGTCGACTGGACAACGCGCCAGTTCGTCGACGAGATCAGCGCGGTCGCCAAGGGCCTGATCGGCCTCGGGATCGAACCCGGTCAGCGGGTCTGCGTGATGTCCGCGACGCGCCTCGAGTGGACGATCCTCGACTACGCCATCTGGGCCGCCGGTGCGGTCACGGTGCCGATCTACGAGACCTCGTCGGCCGAGCAGGTCGAATGGATCGTCTCGGACTCCGACGCCGTCGCGATCGTGATCGAGACGCCGGAACTGCGCTCGATCTACGACGAGGTGGCCGACAAGTTGCCGGGCTGCGGCCATGTCTTCGTCATCGACGAGGGCGGCATGGACGCGCTCAAGGCGGCCGGCAGCGACGTCAGCGACGACGACGTCACGGCCCGTGCCGAGGCGGTCACCGCCGACGACCTCGCCACGCTGGTCTACACGTCCGGCACGACCGGACGGCCCAAGGGCTGCGAACTGACCCACCGCAACTTCGTGTGGAACGTCGCGCAGAGCGAGTCCGCCATCCGCGACCTGATGCGCGAGGGCGAGAGCACGCTGCTGTTCCTGCCCCTGGCCCACATCTTCGCCCGCTACATCCAGGTCTCCGTCATCAATTCCGGCGTCAAGCTCGGCTACTCGACCGGTATCCCGCAGCTGCTCGAGGAGCTCGCGCTGTTCAAGCCGAGCTTCCTGCTCGCCGTGCCGCGCGTGTTCGAGAAGGTGTTCAACGGCGCCCAGCAGAAGGCGCACGGGGACGGCAAGGGCAAGATCTTCGACAAGGCAGCGGCGGTCGCCGAGCAGTTCTCGCGCGAACAGGCAGCCGGCAAGGTGAGCCTTGGCACCAAGGTGCAGCACGGCCTGTTCGACAAGCTCGTCTACGGCAAGCTGCGCGCCGCGCTGGGCGGCAACGTCCGCTACGCGGTGTCCGGCGGCGCCGCACTCGGCGAGCGTCTCGGCCACTTCTTCAACGGCATCGGTGTGCTCATCCTCGAGGGCTACGGCCTGACCGAGACCACCGCGCCGGCGACCGTCAACCGGCCCGACGCCTTCAAGATCGGCACGGTCGGCAAGCCGCTGCCGGGCACCTCGGTCAAGATCGCCGATGACGGCGAGGTCCTGCTCAAGGGTGGCCAGATCTTCCAGGGCTACTACCACAACGAGGAGGCCACCCGCGAGGTGCTCGAGGGCGACGGCTGGTTCCACAGCGGCGACCTCGGCCAACTCGACGGCGAGGGCTACCTGCGCATCACCGGTCGCAAGAAGGAGATCCTGGTCACGGCGGGCGGCAAGAACGTCGCGCCGGCCATCCTCGAGGACCGCATGCGCGCACACGCGCTGATCAGCCAGTCGATGGTGGTGGGCGACGGCGAGCCCTTCATCGCCGCGCTGATCACGATCGATCCCGAGGCGTTCGTCGGGTGGGCCGAGGCCAACGGCAAGTCGGGCAAGACCGTCGCGGACCTCGTCGACGACCCCGAACTGCAGGCCGAGGTGCAAAAGGCCGTCGACGAGGCCAACCAGGCCGTGTCCAAGGCCGAGTCGATCCGCACCTTCCGGATCCTGCCCGAGGACTTCGAGGTCGGCATCGAACTCAGCCAGAAGATGT
>JBBDSX010000205.1:0-3689 GCA_040904725.1 Egicoccus sp.
GCAGACCGCTACCAGCAGCTCGTCACCTCGCCGCTCGGCCGCCAGGTCGCCGACGCGCTCAGCCTGCCCGTGCCGGAACCGCTGCGGCGCTACGAGCCCGGCCAGCCGCTCATCGAGGGGCTCGCGCTCGTCGGCGAGGCGAAGGGCGGCCGCCTACTGCCCGCCGCACTCGCCGTGCTCGAGGGCGCCGGTGCCGACGTGCGCCGCACGGTCGACGACAGCGTGACGCCCTATGGCGCGCTGGTGTTCGACGCCAGCGGCATCGACGACTCGAGCCGCCTGCGCGAGCTGTACGAGTTCTTCCACGCCGCCATCCGCAAGACCGGCCCGTCCGCCCGGCTGGTCGTGCTGGCCGGCGCGACCGACGAGGGCGACACGCGTCGTCGCACCGCACAACGCGCCATCGAGGGGTTCACCCGCTCGCTGGGCAAGGAGCTGCGGCAGGGCTCGACCTGCAACCTCGCGCGCATCGCCGAAGGGGCCGAGGACCGCGCCGAGTCGACGCTGGCGTTCCTGCTGTCGGCCAAGTCGGCCTTCGTCGCCGGCCAGGTCGTCACGCTGCGGCCGAGCGACGAACCCGTTGCCGAGGTCGAGGACGCCGCGCGTCCCCACACCGGCCGGATTGCGCTGGTCACCGGCGCCGCGCAGGGCATCGGCGCGTCGATGGCGGCCGTGCTCTCGCGCGACGGCGCACACGTGATCTGCGCCGACATCCCCGCCCAGGGCGAAGCGCTCGCCCGCGTCGCCAACCACGTCGGCGGATCCACGCTGCACCTCGACGTCACCGGGTCCACGGCCCCGCAGACGCTGGTCGACCATGTCCGCGAGCGCCATGGCCACCTCGACGTCGTGGTCCACAACGCCGGAATCACGCGGGACAAGACGCTGGCCGGCATGGACGACGCCCGCTGGGACAGCGTGCTCGACGTCAACCTGTCGAGCCAGGAACGCCTCGACGAGGCGCTGCTCGAAGCGGACCTGCTCCGTCCGCACGCCCGCGTCATCGGGGTCGCCTCGATCGGCGGCATCGCCGGCAACCGCGGCCAGACCAACTACGGCGCCTCCAAGGCCGGCGTCATCGGCCGCGTCGAGGCGCTGGCCGACGAGATGCGTTCGCGCCAGGCCACGATCAACGCGGTCGCGCCGGGGTTCATCGAGACCGCGATGACGGCCCGCATGCCGATCGGCGTGCGCGAGGCCGGCCGCCGGATGTCGAGCCTCGGCCAGGGCGGCCGCCCCGTCGACGTCGCCGAGGCGGTGTCGTGGCTCGCCGACGCCCGCTCGGGCGCGGTCAACGGCCAGGTCGTGCGGGTCTGCGGCCAGAGCCTGCTGGGAGCCTGAGCGTGGGTGTCGTCGAACTACCGGACCTGCCCAACCTCGGGCCGCTGTACGCCCGCTCGCTCAAGGCCATGCTGCCGCTGCCGGGCGACCGCCCCGAGTCGCTGCCCGACCGCACCGTCGGGGTCGCCGACGTCGAGGTGACCGCCGACGAGGTGGCCGACTACGGCCGGGTGTGCGGCTTCGGCCTCGCCGACGCGGTCCCGCTCACGTTCCCCCACATGCTGGCGTTCCCCCTCTCGGTGCACCTGATGGTCGCCGACGACTTCCCGTTCGCGCTGCCCGGCCTCGTGCACGTCGCCCAGCGCATCGAGCAGACCGATCCGGTCCGCATCGGTGACCACCTCGACGTGCGGGTGCGCACGACCGACCTGCGGCCGCACAAGCGCGGCCGCCAGTTCGACGTCGTCGCCGAGGTCGACCGCGACGGGCAGACCGTGTGGACCGGCACCTCGACGTACCTGCGCCGCGGCTCGGATGGCGAGGCCGCTGGGACGAGCCCGGCGGACACGCCGGAGCCGCCGGAGCCCGACGGACCGCCCACCTCGACCTGGCGGCTGCCCAAGGACCTCGGCAAGCGCTACGCCAAGGTGTCCGGCGACGTCAACCCGATCCACCTGTCACCGCTGACCTCGCGGTTGGGTGGCTTCGCCAAGCCGATCGCGCACGGGATGTGGACCGCGGCCCGGTCGGTGGCCGCACTGACCGACCGGATCGCCGGTCCGGCGACCCTCGACGTCGCGTTCAAGCAACCCGTGCCGTTGCCCTCGACCGTGGCGCTGCGTTCGCGGCGGACCGCGGACGGGTGGACGTTCACCCTGCACGACCGCTCCGGCCGACGCCTGCACCTCAACGGCCGCCTCGACGCCCCCTCGGACCGCTCCTCCAAGGACCAGTGATGAGTGCCAGCAACCCCCTCCCCGAACTCGACCACGACGTCACCGCCGAGCGGGTCCAGGCCCACCTCGACGGTCGCTGGGCCGAGGTACGTGAGATGACGCGCGAGGAACTGCGCCATCCGCTGATGCAACCGCGGCACGGCCTGTCGGTCGAGGAGCACCGCGAACGCACCCTCGAACAGGCCAAGCACCTGTCCAAGACCGAGGGGCCGCGACAGCTGTTCCCGACCCAGTACGGCGGTGGCGGCGAACTCGGCGCGGCCCTGACGGCCTTCGAGACGCTCGCGCACGGCGACCTGTCACTCCTGGTCAAGGCCGGCGTGCAGTGGGGCCTGTTCGGCGGCGCGATCATGCAGTTGGGCAACGACACCCACCGCGCCGCCCACCTGCCCGACGTCATCAGCCTCGACCTGCCCGGCTGCTTCGCCATGACCGAGACCGGTCACGGCTCCGACGTGCAGTCGCTGCGCACGACCGCGACCTTCGACGTCGAGGCGCAGGAATGGGTGATCCACACGCCCGACGAGGACGCCCGCAAGGACTACATCGGCAACGCCGCCCGCGACGGGAAGATGGCCGCGGTGTTCGCCCAACTCGTCACGCAGGGCGAGACCCACGGGGTGCACTGCTTCCTGGTGCCGATCCGAGACGACGACGGCACCCCGATGCCGGGCGTGACCCTCGAGGACTGCGGCCACAAGGGCGGCCTCAACGGCGTCGACAACGGCCGCATCACCTTCCACGAGGTCCGCGTCCCGCGCGAGCGTCTGCTCGACCGTTTCGGCCAGGTCGCCGAGGACGGCACCTACACCAGCCCGATCGAGAACGCCGGCCGCCGCTTCTTCACCATGCTCGGCACGCTCGTGACCGGCCGGGCCAGCATCTCGGGCTCCGGCCTGTCGGCGTCGAAGACCGCCCTGGCCATCGCCGTGCGCTACGCCGGCGTGCGCCGGCAGTTCAAGGCCCCGGACGCCGAGCGCGAGGTCACCCTGTTCGACTTCCGCCAGCACCAGCGCCGCCTGCTGCCGCTGGTGGCCAGGACCTACGCGCTGCACGCGGCGCAGGAGCACCTGGTCCAGGAACTGCACGCCTCGTTCGACGTCGAACTCGACTCGGACCAACTGCCCGACCGTCGTGAGCTCGAGGCGCTCGCCGCCGGGATCAAGACCGCGACCACGTGGCACGCGACCGACGCGATCCAGACCTCGCGTGAGGCCTGCGGCGGCAACGGCTACCTCTCCGAGAACCGGCTCGTCGAGATCAAGGCCGACACCGACATCTTCACCACGTTCGAGGGTGACAACACCGTGCTGCTGCAGTTGGTCGCCAAGGGCCTGCTGACCGACTACCGCGACGAGTTCGGATCGCTCGACACCCTCGGTACGGCACGCTTCGTCGCCGACCAGGTGGTCGAGACCGTCGTCGAGCGCACCGCGGCCCGCCAGGTGTGGC
>JBBDSX010000206.1:0-3614 GCA_040904725.1 Egicoccus sp.
TGATCAACACCCTGCCGGCCGACCTCGCCAAGCAGATCGTCAAGGACGTCAAGGCCACCAAGCTCAAGGTCACCCCGACCAACATGGGCGACCACATCCGGGTGGCCGGCAAGAAGCGCGACGACCTGCAGGAGATCCAGGCGATGGTCAAGGCCAAGGACTACGACGCCCCGCTGCGCTTCACCAACTACAAGTAGTCCGCGCCGCCGTGCGGGCGGGGACCCCGCTCACGGCCGGCGAACGACGCACCACCATCGCGGCCGTCGCGGCACTGGCCTGGTACGTCACCGGCTGGGCCGTTGCCGGCGTCGTCGAGGCCGGCTACGACCCGACGCAGCAGGCCATCAGCGAACTGTTCGACCACGCGGCCACGACGCTGCCGCGGTTCCTGCTCGTCTCCGGCCTGTTGGCCAGTGCCGCCGCCCTGGTCGCCTTCGGGGTCCTGCTGCACCGGCGGCTGCCGGGGACCTCGCCGCTGGGACCGGCCGCGATCGTCGGCTCGGGGCTGGCCACCGGGCTGATCGTGGCCTTTCCGTGCACGGCCGGCTGCCCCGGGCTCGGCACGACCTGGACCGACACCGGACACGGCGTCCTCGCCACCGTCGGGTACGGGCTGCTGATACTGGGCCCGTTGCTGATCGGCTGGCGGGTCCGGTCCGCGCTGCCGACGTTCGCGACCTGGTCGTTCACGCTCGGCGGCGCCGCCGCGGCGGTGTTCGCCGCCAACCAGGCCGGTCTGCTCAGCCTCGGACCCGGGGCCGCACAACGGGTCTTCAACACCACCGCCGACGCCTGGTACGTGGTGGCGGCGGTGTGGTTGCTGCGCGGCGCCCACCTATCGTCCGACGAACCGACCACGACGGAGGCTGCCGGGTGAACGACTGCATCTTCTGTGCCATCGCCGCCGGGCAGGCGCCCGCGCGCGTCATCGCGGAGACCGAGCGCACGCTCGCGTTCCTCGACCTCAGTCCCGCGACCCGTGGCCACGCCCTGGTGATCCCGCGCGCACACGCCCGGGACATCCACGACGCCGCCCCGGCGGATCTGGCCGAGGTGGCAACGACCGCGCAACGGGTCGCGGCGGCGGCCGTCGCCGACCTCGGCGCCACCGGGGTGAACCTGCTGCAGTCCAGCGGGGCCGCGGCGTTCCAGACCGTGTTCCACCTGCACGTCCACGTCATCCCGCGCTACCCCGACGACGAACTCGTGCTGCCGTGGACGCCGACACCGGGCGATGCCGCCGAGATGGACGCGGCGGCGCAGCAGTTGCGCACGGCACTGGATCAGAGGTAGCCGGTCCGACGGGCCATGTCGGCGAAGGTCGGCGCGTCCGCCAACTCGGCGGCGAGGCGGGCGAGTTCTCCCTCGCTCGCCACGAGGCTGCCGAGGTCCGCCCGTAGCCGGCGCCACACGTGGGTACGGCGGGCGGCCTCCTCGGCGAGAACGGCCTGCAGGGTCGGGAGCCCGCAGGTTCTTCCACTCGGCGGAGGAGCCGTACCCTCCGCGCCCAGAAGTACAACCACCGACCGTCCCACACCGCGAGGCCCGCCGTGCCCGAGGGTCACACCCTGCACCGTCTCGCCCGCGACCATGCGGCGTGGCTCGGTGGCTGCCAGGTGGCGGTCTCCTCGCCGCAGGGGCGCTTCGCCCGGTCCGCAGCGCTGCTCGACGGCGCCCGGTTCGAGACGGCAGAGGCCTACGGCAAGCACCTGTTCCACCACTACGAGGGCGAACGGGTCGTGCACGTCCACCTCGGCCTGTACGGCAAGTTCCTGCGTCACGACCTGCCGGCGCCGCCCCCGCGCGACACCGTCCGCTACCGCGTCGCCGGCGGGGACGTCTGCCTCGACCTGATCGGGGCCATCGCCTGCGAGCTGCTGCCCGCCGACGAGGTCGTGCGCGTCACCGATCGGCTGGGGCCGGATCCGCTCCGAAGCGACGCCGACCCGGACCGGGCCTTCGCCGCGCTGCAGCGGCGGCGCATCGGCATCGGTCAGGCCCTGATGGACCAGTCGGTGTTGGCCGGCGTCGGCAACGTCTTCCGGGCCGAACTGCTCTTCGTCCACGGCCTGCACCCCGAGGTCCCCGCCAACACGGTCACCCACGAGCAGTGGCACGAGATGTGGACCACCCTGCGGGGCTGGCTGCGTGCCGGCGTCCGCTCGAACCGCATCGTGACGGTCGATCCGGGCGAGGTCGGCATCCCACGCTCGGAGATGACCCGCGAGCAGGCGACCTACGTCTACAAGTCCGAACGTTGCCCGCGCTGCGCGACCGAGATCCGGCGCTGGGAGATCGCCGGCCGCTGGGCCTACGCCTGCGAGACCTGCCAGCCAAAGCCGCGGCGCCGGCGCACGACGACCGCGAAGAAGCGTCCGACACCGCAACGGGCCGCGTCGTGAGCGGGGCGGGCGTGCCGCTCGAGACAGACGCCGACCGCCCGCGGCTGCGTCGGATCCTGCTCGTGATCGCCGCCCTGCGGTTCGTGGTGCCGATTGCGATGCTGCCGCTCATCCCGGTGCTGCAGCGCGACCACTTCCTGCTGCTGCTCGGCCTGCGACCGGGCAAGGAACTGCTGTTGCTCGGCGGAGGGCGGGCCCGGATCGACGGTGACCCGACGCTGCTCGAGATGTGGCTGGTGACCGTGCCGTTCCTGGTCGTCGCCGTGTGGGTGTTCTTCGCGCTCGGTCGCCTCTACCGCCACGCCCTGCGCACCGGGGACGGCCCGGCGTGGCTGCACCGGGCGATTCCGGCCGAGCGGCTCCTCGTCGCCGACCGGATCCTGGCCAAGCACGGCCCGGTGATCGCGATCCTGGGCCGGATCGCGACCATCCCGCCCACCGTGCTGGCCGCCGCAGCGGGCGCGTCCGACGTCCGGGCGGGCCGCTACCTCGTGGCGGACTTCCTCGGCGCGGTCGCCGGGTTCGGCACCGCCGTCGGCGCCGGCTACCTGCTCGGGCAGGCGTACGAACGTGGTGGCCCCTGGCTGACCGGTGCGGGCATCGCGTTCGTGGTCGTGTTCGCGATGCTGCTGACGCACTGGATACAGCGCGAAGCCGACCGCCTCCCGGATGGGTGGCCCCCGGGGGAGAATCTGCCGGACGACCGACCCGACGACCCGTCCGAGGTCTGACGACAGGCGGTCAGCCCGGTGGGGGCACCGCCGGGCCGAGCTGGCCCATGCGCCGGGCCTGCTCCTCGAGCGCGGCGATCCGTTCGGGGATCGGCGGGTGGGTCGAGAACAGCTTCATCGCGGCCCGGCCACCGAACGGCGCGGCGATGAACATGTGCTGCATCGCCGGGTTGGTCTCGGCCTTGGTCGCGCCGGCACGGTGCATGCGCGGATCGTTGGCCCCGCGCTCGAGCTTGGCCAGGGCACTGGCGAGTGCCAGGGGCCTGCCGGTCAGCTCGGCGCCGGTGTGGTCGGCCAGCGACTCGCGGGAGCGGGTGATCGAGGCCTGGATGATCATCGCCACGATCGGCGCGATGATGGAGGCGGCGATCGCGGCCAGGGGGTTCATCCCGTCGCGGTCGTTGCCGCCGCCCATGATCGGGATCCAGCGCAGCATCAGCGCCAGGTAGGTGATCGCGGTACCGATCATCGCGGCGACCGA
>JBBDSX010000207.1:0-21397 GCA_040904725.1 Egicoccus sp.
GGCGACCACGGCGAAGACGGCGACGACCAGCGCCAGGGCACCGGCCCACAGGCCGGCGAGCCGCTCGAGGTAGACGCGGGTGCGGGAGACGGGATGGGTGAGTTCGAGTTCGAGGGTGCCGTCCTCCTCGGCGCCGGCCAGCGTCCGCGCGCCGGTGCCGATGGCGAACACCAGCAGCAGGGCGGGCCCGAGCAGGCCGAACACCGTCGACTGCAGGTAGCCGGCGGCCGAGGCCATCTGGTCCATACCGAGGGCGCTGATCATGCCCTCGGGCATGTTCTCCATGAACGGCTCGATCGCCGCCGCGTCCTGGCCCATCATGGGATAGAAGCTGGTGTACATCGCCGAGACGGCGCCGATCGCGATGGACCAGAGCAGCAGCCCGCGGCGGCGGTCTTGAGCAACGCGTCGGGCTCGCCGCGTAGCAGGCACGACAGTTGGTCACCGACGACGACGACGTCCTCTACGCCGGGCAGGTCGCGAAACTGCGCGGCATCGACCGGGCCCGCGAATGTCAGCTCGACCAGTTGCCCGGCGTGGTGGCGAAGGGTGCGCACGTCGTCGGTGTCGACGACGCGTCCTGCCCGGATGATGGCCACGCGACCGGCGACGTCCTCGACCTCGGAGAGCACGTGCGAGGACATGAACACGGTCGCGCCGTCGGATTGCGCCTCGCGGACGAGGCCGAGGAACTCGTGCTGCAGCAGGGGGTCGAGGCCGCTGGTGGGCTCGTCGAGGATGAGCAGTTCGGGGCGGTGCATGAAGGCCTGGATGACGCCGACCTTCTGCTTGTTGCCCTTCGACAGGCCGCGGATGGGCCGGTCGAGGTCGAGCGTGAAGCGCTCGGCCAGCTCCGCGATCCGGTCGGCTCCACGCCCACCGCGCAACGTCGCGAGGTGGCGCAGTTCCTCCCCCGCGGTGCGTTGGCCGGCCATGTTCAACTCGCCGGGGAGGTAGCCGATGCGGGCGCGCAGCGGCGGCCCCGCAGCGGCCGGTCGGTCGCCGAGCACCTCGACCCGGCCGGCGGTCGGGCGCAGCAGGTCGAGCAGGATGCGGATCGTCGTCGACTTCCCGGCACCGTTGGGGCCGAGGAAGCCGAACACCTCGCCGCGCTCGACCTCGAGGTCGACGCCCTGCAGGGCGTGGACCGCCGGACTGCGGCGCCACGGCGGACCGCTCACATAGTCCTTGACCAGGCCGTCGACGTGGATCGCCACGTCGTTCATGACTGCTGCTCCTTCATCTGGCGGAACTGCTCGTGCATCCGCGCATGGACCTCGGGGGTCATCAGGCCGGCACCCATGATCTCCAGGCCCGTCAGGTAGTACGGGAACGCCTCGAGCGGGTCGCCGAGCAGGTCGGCGCCGAGCAGGCGGTTGGCGTGTTCGTGGAGCACCAGCGCACCGAGGGACCACAACGTCAGGACGGCGGCGCGGCCGCGCGGATCCTCGCTGGCCTTGAGCATCCCGGCCTCGACACCCTGCTCCATGTAGGCGACGGCGTCGTCGACCATCTCGTCGACGAGGTCGGCCACGTGGGGCGAGCCGTCCGTGAGCGTGCGGGCGAGATAGCGCAAGAGCGGCGGGCCGTCGCGGGAGGTGCGCAGGGCGGCGAAGGGATCGAGCCCCGGGCCCTGCGCCATGGCGCTCGACTTCTGCTCGCGCACGAGCGCGGCGACGTGCTGGTCGCAGGCGACCCGCAGCGCGTCCTTCGAACCGAAGTGGTGGATGACCAGTGCCGGCGAGACGCCTGCGGCGGCCGCGACGGTGCGCACGCTCGTCGCCGCGACACCGCCCTCGGCGAAGCAGGTGATCGCCGCGTCGCGGATCCGCGCACGCGCCGTCAGGTCATCGCCCTCGGCCTTCGACGGCCCCGTCTCGACTGAACTCATGTTCAGCATGCTAAACACGTGTTCAGTCGACGTCAATGGCCTGGGTCAACGGCGTGGGTCAACGGCGCGGGTGGTGCAGGTTGCTGCGGCAGCCTCACCCGCCCGAGTCAGCGGGTCCCGGGCGGAGGAATCGTCGGGCGCAAAGGTCAGAAGGTGGCGTCGACCGCGGCGGCGATGAAGAGCAGGGCGAGGTAGACCGTGGAGTAGTGGAACAGTTTCATCGCGTCGGCGACGGTGCGGGTGTGGCGCAGGCGGTGGGCGAGCACGAGCCAGCCGAGGGTGAGGGCGACGCCGACGACGGCGAACATCCAGCCGATGCCGGCGCCGGCGACGGTGACCAGCACGATGGACAGCAGCAGGTAGCTGTAGAGCAGGATGTGGCGGGTGGCCTCGTCGTTGCCGTGGACGACCGGGAGCATCGGCAGTCCGGCCCGGGCGTAGTCGTCGCGGTACTTCATCGCCAGGGCCCAGAAATGGGGCGGCTGCCACCAGAACATCACGGCGAACAGCAACCACGGGGTGGGATCGGCCAGGGTCGCGCCGGGGACCGCGGCCCAGCCGGTCAGTACGGGCATGCAGCCGGCGATCCCGCCGATGACGACGGCCTGGCTGGTGCGGCGCTTGAGGCCGAGGGTGTAGACGAAGACGTAGAAGACGATGGCGAAGGTGGCCAGGGCGGCGGCCAGCAGGTTGACGAAGGACCACAGCCAGACGAAGCCGGCGATCCCGAGGACGACCCCGAGCAGCAGCGCGTGGCGGGCGGGCACCTCGTCGGTCGCGGTGGGACGCGCCGCGGTGCGGACCATGATGCGGTCGATGTCGCGGTCGATCACGTTGTTGAACGTGTTCGCGCTGCCCGCCGACATGGTGCCGCCGATGACGGTGGCGATGACGAGCCAGGTGCCGGGCCACCCGCGGGCGGCGACGACCATGGACGGGACGGTCGTGACCAGCAGCAGTTCGATGATGCGGGGCTTGGTGACCAGGACGTAGCGTCGCGCGGCAGCCCGCCGCGACTCGTAGCGGCCGGCGGTGTGCATCGGCCCGACGCCGGCGGGCGAGTCGTCGAGGTGATGCTCGGTGTGGTGGGTGGCGCCGCCGGTCGGCTCGCTGGTCACGGTCCCGCCCCGGCCGCACGCGCCTCGCGCCACATGCGCAGACCGAGGACGGTCAGCACGACGCCGGCGCCGATGGCCGCCCCGTAGAGCACGAGGTGCACGAGCACGAAACCGAGCGTGTACTCGACGGTGTCGTCACCGATCAGGTTGTAGATGCGCGTCGCCCACAGCCAGAACTGGAACACGGCCAGTGCCAGCAGCACGACGGCGCGGCGGCGGTGCACGTGGGCAGGCGTGCGCACCTCGAGGTCGGTCGAGGCGTCGGCACGAGGCGAGGAGGGTGCGGTGGACACGGCAAGTCTTTGCTGACAAGGACGCGAGCGTGGCTGTCGGCAGGGTACGGCCAGACCGACCCGGGCCGCGACCCGGGGGGCGGGGAGCACCCCTGCCGCCGGTACCCTCCGCCGCATGGCCGCTCCCCCCTCCGAGACTTCCCAGCGCCTGCTGCGGCGTTTCGCGCTGGCGGCGCTGGTCACCAACATCGGCATCGTGGTGACCGGCGGACTGGTGCGGGTGACCGGCTCCGGTCTGGGGTGTCCGACCTGGCCGACCTGCGACGGCGAGACGATCGTGCCGCGGCCGGGTTCGGGCCATGCGACCTGGCAGACAGCGGTCGAGTTCGGCAACCGCCTGCTCACCTTCGTGGTCCTGGCGGCCGTGGTCGGCGCGTTCGTGCAGGTCCGGCGCACCCGGCCGCACACGCGCGCCGTCGAGCGCCTGGCCTGGGCCCTGCCGCTCGGTGTCCTGCTTCAGGCGGTGGTCGGCGGGATCACCGTCCGGATGCAACTGTCACCGGTGACGGTGGCCGTCCACTTCCTGCTGTCGATGGTGTTGATCGCGCTGGCCGCGACGCTGTACGAACGTGTCCGGGGCGAGGAGCGCAGGACCACGCCGGCGGCCGTTCCAGCGGTCGTGGCACCGGGTGTCCGGCATGCGACCACGGCGCTGCTGGCCGTCGCGGCCGTGGTGCTGGTCCTCGGCACGATCGTGACCGGTGCGGGCCCGCACGCCGGCGATCCGGGGACGCCCCGGCTGGGCGTCGACATCCGGTTCGCGGCGATCGCGCACGCGGACGCCGTGTGGCTGCTGGTCGGCCTGACCGTCGCCCTGGTCGCCGTCACCTGGCGTCCCGGACCGCCGTCCCTGCGTCGGACGTTGCGCTGGCTCCTGGCGCTCGAGGTCGCGCAGGGCGCGATCGGCTACACCCAGTACGCACTGGGCATCCCCGAGGCGCTCGTGGCCATGCACATCCTCGGCTCCACGCTGGTGTGGACGCTGGCCGTGTTCGGCTGGGTCCGCGCACGTCCACTCGGCTCGGGTCCGGGTCCGGACGCGCCCGCCGACGCACGGGCGGCGCGCGCGGCGTGAGCGACGACGGACCCCGGGACGACGCCCTGTCCGTCGTCGTGCTCGGGGACTCGACGGCCTTCGTCGACGCACTCGGTCCGCAACTGCCCGACGCCCCGCACCTGTACCCGAACGTCATGACGGCCGCGCTCGAGCAGCGGTTGGACCGGCGGGTGCGACTCACCGTCGTGGCCCGTCCCGGGCAGACCGTGCGCGAGGCTGCGCACGCCGTCACCAAGGACCAGCACCTGCAGTTCGACCTGCTGGCCCACGCCGATGCCGTGGTCATCGGGCTCGGCAGCTTCGACCACGCCCCGGCCGGTGTCCCGGCGGCGGTCGAGGCGACCCTGCCCTACCTGTGGCCGGACGGCGTGCGGCGACGCGCGCGGGCGCTGTCCCGGGCGACCTATCCCCGCCTGGTGCGGCTGACGGGCGGCCGCCTGCGCCGGACGCCGGCAGCCGAGTTCGAGCGTCTGTTCGTCCAGTTGCTCGACCAGGTGCGGGGCCTGTGCTGGGGACGCGCCGCCGGCGTCGTCCTGGGTCCGACCAGTCACCGCTCCGCCTACTACGGCCACGTCCACCCGAGGTTCCGCGCCGCCGAGGCCGACCAGATGAGCCTGGCGCGCGAGCACGGCTTCGCCGCCGTACCGGTGTGGGACCTCGTCGTGCCCCACGTCGACGCGCTGAACGTGGACGGCATCCACTGGCCCTCGCCCGTCCACGAGGCGGTCGGGGTGGCTACGGCCGAGGCACTGGCGCCGCAGTTGCGTGGGGACGCGCCCCCGATCGAACTGCCTCCCGCGTACGCCGCCGCCATCGCCGCGGCGACCGAGCGGCAGGATGCGGGCGCCCCGGGAACGCAGTGAACCCGCCCTGTTCGCGCGACGGCTACGGGCGTAGGGTGGAACGGTCACACAGGAGAGCGGCCCGTGGGCGGCCGGACGTGCGGGACCTGCGCGACCCACTGGCGCGCCCGGGAGGCGCGATGGTGCGGCCGCTGCGGCGCGCCGCTGGTTCGTGCCACTCGCGAGCGGGACCGCCGCGGGCGATGGCATCTCGTCGCCGCCGGCACCGGTCTGGCCGCGGCCGCCCTCCTCCTCGCGCTGGGGGGCAACACCTGGCCGCTCCCACCGCAGGGCCCCGCTGACACGACCGTCGCTCTCCCCGAACGGCCCGCCGAGCCAGCGTCTCCGGAGGCGCAGGAACGTGCAGCGGTGCAGTGCCGCTCGGGCACGTTCTGTACCGAGATCGACACGACGTCCGCGCATCGCGGCCCCTACCTCGGCGCGGCGACCGGTGAACTGCTCGTCCTCGTCGAGGGCCGCGGCCTGAGCGCCTACGAACTCACGACCGGCGCGCGCCGGTGGCACCTCGACCTGGCGATCAACCCCATGCATCCCGTCCCACGGGTGGCGACGGTCGACGGCGAGGCGGCCGTCGCCGTCGCATCGCCGGCCGGGGAGGTGGTGGCCGTCGACACCCGGCAGGGGCGAATCCGCTGGCGCGAGCCTGCGCCCGGCATCGAGGATGTCTTCGCCGTGCGCGCCGACGGGGAGTCCTGGCTGGCGACCGTGCGCACCCGTCGGGACAACACCTCGATGCTCGACGTCGTCACGCTGCCGCCCGCGGGCGACCCACCGGCGCCTGGGCACGGGGCGGACGAGCCCGACCTCGATCACGTCGCGGCCGGGCTGCGGACGGCCCGCTGCTGCGAGGCCCTGGTTGCGGCGGCGGCCCGCGACGGGTTGGACCTGCGGCGTGCCGACGGCGTCCCGGGCGGGTTGATCCAGGTCCTGCACGCCGACACCGGCCGCCACGTGGCCGACCTCAGCCTGGCGACCTATCACGGCCAGCGCCTGGCGCAGGGCCGCTGGCTGTTCGTCGCTCCCCACCGCGCCGTCGTCGTCACCACCCGGCCGGCCGCGTGATCGCGACGAACCATCCGTGTCGTGGAGCGAGGAGGCGCTGATCGGCACGCGGACCTGCACCGCCTGCGGGGCGTCCTGGCCGGCGCGGAGCGCACGCTTCTGCGGCGACTGCGGCGCCGCCCTCGCGCGCCCCGAACCCCGGGGGCGCCCCACCCGGGGCCGGCGCCGCGGGATCGCGCTCGGCCTCGCCGCCCTGGCCGCCGGCAGCGTCATCGCCGTCGGCGTCGGCGTCGCCCCCCGCCTGACGCCCGCCTGGTCCGGCGCCAACCCCGGCGACCTCGGGGTGGACGTCCCGCCCGCGCCGACACGCACGGCGCCGCCGACGCCGTCCTCCACGCCGGTCCAGGCGACGCCCCTCCGGTGCCGCTCCACCACGGCTTGTCTGCGGTGGCGGCTGCCACCGGTCGTCCCCGGCTCGGGTTCGCCGGCCCTGGCCGATGACCACCTGGTGCTGCCGACCGCCACCGGCCTGTTGGGCTACCTCACCGCCACCGGCGAACAGGTGTGGCGGACCGACCTCGATGTCGGCGACGGCGCCGGCCCCACCGTCGTCCCGGTCGCGGGCGCGCCCGGGTACGTCATGGCCGCGGACCGCAGCGATCACCTCAGCGCCATTCGAGCGCTGGACGGCGCCGTGGCGTGGCAGCAGGACATCGCCGGCCTCGGCGGGGTCCGCGCCGCCCAGGCGGTCGCGGACGGCTGGCTCGTCGCCACCCGCGTCCGCGGCGGCGACGGGTTCACGTCGTTCGTCGCGGTGCTGGCCGTCGACGCGACGACCGGCGCCACCCGATGGCAGCGACAGGAGGCCAACGCGGCGGTGTCGCCCGCGGGGGCCGTGCTGCAGAACGTCAACGGTGTCCTGACAGGGCTCGCCTCGGACGGCACCGACGCCTGGACGCTCGTCACCGAACGGCCCGCCGCATCGCTCACACCCGTCGGCGGTCTCCTGCTGGTCGGAGCGCGCGACGACGCGCTGGTCGTAGACGTTGCGACGGGCGCCGTCCTCGACGAGATCGCCGGGCCGCCCTCGCGGGTACGCGCCGACACGGGGGCGATCGTGTGGCCGATCGCGCAGGGTGTCGGCTTCCGCTCGGGCGACGGGGTCGGCTGGCAGGCCAACGTGGACGAGTTGGCCGGCTGCTGCAGCGGGTTCGTTCGCGACGCCGACAGCGTGACGGTCCTGACGGGTCGTGGCGAGATGATCCGGTTCGATGCCGCCGACGGCGACATCCTCGACCGCCGCACGGCACCGCGGCCGTTCGCCGCCGAGGACGGGCGGGCGTGGCTGTACGGCGGGATCGCGTTGTCCGCCGTCCCCGGCTCCGGCGGACAGGCGCGCCTCCACGGCACCTACGGCGGCGACCACCTCGCCGACATCACCTCGGAGGCCTACGCCCTGCTGCCGACGGACGACGACACCTTCGTCGTGCTCGCGCCGGGATTCGCCCTGACGCTCGATCCGCCCGGCAGCGCCGCGAACGCGGCGGGCCGACCCGTCGGGTCGGCCCGTGCGCGCTGACGCGACGTCTGGATCAGCCCTCGGCGGCCACGACCTGCCCGATGCCCTGCATCTGTGGGTGGATCGTGCAGAAGAAGTACCACTGCTCCGGCAGTTCGTCCCAAGACGAGGTGTCGTCGTTGTAGACCGTCTCGGCCACGCCGGTGATCGTCTCGGTGGTGAAAATCTCGGCGCCGGCCTCGGCTTCGCCCTCGAGTTCGGCGAACTGGACGTTGTGGGGCACACCCGCCTCGCGGTTCTCGAACACGAACAGCAGGCTCTCGACCTCGGTGTCGGGCGTGACCTCCCAGGTGTCGACCGGTTCGCATGCACCGGTGTCGTCAGGGAGGCAGAACTCGGTCGAGTTCTCGGCGGCGATCAGCGGCGTGTTGTCGCCGATCACCAGCAGCGGCTCGGCGTTGATGTTGCGGTCCTCGTCGACGATGTTGCCGAGCAGGCCGGCCGCGTAGGCACCGCCGAGCGCGAACGGCACGATGGCCGCGAAGGCGACCACCGCCTTGCGGCTGCCGTCGAGGCGGTCCTGCGACGCGGCCAGCGACACGGTCATCAGGATGCCGGCGGCCGCGACGACCGCGACCGCGAGCGCGCCCGTGTGGGTGTTCCACAGCAGGATCGCAGCGACGACACCGATGAACAGCGCCATCGCGAGCAGGACGGCGATGGGCAGCACGATCGGGAGGAACACCCGGTTGCGGAACTCGGTCTTCACGGAGCAGACCTCGAAGGTCGGTCGCGGTTGTGACAGCGATCAGAGGCGGGGGGCGGCGTCGAACATCATCACGACGATCGCAACGCCATACAGGCCGATGGCGCCGAACAGGCCGCCGTAGAGGAAGCGGCCGTACAGCTTGGTGTCGAAGCGCAGGTGCATGAAGAACCCGGCGACCATGACGAACTTGATCCCCATCAGCACGATCAGCAACGGGACGGCGAGCGCGCCGAAGTCGACGAAGTAGGTCGAGACCTCGAGGGCGGTCAGGATGGCGAGGATGATCGCGATGCGGACGTACTCGCGCGGGCCCGGGTGGTGATCGTCGTGCCCACCGGCCGCCTGGGCCGGGTCGTGGGTCTCGGTCGTGCTCATGGGGTCGTCCTCGTCATGTCAGCGGCAGCGGCGAAGCACCGTGTGGCGTCAGGCCTCCATCGCGAGATCGGGGATCAGGTAGACGACGGTGAAGATGATGACCCAGATGATGTCGACGAAGTGCCAGTACAGGCCGATCATCTCGGTCTTGAGGTCCTGGTTCGGCTTGATCTTGCCGGTGAAGGTGAGCGAGTACAGGCTCAGCAGCAGGAGGATGCCGATGAACACGTGCAGGCCGTGGAACCCGGTCAGCACGAAGAAGCCGGACGCGAACGGGCTCTCGGTCAGGTTCAGGCCTTCCTTGTAGAAGACCGTGAACTCGAAGACCTGTCCGCCGAGGAAGACCGCACCCTGGCCCGCGGTGGCAAGGATCCACAGCCGCATGCGACGCATGTCGCGCCGCACGTGGGCGTTGTGGGCGAGCACCATCGTCAGCGAGCTCATCAACAGCACGAACGAGCTGATCGAGGTGAACGGGATGTCGAAGATCTCGACGCCGGGACCACCGGCCGTGGCGTCGAGATAGAGGATGTAGGCCGAGACGAAGGCTCCGAAGAACAGGAACTCCGAGCCCAGGAACACCCACATCCCGAGCTTGCGGTGGTCGAGACCGAGCGTGGTCTCGTGGACGCCTGCCGTCACGTGTGCCGCCTTTCCGCTTGCCGGTCCTGCCGTGGTGCTCATCGGACCGCGGTGAAAAAAGAGTCAGTGAGTGGGTCGGTCAGTGCGCAGCGACGCCGGAGCGCGGTGCCGCGGGGTCCTCGACGACCGGGTCGTCGTCGTCGCCCTCGGCCACGGGCTCGATGATCCAGCCGAAGAAGCCCATGAGCACCCACACCACGCCGATCCCGATCAGCCACGGGGTCGGGCCGAGTAGGCCGTAGCCGACGGGGAACATGCCGAGGCACATCACCAGCGGCCAGTACGACGGGTCGGGCATGTGGATGTGGTGGCCGTCGTGGTCGCCCTCGGCGTGTTCGGCGTCGGGCACGTGCTGCTCGGACGCCCCTGCGGGGACCGCGACCGGCTTGCCGGCCTCGTCCTCGGCGTACTTGCGGTGCCAGAACTCGTCGCGGTGGCTGATCGTGGGGATCTCGGCGAAGTTGTAGTGCTTCGGCGGGGAGTCGGACAGCCACTCGATGGTGCGGGCGTCCCACGGGTCGGGGCCCGATGCGACGCCGCCGCGGATCGACTTGATCAGGTTGAACAGGAAGATCAGCGCCGAGACCGCCAGGACCGCCACACCGATCGAGCTGAGCAGGTTGTACAGCTCGACGCTGCCACCGAGCTCCTCGGGCAGGACGGCGGTGCGGCGGGGCTGGCCGAGCAGACCCGACATGTGCATCGGGCCGAAGGTGAGGTTGAAGCCGAGCAGCCAGGTCCAGAAGTGGGTCTTGCCGAGCTTCTCGTCCATCAGCTTCCCGGTGACCTTCGGGAACCAGTAGTACACGCCGGCGATCAGGGCGAACAACGCCCCACCGAACAGCACGTAGTGGAAGTGGGCCACGATGTAGTAGGTGTCGGTCTGCTGGGCGTTGTGGGGCACGACCGCGTGCGTGACACCCGACAGGCCACCGATGGTGAACATCGAGACGAACCCGATGGAGAACAACATCGGCGTGGTGAAGCGCAGCTTGCCGCCCCACATCGTGAAGACCCAGTTGAAGATCTTGATGCCGGTCGGCACGGCGATGAACATCGTCGACAGCGCGAAGGCCGAGCGGGCGACCGGGCCGATGGCGGAGGTGAACATGTGGTGGGCCCACACCCCGAAGCCGATGAACCCGATGGCGGCGCCGGCGAAGGCGACCGCGGCGTAGCCGAACAGCGGCTTGCGGCTGAACACCGGCAGGATCTCGGACACGATCCCCATGGCCGGGAGGATCATGATGTAGACCTCGGGGTGCCCGAACAGCCAGAACAGGTGCTGCCACAGGATCGGGTCACCGCCGGTGGCGGGGTTGAAGAACTGCGAGCCGAAGATCGTGTCGAACTGCAGCATGAACAGCGCGACCGCGATGATGGGCAACGCGAACAGCAGCAGGAAGTTGGTGACCAGCGACATCCAGATGAACATCGGCATGCGCATGAAGGTCAGGCCCGGGGCGCGCATGTTGAGGATGGTCGTGATGAAGTTGACGGCCGCCGAAAGGGAACTGACGCCCAGCAACTGCAGGCCCACGGCGTAGAAGGCCATGTTGGACACGTTGTCGAGCGACAGCGGCGCGTAGCCGAACCAACCGCCGTTGGGCGCACCGCCGAGCAGGAAGCTCGAGTACAGGAAGATGCCGCCGAACAGGTACATCCAATAGCTGAAGGCGTTCAGGCGCGGAAAGGCGACGTCGCGCGCGCCGATCTGCAGCGGGATGATGTAGTTGAAGAACGCGGCACCGAGCGGCATGATCACCAGGAACACCATGGTCAGGCCGTGCATCGTGAAGACCTGGTTGTAGATCTCGGCGGTGACGAGATCCATCTCGGCCTGGGCGAGCTGTGCCCGGATGACGCCCGACTCCGCCCCGCCCAGGGTGAAGAACACCAGGACGGTGAAGAAGTACATGATGCCGATCTTCTTGTGATCGGTCGTCGTGATCCAGCTCGTGAAGCCGCGCTCCGCCCGTGGACGCGAGAAGACGCTCCGGCGACCGGTCGTCATCGTGCTCTGCGACATCGTGGTTCCTCGTTCGTCACCGCCTGCGGGAGGCGCGGTGGATCACTCCAGGGCGTACAGGTACGCCACGAGCGCGTCGATCTCTTCCTCGGACAGGTTGAGATCCGGCATGCCCACCGCGTTCTCGGGCTGCATCGGCTTCATCGCGGGTGGATCACGCAGCCAGTCGCGCAGCTGTTCCTCGTCGTCGACGTCGAAGATCGCGCCGGCGAACTCTTCGCGGCTGGCGAAGTGGGTCAGGTCGGGGCCGACACCGGGGGTGCGGGTGCCCTCGCCGTCCCAGACCTGGTGACATGCGGCACAGCTACGCGCACCGATGTCGGTGTTGTGTTCGGTGCCGAACAGTTCGGCGCCCTGTGCGGCGAGGCCGTCGGTCGGCTCGACGGCTGGTGAGGTCTGGTTGTCGACCCAGGCGTCGAAGTCGGCCTGCTCGAGCGACTCGCCACGGATGCGCATGTTGACGTGCGACAACCCGCAGTACTCGGCGCACGCGCCGAGGTAGCGGCCGACCTCGGCGGCCTCGACGTTGAGGAAGGTGGTCTGCCCGGGAACGACGTCCTGCTTGCCGGCCCACTTCGGGATCCAGAACGAGTGGATGACCCCGTTGGCCGCGTCGCGGGCAGGGTCGGCCGCCGTCATCTCGAGCCGCACCGCCGTGTCGACCGGGATCACCAGTTCGTTGGCCGTGTAGATGTCGTAGTCGGGGTAGTAGAACTCCCACCACCAGCGGTGGCCGACGACCTCGACGGTCATGAACTCGCCCTCGGGCTCGGCCATGGTCGAGAAGATCATCTGCACGGTGGGGACCGCGATGCCGGCCAGGATCAGCGCCGGGATGACCGTCCAGAAGATCTCGAGGCGGGTGTTGCCATGGACCTGCGCCGGCAGCGAGCCGTCGTCGTCGGGACGGCGACGGAACTTGACCACCGAGTAGATGATCAGTCCCTGCACCAGGATGAACACGAACAGCGCGATCGCGAACACCGGCTTGATCAGATCGTGCGGGGCCTGGGCGTACGGACCCTCGGGGGCCAGCGCGCTCTGCGGCGCTTCACACGCCGCCAGGAAGAGTCCCAGGGCGAACACGAGGATCGTGCTGACCCGCGTCCGACGACGATTCGCGGCGCGCATGGCGGTCCGGTCGCGCAACGTGGCTCTCCTCACGGTCACAGGTCGTTCTTGTGGAGTCGTCGGCCCCGACTGCGGCACGGCTCGCGGTGGTGAACCGGCGGTCGTGCACGCGAGCGGACCCGCTTCCAGCCCGGGGTCACCTCGGCCGCGGAGGGTAGCCGTTCGGCCGTGTGGGGACCCAACCGGCTGGAATCGACGCGCGATGCCCGGGCGCCCCAGGCCCGTGCCGGGCTCACGGTTCCCAGCGGAAGGTCCTGGCGGCGAGGGCGACCGCGACGACCCCCCAGCCGATCACCACGGCCAGCGACACAGCCGCGAGGCCCTCGCCGGCAAACGCGGCCCGGAGCACCTCGCCGAGCGCGCCGACCGGCAGTGCCCGCCCGATCGACGCCACGCCGTCGGGCAGCGCGTCGGCGTCGAACGCGACCCCGCTGACCATCAGCAGCACGAGGAACAGTGCGTTCGAGAGCGCAAGGGTGGCCTCGGCCCGTAGCGCCCCGGCCATCAGCAGACCGAGGGCGGTGAAGGTGACCGCGCCGGCCAGCACCGCGATCGGGGCGATCAGCCCGCCGCCGTCGGGCGACCAGCCCAGTACCCCGGCGGCGAGCCCGACCACGAGCAGCGTCTGGACCGCCAGCACCGCGGCCGTGGCCAACCCCTTGGCGACCAGGAACCCCCACCGCGGCAGCGGCGTCCCGCCAAGACGCTTGAGCACGCCGTACTTGCGCTCGAAGGCGGTCTGGATCGCGACGGCGACCAGACCCGTCGCCGCGACCGAGATCGTGAGTGCCCCCGGGACGAGGAAGTCGACGGCCGGTTGCCCGCCGGTGGGCAGGACGTCGACCACCGAGAAGAACCCGAGCACGCCGAGCGGAATGCCCAGGGTGACGATCAGCGACTCGCCGGAGCGCAGCGTCATGCGCAGCTCCATGGCCGCCTGCGCCAGGATGGCCCGCAGCAGCGGGGTGCGCCGGTCGCCGGTCATGACTCGTGCTCCGTGAGCCGCAGGAAGACGTCCTCGAGGCTGCGTTTGCCCGCCTGCAGGTGTCCGAGCACGACGTCCCGGTCGGCGAGCCAGGTCGCCAGCGATGCGACCAGCCGGGGCGAGTTTCCGGCATGGACCACGTAGCGACCGGCACGAACCTCCTCGACGGCACTGCCGACGGCCCGGGACAGCGCCCCGACATCCAGGCCCGCCCGCGCCGAGAACTCGAGTTCGCCCCGGTCGCCGTGGGTGAGTTCGTCGGGGGTGCCGAGCGCGACGAGACGGCCGTGGTCGACGATCGCGACCCGGTCCGCCAGTTGCTCTGCCTCGTCGAGTAGGTGGGTCGTCAGCACGACCGCCACCCCCCGATCACGCAGTTCGCGGACGTGGTCCCAGGTCAGGCGCCGCGCGGCCGGGTCGAGACCCGCCGTCGGCTCGTCGAGGAAGACCACCTCGGGGCGGCCGATCACCGCGAGCGCCAGCGACAACCGCTGCTTCTGCCCGCCGGACAGGTCACGGAACCGGGTGCGCCGGGCGTCGTCGAGGCCGACCCGCTCGAGCAGTGCGTCGGGGTCGAGCGGATCCGCGTAGTAGGCCGCGAACAGGTGCAGCACCTCGGCCGGCCGGGCCATCGGATAGACACCGCCCTCCTGGAGCATCAGCCCCACCCGGGGGCGCAGGCGGGCCGCGTCCCGGCGGGGGTCGAGTCCCAGGACCCGCACGGTGCCCTCGTCGGGGCGGCGGAAGCCCTCGCAGCATTCGATCGTGGTGGTCTTGCCGGCACCGTTCGGGCCGAGCAGGGCCAGCGTCTCCCCGCGT
Organism: Egicoccus sp.; assembly: GCA_040904725.1. GTDB lineage: Bacteria > Actinomycetota > Nitriliruptoria > Nitriliruptorales > Nitriliruptoraceae > Egicoccus. The sequence continues at coordinate 14,494 of JBBDSX010000207.1, forward strand.
GCGACCTCGAGGTCGAGCCCGTCGACCGCGGTGGTGCGGCCATACCGCTTGGTGAGTCCACGCACCTCGATCGCGGAACTGGACACGGCTTCTCACGGGGTCGAGGACGCGCGGAGGGTAGCCATTGTCCTGAGCGGGTCCCTCGTCTCCACCCAACACGTAGGCTGCGCCCGATGGACGATGCCACGCCGCGACGCGACGCCCCGCCCGAGGACACCGCGGCGGGGGGCGCCTCCGATCTGTGGGGGTGGCGTCCCCGGAGTTGGACGCCCGGCCGCACGCTGCCGATCGCCATTGGCGTGGCCCTGGGTCTGCTCGGCGCTCAGGCCGTCACCGCCGTCCTGGGCCGCGTCCAGCACCTGCTGGTCATCGGCATCGTGTCGCTGTTCCTGTCGTTCGCCATGGAGCCGGCCGTGCAGTGGATGGCCCGGCGCGGCATGCGTCGTGGCCTGGGCACCTGGGTGGTCTTCCTCGGCCTGATCCTGCTGCTCGGCGGGTTCTTCTGGTCCATGACCAACCTCGTCGTCGACCAGGTCCGGATGCTCGTCAACGCCGGCCCGGGGCTCCTCGGCGACCTGTCCGACCAGGCCCGCGACCTGCTTCCGGAGGACATGGGGGCGGCCGTGGCGGAATGGCTCGACGAGCAGCAGCGCACCCTCCCGCGCCGACTGTCCGGCTCGACATCACTGCTCGGACGCGGCGCCGTCGGCATCGGCCAGTCACTGCTCGGTGGGCTCTTCCAGACCGCCACGATCGGCCTGGTGACCTTCTACCTCGTCGCGGACGGGCCGCGGCTGCGGCAGCGGCTCGCCAGCCGCCTGGAACCACGCGACCAGGTCCGCGTGCTCGGACTGTGGGAACTCGCCATCGCCAAGACCGGCGGCTACGTCTACAGCCGCATGCTCACGGCCGTCGTCTCGGCGGTGTTCCACTCGGTCGTGTTCACCCTCATCGGTCTCGAGTACGCCATCGCCCTGGGCCTGTGGGTCGGACTGATCTCGTCGCTGATCCCCGCGATCGGTACGTACCTCGCCGGCCTGCTGCCGTTGATCGTCGCCCTCTCCCAGGCCCCGACCCAGGCGCTGTGGGTGTTGGCGACCATCGTGATCTACCAGCAGATCGAGAACTACCTCGTCGTCCCCCGCATCACCGCGACCACGCTCGAACTGCACCCGGCCATCGCCTTTCTGTCCGTGCTGGGCGGCGCCGCGATCGCCGGTGCGACCGGCGCGCTGCTCGCCCTACCGGCCGTCGCCATCATCACCGCGCTGGTCAGTGCCTCCGGCGAGGAGTACGACGTGCTCGAACACCACCTGCTGGTGCTCGGTCCGCAGGGCTCCCCCGCGGGCCTGTTCGAACGCGCCGGCTCGAAGAAGGCCGCCGCGGATGACGGTGACCGTCCGGACGAGACCGCCGGGAACTGATGCGCTGCGCGCGCGAATGTGTGTAAGCTGCCCAGCGTGGTCCGCAAGGGCCATTCGCGGCCCCGTGTGTCCCCCCGTCGCACGGGGCCGCTCCATGTCCGCAGCCGGCGGTGAGGACGAAAACGCATGACTTCCGCCCACCCTGCCGACTCCTCCCCCGGAGCCCACCGCGCCGGACCCGGTCGCGCCACAGCGCGCTACGAGCTGCCGACCGACCCCGCCGAGGTCGAGATCGTCGCGGCCAGGCTGTGGGCCGCGGGCGCGCTGGGCGTGTGGGAGCGGCCGGCGGTGCTCGTGTCGTGGTTCGAGGCAGCAACCGACGCGGTACCGCCGGGCGGTTCGTGGTCGGTCGAACCCGACCACGACTGGCAGGCGGCGTGGAAGGCCACGATCCGGCCGGTGCACGCCGGTCGATTCGCGATCGTGCCGACGTGGCTGGTCGACGAACACGAAGCGACCGAGGACGAGGTCACGTTGGTCCTCGACCCCGGCCGGGCCTTCGGTAGCGGCCACCACGCGACGACGACGCTGTGCCTGGAACTGCTCGGCGGCCTCGACCTCTCCGGTGCCACCGTCGCCGACATCGGCTGCGGCACCGGCGTGCTGGCCATCGGCGCCGCACGGCTCGGCGCCGAGGTGACCGCGGTCGACATCGACCCGGACGCGGTCGAGGTCACCCGCGAGAACGCGGCCCGCAACGGCGTCGAGGTGCGCACCGCCGTCGGCAGTGTCGACGCACTCGACGGACCGGCCGAGGTGGTGGTGGCGAACCTGGTCACCGACGTGGTCGCCGCGCTCGCGGCATCCCTCGTCACCGCCGCCGGTCGCACCCTGATCGTCAGCGGCATCACCGCCGAACGTCGCGAGGTCGCCCTCGCACCGCTGCGGGCCGCAGGGCTCGAGATCGACACCACCCTGGAGCGCGACGGCTGGATCGCCGTGCTGGGGCGTCCGTGAGGCCCCGGCAGGCAACGGGCGACGCGGAACATCGGAGGCCGGTCGAGCGACCGCCCGCGTGGCCGGGGCCCCGGAGTGGCGCCCGCCGGGGTCGATCAGCGAGGATGGGCGGCATGCGTGCGTCCTCCCGGCCCGTCGCGGCCACCTTCCTGCTCGCCCTGCTGGTGCCGGGCCTGACCGGTTGTGCCGAGCCGAGCCTGCCGACCGAGCCCGAGACGTCCGACGTCGAGGCCCCCACCGAGACGCCGATACCGGACCCGGACCGCGCCGAACTCGTCGGAGTGGTCGGTGACCTGGTGGTCTCGCTCGAACGAGCCCGTGACCTGCTGGCCGAGGCCGCCGAGGCCGCCGAGCCCGGTGCCGCCCGTCGTGCGGCCGGCCAGGCCCTCGCCCAACTCGTGGTCGGCCTCGGGGACGGCGAACCCGAGGGCCATGCGGTCTTCCCCAGCGTGACGACCGAGGAGCGCGGCGGCAGCGGCGATGCCGACGACGCACTGACGCTGGCGTTGACCGCCGCGAACGACGCGGGCGGCACGCTCGGTGACGAGGTGTCCGACGTGCTGCGCGACCCGCTCGCGGGCGACCTCGGCTCGTGGCAACGTGACCCGGCGGGCCTGGTCGATCTGGCCCGCCAGGTCGGCGCCGACGCAGGCGACCTCGACGGGATGGACGCCGCGGTGCGCGAGTTGCCCGGCGAGGGCACCCGCGCGATCGCGTGGGCCATGCTCGCGGCCGAGGCGCAGGGCGACGACGTGACCACCTACGCCGAGCGTGGCGCGACCCACCTCGACTTCGCCCTCGAGGCGATGCAGGCCGCACTCGGTGACGGGACGAACTCATGAGCCAGGACCGACCCACACGCCGTCGCGTGCCCCTGCCCCGCGACGAACAGACCGTCACCGTCGACGGGTTCACCCATGGCGGCGAGGGTGTCGCCCGCCTCGAGGGCAAGGCCGTGTTCGTGCCCGGCGCCCTGCCCGGCGAACGGATCACGCTGCGCGTGGTCGACGACCGCAAGCGCTGGGCACGCGCCGACCTCGTCGAGGTCCTCGAGCCGAGCGCGGACCGCGCCGGCGACGACGACCCCCAGCGCCATGTCTGCGGTGGCTGCGACCTCGAGCACGTGATGCCCGAGGGACAGCTGCGCCTCAAGACCAGGGTCGTGCGCGAACAGTTGGAGCGGCTGGGTGGCCTGACCGATCCGCCGGTCACCGATGGCCTCGCCGTCGGCCCGGCCACCGGGTACCGCAACCGGGCCCGCTTCCACGTCGGCCCCGACGGCCGCCTCGGCTTCTTCGCCCCCGGCAGCCACGACGTGCTGCCCGCGGAGTCGTGCCGCGCACTCGCCCCGGACGTCCTGGCCGTCGTCGACGAGATCGGGTCGACCAGTGCCGCCGAGGTGACCGTCCGCGCCCACGGTGACACGCGGGCCGTCGTGCTCAAGCCCGGGCCCGGCGGTCTCGAGGTTCCCGACGGCGACTTCCACCTGCTGCTCGAGCAGCCGGACGGCAGCACGGTGGCGATGCGTGGCGACGGCGTGTTGACGGAGGAGGTGGCGGGACACCGCTACCGGTTCGCCGCCACGGCCTTCTTCCAGAACAACACCGCCGGCGCGGAGGCCCTCGTCCGCGAGGTCCTGCATGCGTGTGGCGACGTGCCCGGCATGGTGGGCTCGGGGGACATATCCGGCGCGTTGGTGTGGGACCTGTACGCCGGTGTCGGCCTGCTGTCGTTGCCGCTGGCCGCGGCCGGCGCCGAGGTCGTCGCCGTCGAGGGCCACGAGGAAGCCGCGGAGTGGGCCGGTCGCAACGCCGCCGACGCCGGCCTGACGCTGCAGGTCGAGGCGATCGGGGTCCACCCGTTCCTGCGTGCCGCCCGCAAGGGCGACGGCCCCGCCGATCCGCCCGACGTCGTGGTGTTGGACCCGCCGCGCACCGGTGCCGGCGAGGACGCGGTCACCGACCTGCTCGCCCTGTCACCGGCGACGATCGTCTACGTCGCCTGTGACCCGGCCGCGCTCGCCCGCGACGCGAAGGCCCTGGTCGCGGGCGGCTACCGGCTGACCGCGGCGCAGCCGCTCGACCTGTTCCCGATGACCCACCACGTCGAGACGGTCGCCACCTTCACCCGCTGAGTCAGCCGTCCTGGCGCAACGTCGGGTCGTCGGCGTCCTCGCCCATCACGTCGAGGTCGGCATCCCCGCCGGCGACCTGGATGCGGCCTGCACCCAGCTTGGTGCGCTGCTGGGTCTCGAGGCGACGGGCGAGGCGGGTCAGGCTCCAGATGAGCACGAAGTAGATCAACCCGACCACGAACCAGGTCTGCAGGTCGTTGATGGGACTGCCCTGCACGAACGACCGACCGCGTCCCATCAGGTCGTCGCTGACCGTGATGATGTAGCCGAGCGACGTGTCCTTCGTGAGCGTGGCGAGTTGCGCCAGGATGGCCGGAACCATGCGACGCAGCGCCTGCGGCAGGATGACCGTGGCCATCGCCTGCCAGTAGGTCATGCCGATCGAGTAGGCCGCTTCGCTCTGCCCACGGTCCAGGGACAGGATCCCGGCGCGGTAGATCTCGGCCAGCACGGCCATGTTGTACAGCGACAGGCCGAGCACCAGGGCGTAGAGGGGCTCGCGGCCGATGGTCGCACCGAGATCGCCCGGCAGGATCTGCGGGATCGCGTAGTAGGCGATGAAGATCATCAACAGGACCGGCGGTCCCCGCAGGACGTCGATCAGGAACCCGCACGCCATGCGGACGATCTTCGTCCGGGACAAGCGGCCGAGTGCGAGCACGAGCCCGAGGACCGCCGCGACGACCATGGCGCCAACCGCCGCGCGGAAGGTGCCCCACAATCCGGTGACGAGGAACTGCGGCCACGAGGACTCGAAGTCGACGAACTGTGCCCACAGGCGCGGCGCGAACTGGCCCTGCTCCGCGAGCCGCCAGATCAACCACGCCAGGAACACCAGGAACAGCAGCACCGAGATGATCGACGCCGTCCGCACGCGCCGCTTGCCGCGCGGACCGAGTTCCTCGACCAGCGTGCTGCTCATGACGTCACCACCCTGGCGCCCTTCACCGGGCGATCTTCGTACGGCGCTCGATCGACTTGATGACCTGGGCAGAGCCGTACACCATCAGCAGGTAGACGATGCCGACGAGGCTCAGGGCTGCGACGTAGCGACTGCTGTCGAGCCCGATGCGGTACCCGCTGCGCGTCAGCTCATTGATGCCGATCACCAGGAACACCGAGGTGTTCTTGAGGTTGGCGATCCAGAGATTTCCGAGCGGCGGGATGACGGTGCGGATCGCCTGAGGCAACACGATGCGCCCGACGACCCCCGTGAAGGGCAGGCCGATTGCGCGCGCGGCCTCGGCCTGCCCCGGCGGGACGGCGTTGATGCCCGACCGCAGCGACTCGGCGACGTAGGCGCCGGTGTACATGCCGAGCACGACGATGCCCGTGGTCACGCGACCGAAGGGCCAACCGGCCCGGCCACCGCCGACCCAGAACAGGATCGCGAGCACGATCAACGGCGTGTTGCGGAAATACACCGTGTAGATCGTGCCGACGCGTCGCAGGATGGGCACCGGCGACACCCGCATCGCCGCGATCACGTTGCCGATCAGGAAGGCCAACAGGTACGAGAACACGGCAATGCGCACCGTCATCTGCAGCCCCGCCCACACCAGTGCCTGGTAGGCGGAATCGGTGGCGATCTCGAACCCCATGTCACCTCCCCTCGACGACGCGTCTGCCGGTGAGGTGCGGGGGGGGGGCGGGGGGGGGGGCCCCCGGACGATCACTCACTGCTCGTAGCGGTCGATCTCGGGCGGCTCCGGGGTCGAGCTGATCGCGCCAGCGGTCGACTCCCAGGCCTCGGCCCACTCGCCCGACTCGTAGATCTCCTCGAGACGGTCGTTGACCCAGCTACGGAACTCGTCGGCTTCCTTCGGGACGCCGATGCCGTAGGGCTCCTCGGTGAACGGGTTGTCGACGAGTTCGAACTCGCCGCGCTCCTCGATCAGGCCGAGCAGGATGACGTTGTCGGTCGACACGGCGGCGACGCGGTCCTGGGCCAGTTCCTCGGCACAGGCCGAGTAGGTGTCCAGGGCGACGATCTCGGCGTCGGGCGCCATCTCACGCAGGTTCTCGATCGAGGTCGAGCCCTCGGCCGAGCAGACGGTCTTGCCGTTGAGGTCGTCGATGCCCTCGATGCCCTCCGGGTTGCCTTCCTTGACCATGATGTCCTGGCCGGCGTGGTAGTACGGACCGGCGAAGCCGACCAGTTCCTTGCGGTCGTCGTTGATGGTGTAGGTGGCCACGACGATGTCGACCTGGTCCTCGGTGATGACCTGCTCACGCACGGCCGAGACGGCCTCGGACCACTCGATGTTCGCTTCGGGGTCGAAGTCGCTGCCGAAGATGCCCTCGGCGATCAATTTGGCGATCTCGGCGTCGAAACCCTCGACACCGCTGGGCGTGTTCACGCCGAACAGCGGCTGGTCGTACTTGGTCC
>JBBDSX010000208.1:0-3557 GCA_040904725.1 Egicoccus sp.
GTCCACGACATGACCGAGGTCTACGACACCGTCGTGCGTCGCGGCGGCGTCCGCCTGCTGGGCCCGAACTGCCCCGGCATGATCAGCCCCGGCAAGTCCAACGTCGGCATCATCCCCACCGACATCACGCGGCCGGGCAAGGTCGGGCTGGTGTCGCGCTCCGGCACGCTGACCTACCAGATCATGCACGAACTCAACGTGGCCGGCATCGGCATCTCGACCTGCGTCGGCATCGGCGGCGACCCGGTCATCGGCACCCAGTTCCTCGACGTGATCCAGGCCTTCGCCGAGGACCCCGACACCGAGGCGATCGCCTTCGTCGGCGAGATCGGCGGCTCCGAGGAGCAGAAGGCCGGCGAGTGGATCCGGGACAACATCCCCGACACCCCGGTGGTCGGCTACATCGCCGGCTTCGAGGCGCCCGAGGGCAAGCAGATGGGCCACGCCGGCGCCATCGTCAAGGAGGGCGGTCCCGGCGGCGAGTCGGCGGCCGAGAAGAAGGAGATCCTCGAGAGCTACGGGATCTCGGTCGCGATGAACCCCTCCGAGGCGGCCCAGTTGATGATCAAGCGCCTGCAGCAATAGGGAGACGTACGCACGCGGCGCCCCGGTCGGTGACGGCCGGGGCGTCGTCGTGTCAGACTTCCTCGGGGGAGGCGGTGGCGAGGCGTTCCTCGACGTCGTCGATGTGCATGACCTGGTTGCGTCCGGCCCGCTTGGCGGCGTAGAGCGCCTCGTCGGCCGCGGCGATCAGCGCCGGCCGGTCGAGGCCCGGCCCCCGGGTCGTGGCGACCCCGAACGAGGCGGTGATCGTGCCGAGGTCACGGCCGTCCTCGGACGTGATGCGTAGGGCGCTGACCGCCTGGCGCAGGCGACCGCAGGCCTGGATCGCGTCGTCGGCGTCGGCGTCGACGAACACGAGCGCGAACTCCTCGCCGCCGTAGCGGCAGACGACGTCGTTGGTGCGCAACAGCCCGTCGGCGGCGCGGGACACGGCGATGAGCACGGCGTCGCCGGTCGGGTGGCCGTAGGTGTCGTTGACCTTCTTGAAGAAGTCGAGGTCGAACAGCGCGACCGACAGGGGCCGCTGCTCGCCGACCGCCGCCGCCCGTTCGACGCGCGCCACCTCCTCCCCGAGACGTTGCTGCAGGACGCGGTGGTTGGGCAGTCCCGTCAGGCCGTCGGTGGTTGCGAGTGCGCGCAACTCTGCCTGCAGACGGGCGTTGTCGAGCAGCAGCGATGCCTCGTCGGCGAGCAGGCGGAGCCGGCGGAGGTCCGAACCCCGCAGCGTCGGGCCACCGATCAACGGGCGCGCCACCTCGGCGCTGACCACGGCCAGCAGCCGGCCCTCGGCGCGCAGTGGCAGCAGGACGAGCGGAGCGCTCGGGCCATGGACGCGTTGCAGCGGCCCGGGGCGCGGGTCCGTGCGGCGCACCAGGGTCTCACCCTCGCGTTGGACCGCGTCGGCGACCGGTGCGACCACGGTGGACAGTTCGGCCGACTCGCCGACCGCGTCCGCGCCGCCGCGCCCCGCCTGCGCAACCGGCTGCAGCCGCACGTCGCGCATCAGCCAGACCACCGCGCCGCGGTAGCCCAGGCGGTCGACCATCGTGGTGGCCAGCGTCTCGCAGACGCGGTCGACACCGAGGCGCGGGTCGAGTTCGCGGGTGACCTGGCGCAGCATGGTCAGGTCGGTGAGCCAACTGCGCAGGTCGCGTTCGGCGACGCCGTTGAGGAAGCCGACCAGCGCGGTCACCGCCCACAGGCCGAGGCCGAGCCACACCACACGCAGGTCGGGGGAGAGCGCCAGTGCCAGGCTCCCGTCTCGACCGGCAAGCGTGTCGACCGTCTCGGGCAGCGTCGTGGGCGTGACGCTGTGGACCCAGACCAGGGCCAACGTGAGCATCGCCGCCGCCCGCACGCCCCCGCCCAGGCCGAAGACCAGGGTGACGGCGACCGCGTCGGCGAGCACGAGCCAGACCATCGGGCTGACGATGCCCCCGGTCATGGCGACCAGGACCGCGATCGCGGCCGCGTCGGCCAGGACGGTGGCCTCGGTCGCAAACGCCAGCACGCCCGGTCGCCGCGGTGTCAGCAGCGCCAGGCCGTTGATGGTGAGGTGGAGTGCGGCGACAGCGCGCAGCAGGCCGGCGCCGGCCGGGTCGACCAGGTCCATGCCGATGGTGGCGAGGTAGCCGACGAGCAGCAGGTTGGTGAGCAACCGGCCCGCGGTGACCGCCCGCAACCGCGCGCGCCGGGCCGACTCGTCAGAGGCGGTGGCGCTCACGCGCGCCCTCCTGCTCCGGCACGGACGCGGCAGACATCGGCAGCGTCCCGGGACGGAAGCGGCGCTGGACGATGAGATAGCCGCCGATGGCCGCGAGCAGGCCGAGCGGGATCGAGAAGCTGCGTGACCGAGGCGGGATGGCGGCGACCACGGCCCGACCGGTGTCACGCAGGAGTTCGCTGCCGGCGTCGAACGTGCGGCCGACCACGCCCCGTTCGTGCGCAAGGACGTCGACCGATGGCGTCGCGGGGGCGGCGCTCGACGGCTGCGGCCCGGTCACGGCCGTGTCCGCAGCCGGCTCGGCAGGCGCGTCGGCCGGCGGCGCAGGGGGCGCGGGCGCTGCCGCCACGACCTCGGCCTCGTCCGGCCGCGGCTCGTCGGGGGTGATGGCGGGTTCGCGGACGGTGTCGGCCTCGGTCTCGTCGAGCCAGCGACGAAGGTCACGGTCGAGCTGCTCGCGCTCACGGCGGGCCTCGATGCTCGCACCCCAGACAACGCGGTCGAGTTCCAGCCGGTTCCGGCTCGTCGCCTGACGTTCGCGCTCGGCCCGTTCGCGGGCTCGTTGGCGCTCGGCCCGTTCGCGGGCTCGTTGGCGCTCGGCCTGCTCGCGGGCCTCCTGGCGTTCGCGGGCCTCCTGGCGTTCGCGGGCCTGCTGTCCGGCACGGTCCACCTTGTCCTTGCCACGCTCCACGACACGGCGCTGGACGTCGCGGAGGTCGACACGGTCGGACTGCACGCTGGCGGCCGTGGCGAAGCTGTCGTCGCGACGCTCGTCGCGCGAGGCGTGATGGTCCTTTCGCGAGCTGCGGTCGCGTTCGTCCCGGCGATGGTCCTTCGCGCGTCGCTCCTCGCGACCGTGGTCCTGCTGACGATCGGACTGGCTGCGTCGGTCGCGGCCCTCGTCGCCGCGGCCGCGGTCGCCGTGATCCGCCCACGCGGCGGCGGGCAGGGCGGCGAGCATCAACGCGAGCGCCACGACCGCGGTCAACTGCCGCGCTCGCCTGGTCCGGGTGCCGGTCACAGGTCCCCCCCGTCGTCGTCGATCCGCGCATGCCGCGGTCTCGGCCCGCTGCGCCGTGGGTAACTAGTCGGCCGGGAGGGCGGGGGACTTGAGTGGCCATTAGGACATTCGTCCCGTCCGTGCGGGCCCGCCGGGTCGGCGACCGGTCGCCGCGCAGCGACGTCGGGGCAACGAAACGGACCCCCGGCTGGGGAGCCGGGGGTCCGTTCAAGCCGGGACGCGCGGGGCACGGCGTCGACCGGCGTGTGA
>JBBDSX010000209.1:0-3542 GCA_040904725.1 Egicoccus sp.
TCGGCGTCGGCCGGACCCGACCGTCGGTCACGCCACGTGGCCGGACACCGCTAGCGTGAGACCGCCCCTGATCGTGCGAGGAGCTGCCAGCAGTGGCCCGACCGAAGATCGCCGTCCTGCCCGACTCGAGCCCCCAGGTGCTGCGCGACGCGGTCGCCGACGGGGGCGGCACCGTCGTCGCCGTCGAGGACGCCGACGCGCTGATCTGGGCCGACCCGAAACGTCCCGAAGGCCTGCGCCGCGCGCTCGACGCCAACCCGCAGGTGCGGTGGGTCCAGTTGCCCTACGCCGGCATCGAACCGTTCGTCGACGCCCTCGACCACGACCGGACCTGGACCTGCGGCAAGGGCGTGTACGCCGAACCCGTCGCCGAGCACGTGCTCGCGCTCGCGCTCGGCGGCATGCGCGGCATCGGTCGCTACGCCCGCGAGACGGCCTGGTCGGAGCCGTACGGCGTGAACCTGCTCGGCGGCCGCGTGACGATCCTCGGCGGCGGCGAGATCACCCGGTCCCTGGTGCGACTGCTGCGCCCGTTCGGCGCCCACCTCACCGTCGTGCGACGCAACCTCGAACCGATCGACGGCGTCGCCGAGGTGGTCGGCACCGACCGCCTCCACGACGCGCTCCGCGACGCCGACCTCGTGGTGCTCGCCCTGGCTCTGACCCCGGAGACCACGGGGATCATCGATGCCGCGGCGCTCGAGGCGATGCCCGCCCATGCCTGGCTGGTCAACGTCGCACGTGGTGGGCACATCGTGACCGACGACCTGGTCGCGGCACTCCGCGACGGAAGCATCGGCGGCGCCGCCCTGGACGTCACCGACCCGGAGCCGCTGCCCGACGACCATCCGTTGTGGCAGTTGCCGAACGCGATCATCACCCCGCACGTCGGCAACACCCCGGAGATGGGCCGGGTCCTGCTGGCTGCCCGGGTGCGCGAGAACGTGCAACGGTTCGGTGACGGTGCCGAACTGCTCGGCCCGGTCGACGTCGACCTCGGCTACTGACGTGCCGGAACGCCGGTTGCGGGCGCCGCGGTACGAGACCGCCGGCCTGGCGCGCCTGCTGCCCGAGGCGACCGCGGCGCTGACCGGCGGCGCCACGGACCTCCTGGCGTGGCCGCAGGGACTCCGGGCGGTCATCGTGCTGGTCGTCGACGGCCTCGGCCGACACCAACTCGACCAGTACGCGGACCTCGCCCCGTTCCTGACCTCGGCGCCGGGGACGACCCTCGACGCGACGTTCCCGACCACCACCGCCAGCGCACTGACCTCGCTCGGGACCGGCCGGCCGCCCGGCGAGCACGGGATCGTCGGGTTCGCGATGCGGGCCCCCGGCCGTGCCCGCATGCTGGTCACGCTCACGTGGAGCTGGGACCACTACGAGCCGGTCACCGACGCACGCACCGAGGCCGTCCCCGAGTCCGTTCAGCCCCTGCCCACCGTCTTCGACCGCCTCCGGCCGACCGACGTGCGACCGGTCGCCGTCCTGCGGCCGGAGTTCATCGGCTCGGGCCTGACCCGCGCGGCGTTCCGCGGCAGCGACCAGGTCCCGGCGGACGGCCTGCAGGACACGCTGGCGGCGGCACGCGACGCCGCGACCTCGGGCGGACGGGCGCTGGTCTACGCCCACCACGGCGACGTCGACTTCGCCGGTCATGCCGCCGGACCTGGTTCCGAGCCGTGGTGCGCAGCCCTGGCCGAGGTCGACGCGACCCTGCAACGGTTCGTCGCCGATCTGCCGTCCGACGTCGCGTTCGTGGTGACCGCGGACCACGGCATGGTCGCGACCCCGCCTGAACGGCTGCTCGACGTTCGCGACCATCCCGATCTGCTGGCCGGCGTCGCCCTGTTCGCCGGCGAACCGCGGGCGCGACAACTGCACGCCGTCGACGGCGCCGCGTCCGACGTGGCCGCCGCATGGCGGGAACACCTCGGTGGCGAGGCGTGCGTGCTCGAGCGCGACGACGCGATCGACGAAGGCTGGTTCGGCCCCGTCGTCAGCCCTGCCGCGAGACGGTCGATCGGTGAGGTGGTCGTGGCCGCCACCGGCGACGGGTTCGGCGTCGTCCACGGTGAACTGGACCCCTTCGGCGGCCGTCTGCCCGGCCAGCACGGTTCCCTCACGCCCGCCGAACTCGAGGTACCCGTGCTGCTGCTGACCAGGAGTGGATGACATGGATTCGTCACGCACCGTCGAGACCGAGGTCATCCGCGCGCTCGAGGCGACCGGCGCCGCCTACGACGCGATCGAGATCGACCCGGCGCTCGCCGACACCGCCGACTTCTGTGCCCACTACGGCTACGACCTCGACGCGTCGGGCAACTGCATCCTCGTGGCGTCCCGCGACGACCCGCCGGTCCTGGCCGCGTGCGTGGTACTGGCCACGACGAAACTGGACGTCAACAAGCGCGTTCGCAAGCTGCTGGGTGTCCGTAAGTTGTCGTTCGCGCCGGCCGAGTTGACCCGCGAGGTCACCGGCATGGAGATCGGCGGCGTCACGCCCTTCGCGCTCCCGGCCGACGTCCCGCTGTACGTCGACGCCCGCATCCGCGACCTCGACCGGGTGATCGTCGGTGGCGGCAGCCGCCACCTCAAGCTGCTGGTGTCGCCCGACGCGCTGGCCGCCGTCGGCGGCGAGTTCGTCACCGACCTCGCCATCGACCTGTAGACGGAGGCGCTCGTGGAACGGTTCGAGGAACAGCGGCGCGCCGACGCCCCGATCCAGCATGCCTGGGACATCCTCGTCTCGGCCGAACACGCACCCGAGTGGGTGCCGTTCGTCTCGACGGCGACCACCCGCGGCGAACCCGGCATCGGCCGGGTCCAGGTCGTGACCGGGTCGCTGCTCGGCATCGGCATGGACATCGAGCAGACCGTCGACGTGTGGGAGCCGCCCAACCACTTCGGCTGGACCGCGCCGAACCCGTTCCTCGTTCGCCTGCGGGTGGACCTGTCCGAGGTCGACGCCGATACCACGGACATCACCGCGGTCATCGAGGCCGACCTCGCCCGCTTCCCGGTCGGCAAACGGATCGCGGCGCGGACGGTGAAGCGCCAGTTCCGCAAGTCGGCCGACGCCCTCGTCCGGCTGCTCGAGCGCACCGCCTGAGTTCGCGTCTACCCGTGACCGTCGAATGGGTGGTCGAGCGCGGCCTCGAACACCTCGAGAAGGTCGTCGGCGAGGAGCGCGTCGACGAGGTCTCGCGCACCGGCGACGTAGGTGGTCGGACAGTCGACGTTGGTGTGCACGATCCAGACGCGGTCCTGCGGCCACCAGTAGTTCGGTACCGAGGACGGACCGGCGCCGTCCTCGGCGAGCAGCCGGCCGAGCCGGCACGAACGAGCCGACCGTCATGTCCCCGCCGGTCAGCCCGGCGCCAACCAACCAGCCGGCCGCGCGGCGCTCCTCGGACGGCACAGGCTCGACGTACAGACCCATCCCCGCTCCCCCAGACTTCTTCCCGGAGTTCGCCAGAGGACCTAGCCGTGCGGCCCGGTAGGTCGTGGTGCGGTGTTCGCGCGGGGGTGTGGACGCGCGG
>JBBDSX010000210.1:0-3506 GCA_040904725.1 Egicoccus sp.
CCGCGGATGAGGGTGAGGCGGCACTCCACGGGTCGGCCGCCGCTCGTGCCGAGCCGTCGTACCCGCAGCAGGGCTTCGTCGTGGTCGAGGCGCAGCACCGTCCGGGCGTCGTGGTCGGGGATGATCGGTTCGAGGGTCTCGGTTGCTTCGGTGATCGTGATCCCTACGCGTTCGCGGAGCTGTTCGTAGAGGGCGGTGTGGGTGAGGTCGGCGTCGAGGAGGTGTCGGCCGACGTCGGCGGGCAGCCAGACGCTGTCGAGCGCGAGTGGTTCGTCGTCGGCGAAGCGGAGCCGCTCGAGGCGCACGAGGTCGGCGTGCGGCGCCAGGCCGAGACGGGTCGCAGCGTCAGCGTCGTGCGCCGGTGCGAGGGCGAGCACCTCGGAGCGTTGGGTGAGGCCACGGTCCTCGACCGCTTGGAAGAGGCTGTAGAGGCCGCCGAGGGGCTGGGTGAGACGAGTGTCGTTGAGGAAGCTGCCCCGTCCCCGCTGGCGGTCGACCAGTCCCCGGGCGCGTAGGCGGCGCACCGCCTCGCGGGCGGTGTGACGGCTGACGCCGTAGTGCTCGGTCAGCTCACGATCGGTTGGGAACCGGTCGACGATGTCACCGCTGGCGATGCGGCGTTCGAGGTCGGAGAGCACCTGCTGCCAGAGCGGACCCGGGGAGGATGTCATCGAAGGAGCAGCTCCTGGACCAGGACGAGGACGGCCATGACGGCGACGAACCACCCGAACGCCCGGCGGAGGCCGTCCTCGGATACCCGGCCGGCGAAGCGTCCGGCCACGACGCTACCGACCACGGCGGCGCCGGTCACCGATAGCGCCAACGTCCAGTCGATGGAGGTGCTGGCGAGGTAGCCGAAGAGCCCGGCGCCGGACTTCATCGCGATGACCACCAGGGACGTGCCGACCGCGGTCGCCATCGGTACGCCGCCGAGCAGGACCAGGGCGGGGACGATCAGGAACCCGCCGCCCGCACCCACGAGTCCGGTGACCAGGCCGACGCCGAGCCCCTCAACGAGGATCCGGCCGACCTTGACCTGGCCGTCCGCGTGCGATGGATCCGGGTCGTCACGGCCTCGCAACATCGCGACGGCGGTCACGCCCATCATCAGGGCGAAAGCGATCAGCAGCCAGTTGCCCGGGATGAACTCGGCCAGGCGCCCGCCACCGTAGGCGCCGGCCATGCCGGCCGCGCCGAAGATGGCAGCGGTTCGCCACCGCACCCGTCCTGCCCGTGCGTGCGATACCGCCCCCGCCGCGCTAGTGACCCCGACCACCAGCAGCGACATCGCGATCGCGGCCTTCGCGTCCTGTCCGGCGACGTAGACCAGGACAGGGACGGCCAGGATCGACCCGCCGCCACCCAGCACACCGAGGGCGACCCCAATCAGCAGCGCGAGGACGAGGGTGGCGATCAGCACCTCAACGCGCCTGGCCGGCGAGCTCGGCGAGGATGTCGTCGAGCTCGCAGCTGGTAGCGCCCCGGTTGTAGGGCAGCTTGCTCAGGGCCATCCCCATCGTGCAGGTGTCGGTGACCGCGGCGGTCACGAGACCGGCACCGACCCCGGTGGCGAGCCACTTCAGACGCGGCACGGCGAGGCTGCCGAGCCCGGCCACCAGCACGATGCCGCCCGCCACGAGGCGGACCTGCCGCTCGAGGTCCCAACGAGCCTGGCCGCGTACCACGTCGGCGCCGTCGGCCTGCCAGCCGCCGATGCCGCCCTCGAGCACGTGGAGGTTCGACAGACCGACCTCGGCGAAGGCCCGTTCGGCCTGCTGCGCCCGCGTCCCCGACCGGCACACCAGGACCACGTGGTCGTCGAGGTGCTGTGAGAGCTCCTCGCTGTGCTCGCGCAACGTGTCGAGCGGCACGTTGTACGAGTCGGGGATGTGGACGGTCTCGAACTCGGCGGGCGAGCGGACATCGAGCACGCGCGGGGCGTTCGGCGCCGCGAGCCAGCCGCGTAGCTCACCCGGCGCGATCTGTGCACCTGGCGGAACCGGCGCAGCGGACGGGGCGGAAACGGTGGTCTGGGTGGTCGCGGACATGGAGGATCTCCTGCGAGGGGGAGCGAGGAGTGGGTCGATGCGGTGGGTGGTCGCAGGTGTTACGCGCGAGGCGCCGGCCACTTCAGCGCCCGGGAACGATCAGCTCGAAGTACTCGGGGGCGTGCTCGTCGAACTGGTCGTGCACGAGCACGACGTCCCGGCCAGCGCAAGCGAGCAGGCTGGCGGCGATCGACGAGCGATACCCGCTGGCGCAGTGCACCCACACCTGCCCGTCCGGGACCTCGCCGATCCGTTCCTCGAGCTCGTGGAGCGGGACGTGCACCGCGTCAGGCAGGTGTCCGTCGGCCCACTCGAGCTGACGTCGTGTGTCGAGGATCACGAGGTCGTCGCGCTCCTCCACCGCGGCGCGCAGCCCGGCGAAATCGGTGACCTCGTAGCTGCCGCGATCAGCGCCACCGCCGACGGCGTCGGGGCCACCGGGGAACTGCCCTGCGGGACGGTCGATCCCGATGCGCACCAACTGGCGCTGCATCGCCTCGATCTCTTCTGAACTGTCAGCCAGCAAGGTGACCGGTGTGCCCCAGGTGAGCAGCCAGCCGAGGTAGGTCGAAGCGTTGTCGGCGAGCTCGATGTTGATCGTGCCGGTCACGTGCTCGGAGGCGAACGCTGTTCGGGTCCGCAGATCGACGACCCACTCGCCCGCGTGGATGCGCCGCAGCAGCTCGGTGGTGTTCACGACCTCGACCGGCGAGAGGTCGACGTCGGCCGGACCCGAACGGTTGATGGGCGCCATGTGGGCGTAGTAGGCCGGGTAGGCGTCGAGGCCGGCAACGAGTGTGCGGACGAACTCGTCCTCGTCCTCGATCGTGAACGCCTGGTTGTCGCGGCGCTCGACACCAAGCGTGGAGGTCTCCCGCCCAGCGGTGTCCCCCGACGAGCAGAAACTCCCAAAACCGTGGGTCGGACGGACCTCGACCTCGTCGTCGAGCTCAGCCGCCAGACGACGTGCGGTCCGGTGCTGCGCCCGGGTCAACTCCTCGGTCAGGTCCGCGGACACCAGGTCGGTGCGCCCGACCGAGCCGTACAACAGCGATCCGCCGGAGAAGACGGCGACGTCACGCTGCCCGTCATTGGCGACATACGACAGATGCGTCGGCGTGTGCCCCGGGGTGTGCAGCACCCGGAACGTGAACGTCCCGACCTCGATGACGTCACCATCGCGGACCGGTGACACCTCGAAGCGGACCTCGTCGTCGGCGCTGAGGTGGTAGGCCGCGCCCGTACGGCGCGCCAACTCGAGCCCACCGGTGACGTAGTCGTTGTGGACGTGCGTCTCAAGCACGGCCCCCAGCGTGAGGCCGTGCTCCTCGACGAGATCGAGGACACGATCGATGTCACGCTGCGGGTCGATCACGGCCGCGGTCGTGCCGTCGTGGATCAGATAGCTGCGGTCGCCCAAGGACGCCGTCTCGATGGTCAGGATCTGCACCGGTACAC
>JBBDSX010000211.1:0-3500 GCA_040904725.1 Egicoccus sp.
GCCTCCCGGGGCCCACCACTTTCGGGAATGCGCGGACGCTAGTGCGCGGCCCTAGTCTCGGCCGCACAACCAGCGGGAGATGCGAACACGTGATGGCGGCGCGCGGTCCGAAGGTGATGGGGGTCGTGCTGGCGGGGGGCGAGGGCAAGCGGCTGTTTCCGCTGACGCGCGACCGGGCGAAGCCGGCGGTGCCCTTCGGCGGCAACTACCGCCTGGTGGACTTCGCGCTGTCGAACCTCGTCAACTCCGGCTACCGGCGCATCGTGGTGCTGACCCAGTACAAGAGCCACAGCCTCGACACCCACCTGGCCAAGACGTGGCGGATGTCACCGCTGCTGGGCAACTACGTCAGCCCCGTGCCCGCCCAGATGCGTACCGGCAAGAGTTGGTTCACCGGTTCCGCGGACGCGGTCTTCCAGAACCTCAACATCATCCGCGACGAGAAGCCGGACTACATCTGCGTGTTCGGCGCGGACAACCTCTACCGCATGGACGCGACCCAGATGGTCGACTCCCACATCGCCAGCGGCGCCGGGGTCACCGTCGCCGCGCTGCGCGTGCCGCTCGAGCAGGCGAACGCCTTCGGTGTCATCGACGCCGACGAGCACGGACGAATCACCGCCTTCCGCGAGAAACCGACCGACGCGCAGGGACTGCCCGACGACCCGTCCAGCGTGTACGCGTCGATGGGCAACTACGTGTTCACGACCGAGGCCCTGATCGGGGCGCTGCGCTCGGACGCCGCCGACGACGACTCGAGCCACGACATGGGCGGCGACATCATCACGATGATGGTCGAACGCGGCGAGGCGGCCGTCCACGACTACGTGCGCGACAACGACGTGCCCGGCGCCACGGATCGCGACCGCGGCTACTGGCGCGACGTCGGGACCATCGACGCCTACCACGCCGCCCACATGGACCTGATCTCGGTCCACCCGGTGTTCAACCTCTACAACCTCGACTGGCCGATCTACACCTGGCACGACCCGCTGCCGCCGGCGAAGTTCGTGTTCGACACCGAGGACCGCCGCGGTACCGCCACCGACTCGATGGTGTGCTCGGGAGTGGTCGTCTCCGGCGGCACGGTCCGCGCCTCGGTGCTCTCGCCCGGCGTCCACGTCCACACCGACTCGCTGGTCGAACGCTCGGTCCTGCTGCACGGGGTCGACGTCGGCCGCGGCTCGGTGATCCGCAACGCGATCATCGACAAGAACGTGGCGATCCCGCCCGGCACACGGATCGGGGTCGACGAGGCGAGCGACCGCGCGCGCTTCCACGTCTCCGACGGCGGGATCGTCGTGGTCGGCAAGAACGACCAGGTCCCGGCCCCCGACGACGGAGACCCGGCGTGAGCCCGGCGCCTCGCGTCGGGCTGCTGACCAAGGAGTACCCGCCCGAGGTCTACGGCGGCGCCGGGGTCCACGTCGCCGAGTTGGCGCGTGCCCTGGACGGCCTGGTCGACCTCGAGGTGCACTGCTTCGGCGCACCGCGCAGCGACCCGCTGGTGGCCGGCACCTACCGCGAGTGGAACGCGCTCGAGGGGGACGCGCCGGAGCTCGCCGCGCTGCGCACGATGTCGGCGGACCTCGCCATGGCGGCCGGGCTCGCCGACGTCGACCTCGTGCACAGCCACACCTGGTACGCGAACCTGGCCGGTCATCTCGCCAAGCTCGTCTACGGCGTGCCGCACGTCGCGACCACCCACAGCCTCGAACCCCTGCGGCCGTGGAAGCGCGAACAGCTCGGTGGCGGCTACGCGCTGTCGGGCTGGTGCGAGCAGACGGGCCTCGAGGGCGCCGACGCCGTGATCGCGGTCTCCCACGGGATGCGTGACGACGTGCTGGCGAGCTACCCGGCCATCGACCCGGCCCGGGTGCACGTGGTCCACAACGGCGTCGATCCGACGCAGTGGCACCGGGTCGACGGTACGGCCACCCTGACGGCCAACGGGATCGACCCCGACCGGCCCTATGCCGTGTTCGTCGGGCGCATCACGCGCCAGAAGGGCGTGGCCCACCTGCTCGACATGGCCGAACGGCTACCCGCGGGCACGCAGCTGGTGCTGTGCGCGGGGGCACCGGACACGCCGCAGATCGCCGAGGAGTTCCGCACCCGGGTCGCGGCACTCGCATCCGCGCCGGTGGACGTGGTCTGGATCGAGCAGATGCTGCCCCGCGACCAACTGCTCGAGGTGCTCAGCCACGCCGCCGTGTTCGTTTGCCCCTCGATCTACGAGCCCTTCGGGATCGTCAACCTCGAGGCCATGGCCTGCGAGCTGCCGGTGGTCGCGAGCGCCGTTGGCGGCATCCCCGAGATCGTCGTGCCCGGCGAGACGGGCTGGTTGGTCGGCTTCGAACCCGGTGGCGACACGCTGGGCAGCCCCGCCGATCCCGCGGCGTTCGCCGACGAGCTGGCCGCACGGGTCGCCGACTGCCTCGACGATCCGACGGCGGCGGCCGCGATGGGTCGAGCGGGTCGGGTCCGGGTCGAGGCGGCGTTCTCCTGGGACGCCATCGCCGCCCGCACCGCGGAGCTGTACCGCTCCCTCGTCTAGGTCTCGGGCTGGACAGCGACCGCAAGGCGACGTTCGCCGCGAACCTGATGACCGTCATGCCAGCGACCAGCCGACCAACCCGGTCGCCAACGTCGGCACGTTGTCGCGCTGATGCGCCTGGGCGGGGGACGCGAACATGGCTCGTGAACGCAAGCAGTTCCCGGAGCGCCAGACCAGCACCTCGGCCGCGCCGGTGCCAGCGGCGGCCGGCAACACCCGCAGGCGCCACCGACCTTGTCACACCGTCCGCCGCTCAGGCCTCGATCGTGGCGAGTTTTTCGGCGAGATCCTGTGGTGGCCGGATCGGGCGGCCGTCGGCGTTGGTGGCGGTCGAGTGCACCTCGGCCTCGGCGACCACCTCCCCCGACTCGTCGAGCAGGCGCTGGTGCCACCACGACGAGGCACGTCGCCGTTCCCCGATCCAGGTCTGCACGGTCAGCGTGGCGCCCGCGCGGGCCGGCCGCCTGAAGCGCATGCGCAACTCGACCACGACGAGGTGGACCCCGCGCTCGACCAGCACACCCGGGCCGAACCCGATGGCGTCGAGCAGTTCGATGCGGGCCGTCTCGAAGTAGTTGGCGTACACGCCGTGGTTGACATGGCCGTTGGGGTCGAGTTCGTGGAAGCGGACCTTGATCGTGGTCGATGCACTCACGCGGGGGCCTCCACCGACGCCGTGACGGTCGCGGGTTCGAGGCGGACCACGACCGACTTCGAGGTCGGCGTGTTGCTGCGACGGGCGGTCGAGTCCAGCGGGACCAGCACGTTGGTCTCGGGGAAGTACGCGGCGGCACACCCGCGGGCCGTCGGGAACGCCACGACCCGGAACGCCTCGGCGCGACGGTCGACGCCGTCCTCCCACTCGCCGCCCAGGTCGACGAGCTCGCCGCCGGCGAGGCGGCGGTCGGCGAGATCGTCGGGATGCACGAACACGACCCGGCGG
>JBBDSX010000212.1:0-3460 GCA_040904725.1 Egicoccus sp.
CACCGGGTTCATGGTCGGCCGCGAGTACGAGGCCGGCGGGATCGCCAAGGACGGTGCCAAGATGGTCACGGCCGTGGCGTGCTCGACCGTGCCGAAGCTGACGGTGGTCATCGGCGGCTCGTTCGGCGCCGGCAACTACGCGATGTGCGGGCGCGCCTATTCGCCGCGCTTTTTGTGGATGTGGCCCAACGCCCGCATCAGCGTGATGGGCGGCGAACAGGCCGCCAACGTGCTGGCCACGGTCCGTCGCGACGGACTCGAGGCCCGCGGCGAGGACTGGTTTGAGCACGACGAGGAGGCCTTCAAGGCCCCGATCCGCGAGCAGTACGAGCACCAGGGGCATCCCTACTACGCCACCGCACGGCTGTGGGACGACGGCATCATCGATCCGGCCCAGACCCGCGACGTGCTCGGCCTCGGCCTCTCGGTCGCGCTCAACGCCCCGATCGAGCCGCCCAGCTACGGCGTCTTCCGCATGTGAGCGCAAGACTTGCCGCACGGGCGCGGCAAGACGTGCCTCTGAGGGCCGCCGCAAGTGCGTCACCCGGCAAGAATTGCCGCATGGACGCGGCAAATCTTGCGTCGAACTCCGGCGGGGCCGGTGCGGGGCCGGTGGGTGGGCGGCGCTAGCGTCGCCGCCCATCGCCACCGGGAGGATCCTCGACGTGACCGACGCACTGCTCATCGACCGTGACGACCGCGGGGTCGTGACCCTCACGCTCAACCGGCCCGACGTCCGCAACGCGTTCAACGCCGAGATGATGCAGGCGATCGGCGAGGTCGTCGACGACCTCGCCGCCGACGCGGACGTCCGCGCCCTGGTCCTGACGGGCGCCGGCACGGTGTTCTCGGCCGGGGCCGACCTGAACTGGATGTCGGCGATGCGCGACTACACGTTCGAGGAGAACGTGGCCGACTCCCGCGGCTTCGAGGCGATGCTGCGCGCGATCGACGACTTCCCCGCCCCCACGTTGGCGCGGGTGAACGGGCACGCACTGGGCGGCGCGGCCGGCCTGCTCGGCTGCGTCGACATCGCGATCGCGGTCCGTGGCAGCCTGTTCGGTTTCACCGAGGTCCGTCTGGGCATCGCCCCGGCGATGATCTCGGCCTACGTCCAGCCCAGGATCGGGACCAGCAATGCCCGCCGCTACTTCATGACGGGCGAGCGGTTCGACGCCGACCGGGCCCGGGACATCGGCCTGGTCAGCGAGGTGTGCGACGCGGACGACCTCGACGCGACGTGCTCGCAGCTGCTCGACGACCTGCTGGCCGCCGGTCCGACCGCACAACGAGAGACCAAGCAGTTGATCCGCGAGATCGACCGTCTCGAGCGCGACGACTCGCGAGAGCTGCGCCTCGAGTTGATCGCCCGTCTGCGTGTCGCCGACGAGGGCCAGGAAGGGATGCGGGCGTTCTTCGACAAGCGACGCCCCAACTGGGTCCCGGGCGGGGAGACCGCCCGGGACTGACCGGTGGTTCAGCTCAGCACGAGCGGGATGGCGGTCAGGTACAGCTGCGAGCCGTCCTGGGCGCTCTCGGCGAATACGTGCAGTTCGGCGAAGGGTTCGCCGCTGGCGACGCTCAGGTCGAGGTCCTCGCGGAACTCGCCGACGCAGCCGGTCCCGCACTCGGCGGTCAGGAACCCGTCGCTGAGCAGCACCCCGTCGCCGTCGTAGAGCTCCCACTGGACGTTGGCCTCGTAGACGTTCGAGCAGCCCACCAGTTCGACGGCGGTGAGATCGGTGATCTCCTGGTCCGCGACGGGCGCGTCGACGTCGATGAACGCCTCGTCCTCGCGGCCCTGGTCGTCGGCGCACGGGTCGGCGACCGCGGTCGGGTCGGGTGTCGGGGCGGCGCCGAGCGGCTCGTCGTCGCCGGCGACATCGTCCTCGGTCCCGCCGGCCTCGGGTTCCTCGACCTCGGCTTCGGTCTCGGTTTCCTCGGGCTCCTCGGACGGCTCTTCCTCCACCGATTCGGTCTCGGTGGGCTCGGTCAGGGCCGGGTCGTCGTCGCCACCGCAGGCCGCGAGCGTCAGGGCAGCGGCGAGCAGGACGGAGGGCAGGACGGGACGGCGCACGCGGATCTCCTCGGGGGCGGTGGAGCTCTCGTCGGCCGCATGGTGCCAGACCGGAGCGCGCGACAGCGCCTACCGCGCTGCCGTGCGCGGACAGCACGACGGCCGGGCGGGCGGGAACTGGGGCGCCCACTGCTACCGTCCGGCCCCGAACGAGCGGTCGGGCGACACGGGAGAAGCGATGCTGCGCCGCGTCCTGGTGGCCAACCGTGGCGAGATCGCGCGCCGGGTCATGCGCTCGTGCCGCGCCCTCGGCATCGAGACCGTGGCCGTGTTCAGCGACGCCGACGCGGACGAACCCCACGTCCGCGAGGCCGACGCCGCCGTGCGGATCGGTCCGGCCCCCGCGACGCGCTCCTACCTCGACATCGAGGCGGTCCTGGCTGCGGCGCGCTCGTCGGGCGCGGACGCGATCCATCCCGGCTACGGCTTCCTCTCCGAGAGCCCGGCCTTCGCCGAGGCCGTCCGCGACGCAGGCCTGGTCTTCGTCGGCCCCTCCCCCGACGTGATCCGGCTGATGGGTGACAAGGCGGCCGCCAAGCAGCACCTCGAGGCTGCCGGCGTGCCGGTCGTCCCCGGCATCCACGACGCGGACCTCGACGACGAGGCGCTGGTCGCCGCGGCCGACGACGTCGGCTTCCCGCTGCTGGTCAAGGCGGTCGCCGGGGGCGGCGGCAAGGGCATGCGCGCGGTCCACGACCCCGCCGGGCTCGCCGATGCACTGGCGGCCGCCCGCCGCGAGGCACGGACCGGCTTCGGCGACGACCGCCTCATCCTCGAACGACTGGTCGCGCGTCCCCGCCACGTCGAGATCCAGGTGTTCGGCGATCGGCACGGCAACGTGGTCCACCTGCTCGAACGCGAGTGCTCGGTGCAACGCCGCCACCAGAAGGTCGTCGAGGAAGCACCGTCGCCAGCACTCGACGAACGGCTTCGCGAACGCATGGGCGCCGCCGCCGTCGCCGCGGCGCAGGCCGTGTCGTACGAGGGGGCGGGCACCGTCGAGTTCCTGGTCGCCGGCGACACGCTCGACCGCGACGACCCCGAGTTCTTCTTCCTCGAGATGAACACGCGCCTGCAGGTCGAACACCCGGTCACCGAACTGATCACGGGCCTCGACCTCGTCGAATGGCAGTTGCGGGTCGCGGACGGCGAGCCACTGGGCTTCGACCAGGACGACGTGCGCGCCGACGGACACGCCATCGAGGTGCGCCTGTACGCCGAGGACCCGGTGCGGCAACTGCCCCAGACCGGCCCCGTCCTGCACCTGCGGGTCCCGGACATCGCCGGCGTCCGTGCCGACCTCGGCATCGCGGTCGGCAGCACCGTCGGTCAGCACTACGACCCGATGCTGGGCAAGCTGATCGTGCACGCCCCCGACCGGGC
>JBBDSX010000213.1:0-3413 GCA_040904725.1 Egicoccus sp.
CGGGCGGGTTGCCGCCGTCGACGCGGATCTGGACCTGCTGCTCGAAGCTGTCCGAACCCTCGTAGAAGGCGTTCGCGCCCGTCGGCTGGTTGAAGTACTCCTCGATGACGCCGTTGATGGCGTCACCCTCGATGCTGGTCGGCGCACCGAAGACGGACACCTCGGCGCCGGACAGGTCGGCGGCCTCTTCGCCTTCCTCGCCCTCGGTCTCTTCGCCTTCTTCGCCCTCGGTTTCCTCGCCACCCTCTTCTTCGGTGGTCTCGGTCTCCTCGGGCGTGTCGCCCTCGTCGCCGCCGTCGTCGCCGCAAGCGGTGAGGGCGAGCGTGGCCGCGGCAAGAACGGCGACCATCCTCTTGGTGTGACGCATACGTCTCGACCTTCTTCCTCTGGCGCCGTTGGTCGACGCCCGTGGACATGTCCGCCCGCTCTCCCACGAGCGACGCGGGTAGGCGGCGCGGGAGCCAACCTACGACTGCCACCGTAGGTCAACGATCGCCGAACTGGGATCGATGGGCGCGATTCCCTCCACAAACGCGCACGGGCAGGCGCTGCCAGAGCGCACCGTTGACAAGTGGCCGGCGGGAGCGCACACTGTGGGAGCGCTCCCACGACTTGTCGCGGGGGCGCTTTTCACGTTCCTGCCTGCACGCGTCGTCGACGACAAGGACCATGCATGGGCATCGAGGCCGCCGACCTGCCGGCCGTCCGCTACGGCGTGGCGACCTCGAGCTACCAGATCGAGGGGGCCACCGACGTCGACGGTCGCGGGCCCTCGATCTGGGACGTGTTCGGTCGCGTGCCGGGGGCGGTCGCCGACGGTGACACGGGTGAGGCGGGATGCGACCATTACCACCGTCTCGAACAGGACCTCGACCTGTTGGCCTGGCTCGGGGTCGACAGCTACCGCTTCTCGATCGCGTGGCCGCGCATCCAGCCCGACGGGCACCGCCTCGAGCCGCGCGGCCTGGCGTTCTACGACCGGCTCGTCGACGGCCTCGTCGACCGTGGCATCACGCCGCTGGTGACCCTCTACCACTGGGACCTGCCCCAGGCCCTCGAGGACGCCGGCGGCTGGGCGGCGCGTCCCGTCGCCGACGCGTTCGCCGAGTACGCGCGCATCGTGGGCGAACACCTCGGTGACCGGGTGCGGGACTGGTCCACGCTGAACGAACCGTGGTGTGCGGCGTTATTGGGCTACGACGTCGGTGTACACGCGCCCGGCGTGCGCAGCCCCCGCCGCGCCATCGCGGCCACGCACCACCTGTTGCTCGCCCACGGCCGGGCGACACGGGTCCTGCGTGACGTCCTCGGACCCGACGCCCGCATCGGCATCGTGCTCAACCCAGCGCCGGTGCGCCCGGCCTCCGACCACCCCGACGACCACGCGGCGGTGACGCTGGCCGACGGCATCCGCAACCGGGTGTGGACCGAGCCGATGTTCCGTGGCGCCTATCCCGGCGACGTCCTCGCCGCCTGGGAGCCCCTGGCCGACCTCGGGGCGCTGCACCTCGACGGCGACCTCGACGAGATCGCGGCCCCGGTCGACCTGCTCGGTATCAACTACTACACGCCGGTCTACATCGGGGCCCGCTCGGCGGGCCACACCGGCGGGACCCCGCCGGGCCCGGGACAGGACCACGTCGTCGAGGTCCCCGGCCCGGAACCGAGCAGCGCCATGGGCTGGAGCATCGACCCGACGGGCCTGTACGACCTGTTGGTCCGCCTACACGACGACTACGCGGCGCCGATGGCGATCGCCGAGACCGGGGGATCGTTCCCCGACGTCCCCGACGAGCAGGGCCGCGTCGACGACGCCGACCGCATCGCCTACCTCGACGGGCACCTCGACGCGTTCGCCCGTGCGGCCGCGGCCGGGGTCGACCTGCGCGCGTTCTACGTGTGGACGCTGATGGACAACTTCGAGTGGGCCGAGGGTTACCGCCGCACCTTCGGCCTGGTCCGCGTCGACCGGGACACGATGGAACGCATCCCGAAGGCATCGGCGTACTGGTACCGCGACCTGCTCGCCGCACGGTCATCGTCGAGGTGACTCCGGACCCGTCGGCGCGCTCCGGCCCCGCCACGCTCGAGCAGGTGGCGGCGTTGGCCGGCGTCTCGCGCTCGACGGTCAGCCGGGTCGTGACCGGCAGCCCCCGGGTCTCGGACGCGGCGCGACGTGCCGTCGAGGCCGCGGTGGCGGAACTGGGCTACGTCCCCAACCGCGCGGCCCGGTCGCTGGCGACACGGCGGACGGGGACCATCGCGCTGGTGGTCGCCGAGCCCGAGACGCGGGTGTTCGACGAACCGTTCTTCGCCGGCATCGTGCGGGGCGTTGGCGCCGCGGTCGGGCGTACCGACCTGCAACTCGCGCTGCTGATGACCGGGTCCGACCCGGACGGCGACCCCGACGGGGCGCACGGACGTGCCCGGGTCGGGGGCTACCTCGCCGGCGGTCACGTCGACGGCGCCCTGCTGCTCTCGCTCCACGCGGACGACCCGCTCCCACGACGTCTGGTCGACGCCGGCCTGCCCCTGGTCATCGGTGGCCGTCCCGATGGGGCCGACCTCGCGGTGTCCTGGGTCGACGCGGACAACCGCGGCGGCGCCCGCCTGGCCACCGAGCACCTGCTCGCGCAGGGCCGGCGCCGTATCGGCATCGTGACGGGCCCGCCGGACATGGTCGCCGGACGCGACCGGCTCGCGGGCTTCCGCGAGGCCATGGCCGCCGCCGACCGCCCGACCCCGCCCGAACGCGAGGCGGTCGGTGACTTCACCCGTGACGGCGGCGAGCGGGCCATGGCGCGCCTGCTCGCGCAGGCACCCGACGTCGACGGCGTGGTGGTCGCCTCCGATCTGGCCGCGCTCGGCGCCCTGCAGGTGCTGGCCGGCGCCGGCCGCACGGTGCCCGACGACGTCGCGGTGGTCGGGTTCGACGACTCGCTGGTCGCGGCTTCGGCCCAGCCGCCGCTGACCACGGTCCGGCAGCCGGTCGAGGCGATGGGTGCGCGCATGGTCGAGTTGCTGTGCGCGCAACTGCAGGGCGAGCACATGCTCCGGCACGAGGTCCTGCCGACCGAACTCGTCGTCCGCGCTTCTGCCTGAGCCGGCGGTCGGCGCCGCCGGACCCGACACCGACGTCGATCATGGGTCGGGGCCGCTCGCCCGTGGTCGGCCATGGCGCGGCCGGGTCCGGGGCGACCAGAATGGCCAGCGACGAAACGATGTCGGCCGTGGCGTCCTCACCACTGGCGCGTCACTCCCGGGATGGCCGGTCGTTGTCCGTGACGTCGATCTACGTGCCATCATCTGGTGTCACATTCGCACCGAAGCGCAAGGAGCAGCCATGGAGGTCCGTCCAGCAGCGATCCTCGGCGGCAACCGCACGCCGTTCGCCCGCCAGAACGGGCCCTACG
>JBBDSX010000214.1:0-3390 GCA_040904725.1 Egicoccus sp.
GGACGTGGACGAACGGTTCGTCGCCGTAGGCGTCGACCAGGGCGGCCTGGACCTGCTCCGGCGTCGCGCGCGGCTGCAGCGTGGCGTAACTGGTGGTCAACAGGCCCCGGGCGATCGGCATCAGGTGCGGGGTGAAACTGATCGGGCCGAGGTCGGCGCCGAAGCCGGCGAGGTGCGCCTCGATCTCGCCGGTGTGACGGTGGCCCGGCGCGCCGTAGGCCGTGACGCTGGAGAACACGTGGGTGCTGTGCAGGGCGTCCTTGGCCGCGCGACCGGCGCCGGAGGTACCCGACTTGCCGTCGACGACGACGCTGCCCGCCTCGAGCAGGCCGGCCAGCGGCACCAACCCGAGCAGCGCGGTGGTCACGTAGCAGCCGGGGTTGGCGACCAGGGTCGCGTCGGTGACCTGCTTGCGGTTGAACTCGGGCAGGCCGTAGACGGCGGGGACGAGATCGGGCCGAGGGTGCGTCTCGCCGTACCAGGTGGCGAAGTCGTCGGCCGACAGGCGGAAGGCGCCCGACAGGTCGACGGTGCGTACGCCGGCGTCGTACAGCGCCGCACCGACCTCGAGCGACGCGCCGTGCGGCGTCGACAGGAACACCAGGTCCAGTTCGCGCAGCCGATCGAGGTCGACCGCGTCGAAGACCCGCTCCCCCGGCAGGTTGGGGAACAGCGACGCGATCGGCTCGCCCGCCCGCGAGTGCGCGGCGACGACCTCGACCTCGAGGTCGCCATGCCCGGCCAGCAGGCGCAGCAGTTCTGCGCCCCCGTAGCCGGAGGCGCCGACGATCCCGACCGATGCGACCATGACGCAGGGTTCCTGTGACGACGAAGCGCGCAGGATGCACGATTATGCAGCGTTATGCAACCCGAATCAGATTTGGGGAGGTTTGCGCAGCTTCTTCGTCTCGCTGCGCTGCTTCTTGGCCTGCAGGCGCCGTTCCTTCGACCCGCGCGTGCGCCGGGTCGGACGGCGGACCTTCGGCGGTTCGAGGGCCTCACCGACGATCGACTGGAACCGCGCGAACGCGGCGCTGCGGTTCTGGTGCTGGCTGCGGTGCTCGGACGACTGCAGGATCAGCACACCATCGTCGGTGATGCGGTTGTCGAGGCGTTCGCGCACGCGCCGTCGCTGGGCCTCGGTGAGCGATGGCGTGTTGGCCACGTCCCACCGCAACTCGATCTTCGAGTCGGTGGTGTTGACGCCCTGGCCACCCGGTCCCGACGAGCGGGACACGCGTACGTCGAACTCGGCCTCCGGGACGGAGACCCCGCGACGCAGACGGATGGCGGCCATGGGCCGCAGCGTAGGGGCGTCGAGCACCACGATCGGCCATGGTCCCCCGCCCGCGCGTCCGCCCCGCCCTCGGTCCGGCCATGCCAACCGTTCGATTATCCTCGGACGTATGACGACTCCATTCGATCTCGACACGTTCCTGCGCCAGCCCCGCCTGTCCGGCCTGGCCCTCTCCCCCGACGGCCGCCGCCTGGTGGTCGGGGTCGCGACCGAGGCCCCGGACGGCAAGCGCTACCGATCGGCCCTGTGGCTGCTCGATCCCGAGGGCGAGGCGCCCCCGCGCCAGGTGACCCGCTCGGCACCCGGCGAGTCCGGGGCGGCGTTCGCGCCTGACGGCACCCTGCTGTTCGTCTCGGCGCGTCCCGACCCCGACGCCAAGCCCGAGGGCGACCCCGTCGCCGCGCTGTGGGCACTGCCGCCCGACGGTGGCGAGGCGCGGCTGATGGCCGCGCCTCCCGGTGGTGTCGCCGGAGTGTCCGTCGCACGCGACAGCGGCGACGTGCTGCTGACCTCGGGCATCCACCCCGGCGCGGACACGTTCGGCGAGGACCGCGAGCGGGCCAAGGCCCGCGACGAGGCCGGCGTGACCGCCCAACTGTTCGACGACTACCCGATCCGCTACTGGGACCACTACCTCGGCCCCCGTGAACCGGGACGGTGGTTCATCCCCGCCGATCAACTGGCGCCGGCCACCTCCCCGCAGCTGACGCCGTCCGCCGACGCGGGCGACGACGCCGAGGTGCCCGCGGTCGACGAGCCACGGCTGCTCGTGCGCGGTGCGCCGCTGCAGAACGCCGAGGGGGAACTGACCCCCGACGGGCGTCACCTGGTCGCCAGCTGGCGCACCTCCGGCGAGCATCGCGACCGCCGCTCCCCCGCCGACCTCGCCACCGACCTCGTGGTCGTCGACGTGGCCAGCGGTGAGCGCCGCACCCTCGTCGCCGACGGCCGCTTCTGGGGCTCACCGAAGGTCTCGCCGGACGGGACCCGGGTCGTCGCCCAGGTCATGGACGTGGGGGCCCCCGATCGGGCCAGCCGCACCGGCCTCGCGCTCGTCGACCTCGGCTCCGGCGAGGTCCGCGACCTCGCTGCCGACCTCGACCTGTGGCCGGGCGCTGCGCAGTGGTTGCCCGACGGGAACGCCATCGTGTTCGAGGCCGACGAAGCCGGGCACCGCCCGGTGTTCCGGCTCGACCTCGACACCGACAAGGTGACCCGACTCAGCGCCGACGGCGCCCACACCGAGACGACGGTGGCCCCCGACGGCGCGGCCGTGTACGCGATGCGCGCGACCGTCGGCAGCCCACCACGCCCGGTCCGCTATGCCACCGACGCCGCGGACCAGGCGCCGACGGTGGTCACCTCCCCCGTCGGCGATTTCCCGGCGGTGAAGGTCGAGCGCGTCGTGGCCACCGCGGACGATGGGGTCGAGATCGGCTCCTGGCTCGTCCTGCCCGCCGAGGCGGATGGCCCGGTGCCGCTGGTGGTGTTCATCCATGGCGGCCCGCTGGGCTCGTGGAACAACTGGTCGTGGCGCTGGAACCCACCCGTGCTGGCCGCCAACGGCTACGCGGTCCTGCTGCCCGACCCCGCCCTGTCCACCGGGTACGGGCAGGACTTCATCGCCCGCGGCTGGGGCCGCTGGGGCGAGGCCCCCTACACCGACCTGCTGGCGACCGTCGACGCGGCCGAACGTCACGAGGCCGTCGACGAAACCCGAACGGCCGCGATGGGCGGCTCCTTCGGCGGCTACATGGCGAACTGGGTCGCCGGTCACACCGACCGCTTCCGCTGCATCGTCACCCACGCGTCGCTGTGGAACCTCGAGGCCTTCCACGGCACGACCGACCTCGGCCTGCTCTGGGAGCGCGAGTTCGGCGACGCCTACGGCGACCGCTCGCGCTACCGGGACAACTCGCCACAGCGCCACGTCGGCGAGATCAGCACCCCGATGCTGGTCATCCACGGCGAACTCGACTACCGGGTCCCGATCGGCGAGGGCCTCACGCTGTGGACCGACCTGTCACGCAACGGCGTCGACGCGAAGTTCCTCTACTTCCCGGACGAGAACCACTGGGTGCTCAAGCCGCAGA
>JBBDSX010000215.1:0-3300 GCA_040904725.1 Egicoccus sp.
CCACCCACGGTCAGCGCGACGGTCTCGCGGTCGTTCATCCCCATGCGGGCGAACGTCTCACGCACGTCCATCGCGGACTTCGCGGCGTCCGGGACACCGTTCGGCCCCTCGGGGTTGACGTAGATCAGGCCCATCTGGACCGCCGCGAGCGGGTTGTCGAGGACGCGGCTGCCGTCCTCGAATGTCCCGGTGTAGCGGTCGTCGTTGGTCGAGAGCCACTCGTTCTCGGGGCCCCAGTAGATGTCGTCCTCGGGCGCCCAGATGTCGGTACGACCGAAGCCGAAGCCGAAGGTCTTGAAACCCATCGTCTCGAGCGCACGGTTGCCGGCGAACACCAGCAGGTCGGCCCACGAGATCTTCTCGCCGTACTTCTGCTTGATCGGCCACAGCAGACGGCGCGCCTTGTCGAGGTTGCCGTTGTCGGGCCAGCTGTTGAGCGGGGCGAAACGCTGCGCGCCGGTGCCGCCACCGCCGCGGCCGTCGACGGCGCGGTAGGTGCCGGCGGCGTGCCACGACATGCGGATGAAGAACGGGCCGTAGTGACCCCAGTCGGCGGGCCACCAGTCCTGCGAGTCGGTCATCAGCGCGTCGACGTCGGCGCTGAGTTCGTCGACGTCGATCTGCGAGAACGCCTCGGCGTAGCGGAAGTCCTCACCGAAGGGGCTCGAGCCCGGGTGCTTCTGGTGCAGGATGTTGAGGTTGAGCTGGTCGGGCCACCAGTGCTCGTTGCCCTGCAGGCTGGGCGTGGTGCGGGAGGCCCACTCACGGCGACTGGACTGTTGGTCGGACACGGTGTTCTCCTCGGGGTCCTGGGATCGGCGGGCCATCAACGGACGGGCCGGCCGAGTGGAGCGGTACGTCACAACGAACTTAGAACAATTCCAAGCGTGGAAGCAACCTGCGCTTCGACGGTGATGCTATCTGGTAGCGTTCCAACCAAATTGCCCCTGCTGACCGGCGTGAGGAACCTTTGTGGAACCGCTGGTGAACCGCCTGCGAAATCGCGACTGGCGCCTGACCGCGCAGCGACGCGTCATCGCCGAGACCCTTGCCGGTGACCACGTCCACCTGACCGCGGACGAGGTCTACGCGCGCTCGCGGGCGGTGCTGCCCGAGGTCAGCCGTGCGACGGTCTACAACACGCTCAACGAACTCGTCGGCATGGGCGAGCTGCTCGAGATGACGCACGCGGACGGCCGCAAGCGCTACGACCCCAACGTCGAGGAACGTCACCACCACCTCGTGTGCGTGTCCTGTGGGCGCATGCTCGACGTCACGGCCGACGACCCGCACTTGCCCGAGGACCAGCAGCACGGCTTCGAGCTGCTCGCGGTCGAGGTCACCTTCCGCGCCCGCTGCCCCGCCTGCGTCCCGGCCGCGACCAGCGCCTCGTAGCCGTCATGCGAGGGCCGCCCCGGTGGTCCGTGGCGGCCCTCAGTGCAGCCTCGACCTGCGGAGTCAGCTCCAGCTGGCCTGTACGAAACCGAACGCGTTCGCGGGGCGCTGGCCTGCGTCGAGACGCAACTCATCGGTCGGTGCGCGGTCGTCGAAGGCGACCGAGACGACGCAGTCGGCGGATGGCGAGACCACGGTGAACTCGATGCGACCGTTCTCCGGCGCGGCGTTCCTGACCATCAGCTCCGGACCCTGCGTGGGCTCACCGTTCACCTGGCTGATGTAGGCGGCCCCGGTGTCGCTGCTGGCGATGTCGTCGGCGAGACCGTCGTCGTCGGCGTCCGCGAACGTCGCGGGGATGTCCGTGTTCACGCTCTCGCACGGGAACAGCGCGATGTGGAGCGACTGCTGGACCGGCCCGGGTACCGACTCCCCTTCGGGTGTGGTCCGGTACTGGGCACGGCTGAGGTCGACAGAAAAGTCGATTGCATCACCGGCGGAAGCCCCGACCTGCTCCATCGGCGACATCATGTAGGTCTGGTTGTTCGTCAGGTACGCGTTGGGATGGACGAGGTCGATCAGTCGCGTGAGGAAGGTCGCCATCGCCCCACGATGCACGTCGTCACCCGGGTGGTACTCGCCCGGCTCGCGGCCCTCGTAGAGCCACAACTCGTATCCGGCACGGATGTTGTCGGCGTGCACGGACCCCTCGATGTCGAGGAAGTAGAGGTCCTCGCCAGCAGGCCCGTAGCTGCCCACGTCGCCAGTGTGGTTCCACGCCGCAGCGCGAAGCACGAACGACGCCATCTGCGCGCGCGTGACGAAGCCGCCGGGGTCGTAGCGGTCGCCGCTGCGACCCTCGACCACACCGATCTCGGCGAGTTGGTCGATGCGCTCCTCGTGCGTCGTCCCCGCCGTGTCCAAGAAGTGCGAGTCCGGATCGCTGGGCAGGTCACGGTCGCCGGCGGCCTCGAGCGTCCGCGCGATGAACGACGCCATCTGGCCTCGCGTCACGGCCTCGCCCGGGAAGTAGCGGCCGTCCCGACCGGCGGCTATGTCC
Organism: Egicoccus sp.; assembly: GCA_040904725.1. Taxonomy (GTDB): domain Bacteria; phylum Actinomycetota; class Nitriliruptoria; order Nitriliruptorales; family Nitriliruptoraceae; genus Egicoccus. The sequence continues at coordinate 2,456 of JBBDSX010000215.1, forward strand.
TGGTCGGCGACGCAATCGATGCTGCGCCGGTGGCCCTCGAAGGCCTGCTGGCGGTCCGCGAACGCTGCCGGCGGCGTGTCGGTCCCACAGGCGTTGTTGGGGACCTCGCGATAGTTGCGGAAGTTGTGGTTCTCGGCCGCGGCGGACAGCGGCAGTGCCGTCAACGCCGCGGTGACCGCCGCGAAGCTCGCCAGACGGGCATGGCGTTTCGATCTGGACATGATGCTCCTGGTCGTTGCGTCCCTTCACCGAACAGGGCGGTCCTGGGGCATTCGGCCGCAACCTGCGTCCGAACGGCCGTGGTAGTACGGGGCCCCGGCACGTGCGGCGTCGTCGCCGAGTACAGCTCTTCCCGGAGCCCCGTGTGCGGCCGTTACGATCCGGCCACGGCGGGCAACCCGGGCGGCCGGTCGAGAACGGGAGCGGTGCCGTGGGACGAGGATCGGAGGCGACGTTCGGTTCGACATGGGCTGACCTGGCCGACATCGGCCGGGCGTCGGGCCGCGCCGGCGGCTACCGGCGGTTCGTGTGGTCGGACGCCGATCTGACGCTGCGCGAGTGGTTCGTCCAGCAGGCCAACGACCGTGGCATGGGGGTTCGTGAGGACCGCGCCGGCAACCTGTGGGCCTGGTGGGGCGACCCGACGGCGGGCGACGCGGTCGTGACCGGCAGCCACCTCGACTCGGTCCCGTCGGGCGGCGCGTTCGACGGTCCGCTGGGCGTGGTGTCGGGCTTCCTCGCCATCGACCGTCTGCTCGAGGCCGGCACGATGCCCGACCGCCCGGTCGCGGTGGTCGCGTTCTCCGACGAGGAGGGCGGCCGCTACGGCATCGCGTGCGGCGGCT
>JBBDSX010000216.1:0-19741 GCA_040904725.1 Egicoccus sp.
CCAAGCCGTCTCTCCCCCGGAGCCCACCAAGCCGTCTCTCCCCCGGAGCCCACCACACCAGCGGGCACCGCTAGCGTCCGCTCCCGCGGCCACGCCCGCGATCGGGACGAGAACCCTCCGCAGGAGTCACGACGTGCAACTGCTACAGGCACACTGCCGCGAGGAGGCGGACTGGACGATCGTCGAGGTCGCCGGACAACTCGATGTCGCCACGGCCCCGGAGTTCCGCCAGGTGCTGCTCGAGGCCCAGTACGGCGGGGCGTCGCAGGTCCTCGTCGACGTCGCCGGCGTCGAGTTCGTCGACTCGATGGGCCTCGGCGTGCTCATCGGCGCCCACAAGCGGGCCCGCAGCCACGAGGGTGCGGCGTTCGTCGTGGCCCGGCCGAGCGAGCGCATGCGTCATGTGCTCGAACTGACCGGTCTCGACACCGTCCTGACGGTGGTCGCCGATCCCGGTGAGGTGCTCGGAACCCGCAGCTAGCATCGGTCGTCGTCGTCGACGGTGCGACGACGGCGGCATCGACGAAAAGGGCACGGGTGGACCTCGACGAGCGCACGCTCACGAGCGTGGCCGCGTACGACGAGCACGCGGCTGCCTACCAGCAGTCGCTGCGGCTCAAGCGTCCCGTCGCCGACGTGCGGCGGTTCGCCGACCGTGCGCGCCGCGACGACCTCGTGCTCGACGCGGGCTGTGGCCCGGCCAACGACCTGCGCCTGCTGCGGGACGCGGGGGTGCACCCCGTCGGTGTCGACCTGGCGCTGGGCGCCCTGCGCGAAGCGCGCATGCTGCTGCCCCGCCACCCGCTGGTGCAGGCGCCCCTACATGCCCTGCCGTTCCGTGACCGCTCTTTCGGTGGACTGTGGATGCACGGGGCGCTGACCCACCTGCCCCGCGGTTCGTGGCGACCGGTGTTCGCCGACCTGTTGCGCCTGGTCGGCAGCGGTCCGGTCTACCTGGCCTGCTACCGCGGCAACGCCGACCTCGAACCGCTCGACGACCCCGTGCTCGGCGAGGTGTACGTCTCGGCGGCGACCGAGTCCGAGATCGAGGCGCTGTTCAGCTCGCACGGCCTGCGCGAGGTCTCGATCGAGTTGCGCCCGGACCCGGTCCACGACCGCAAGCGCCCGTGGGTCGTCGCGCTCGGCACGCTGGTCCGCTGACCGGGCCGCGTCACCCCCGCTCGTGCATCCGCTGCAGGAGCGGCCCGGCCGCCACGTGCAGCGGGCGGATCGTGAGGTCGGCGCCGGCGCGCAGCAGCGTCTGCTCGGTGCCCTCGTCGTCGGCGGCAACCGCGATGCCCCCCGTGTACCCGTGCCGTCGCATCGCCTGGATCAACGCCAGGTTCGTCGTCTGGACCCGCAGCGTGCTCACGACCCATCTGGTCCGCTCCAACGGCAACTGCTCGGGCAGGTCGGGATCCTCGACGTCGCCGAAGACGACCGGGATCGACCAGTCCTCGCGGATGCTGCGCGGGTCCCAGTCGACGCCGAGGACGCTGTCACCGCGCTCTTCGAGCTCGGCGCACACGGTGCGTCCGAACCGGCCGAGTCCGAGCACGACGTACTCGGGCCAGACGGCCTCGAGGCCGAGGTCGATGGTCGCGGTCGGGGTCGTGCGTTCGAAGATGCGAAGCGCCGGCGCGATCCGGTCGTAGATGGCGTCCGAGCCGTAGATCAGGTAGGTCGAGGCAGTGATGGTGACCAGCCCCACGGCGGTGACCAGTCCGACGACCTCGCCGCCGATGTGTCCCTGGCTGGCACCGAGGGCGACCAGAATCAGCGAGAACTCGCTGATCTGCGCGACGGTCAGGCCGGCCTTGAACGCCACCTTCTTTCGGTAGCCGAGCACGCCCATGATCACGAGCACGATGATGGGGTTGCCGACGAGCACGAACACACTGAACAGCAGGGCCTGCCACACCTGTTCGCTCGCTGCGCCGAGATCGAACGTCGTGCCGAGTTGGATGAAGAAGAACACGAGCAGGAAGTCGCGCAGCGTCGACAGCCGTCCGCTGAGCGCCTCGCGGTAGGGCGTCGAGGCCAGGGACATGCCGGCCAGGAAGGCACCGACCTCCGTGCTGAAACCGAGCAGGTGTGTGACGGCGGCCAGCGCGATGGCCCACGTCACCGCCGCCAGTACGAGCAATTCGGTCGAGCGGGCCAACAGATGTGTGACCGGCGGGATGACCCAGCGGGTGAGGGCGCCGACCGCGACCAACAACACCACCCCGCGTACGGCGATGCCGGCGAACTCGGTGACCAGGCCCTCGCCGCCGGCGCCGCCGACGGCGGTGATCGCGATCATGGCGAGCACGACGACGAGGTCCTGCACGATCAGGAAGCCGAGGGCGATCCGGCCGTGCAGTTCGTCGAGTTCGCGCTTGTCGGTGAGCAACTTCACGATGATGATCGTGCTGGAGAACGTCAGTGCCACGGCGATGTAGGTCGCCTGCGTGGCCGAGAACCCGAGCGCGATCGCGATCAGGAACCCGATCACGGAGGTGAACAGCACCTGGCCGAGCCCGGTTGCCAGCGCGACCGGGCCCAGCTTCTGGACGAGCCGGACGTCGAGTTTGAGCCCGACCACGAAGAGCAGCAGGGCGATACCGATCTCGGCGAGCAACCCGATCTCGTCGGACGACTCGACCAGGCCGAGGACGTCGGGGCCCACGGCGATCCCTGCCGCGATCAATCCGACCAACAGCGGCTGTCGCAGCAGCGTCGCGAGGATGCCGGCGGCGACGCACACCACCAGCACGGCGGCGATCTGTTCGAAGATGCCGACGTCCATCAGCGGTCTCCGCAGGCGGCCTGCACCGTTTCGGGGGTCACCTCGACCGAGGCCAGGACGTCGTCGGCCAGGGCGTCGTCCGCCCCGGCCCGCTGTGCGACCTCGACCAGTACGAGCGCCCCGTCCGCCTCGCCGTACAGGCCCGACATCCGCACGGTGCTGGCGTCGTCCTGCCGCCCCGCGCCCAGCGTGATCTGCAGCCGGTGGACCGCCTCGAGGCCGGGCACGTCCGGCGCGTCGAGTTCGATCGCATCCGTCACCACCAGCGGATCGCGGGGTGCCTGGGCGGCGCCGGCAGCCAGTTCCGCGGCGGTGCCGTCGCAGCCGACGACGACCTGCAGGTTCTCGACGCCGGCGTCCGGCGCCCACCGCCGCGACGCGACCACGCCCGGGGTGTCGTCGCCCGGCTGCTCGGTCCACCCGGCGGGCGCGTCGACGTGCACACCCTCGACGCTCACGGCCCGGTCTCCGTCGGTCGTGCCGCCGCAGGCGGCCACGGCAACGGCCGACACGAGGGCCGCGAGGCGGCTCGCCGTTCGTGACGGGTGGGACACGCCCCGGGCTCCTTCGTCGGCCGTGCACCGACGGTAGCCCGGCGGCGCCCGCTGGCACTCGTGCGGTCTCCGCTCGGCCGTCCGCGTCGGCGGCCCCCCGTAGGGGGGCCCGGTCGTGGTGACCTTCGGCCGGGGGTCGGCAGGAGTTGACGTGTGACCGACACCGCGCCACCTTCCGCCCCGGCCCGGCGTCCGACGTCGGGTCCCCGTCCGTCTGCGAAAGTCGAGCCCGCACGTGGCAGAGAACCTCGTCATCGTGGAGTCGCCCGCGAAGGCGAAGACCATCGAGCGCTACCTCGGTAGCCAGTTCAAGGTCCTCGCCTCGTACGGCCACGTCCGCGACCTGCCCCGCTCCGACTTCGCCATCCAGGTCGAGGACGGCGGCGGCTGTCACCTGCGCTACGAGGTGCCCGAGAAGGCGAAGAAGCACGTCTCGGCCCTGAAGGCGGCCGCAAAACAGGCGTCGACCGTCTGGCTCGCGCCCGACCTCGACCGCGAGGGCGAGGCGATCGCGTGGCACATCGCCGAGATCCTCGACCTCGACCCCGACACCACCAACCGGGTCACCTTCGACGAGATCACCGAGTCGGCGATCCGCGCGGCCTTCGAGGCGCCGCGCCGGCTCAACACCGCCCTGGTCGACGCGCAGCAGGCCCGCCGCGCGGTCGACCGCATCGTGGGCTACCGGCTGTCGCCGGTGCTGTGGCGCACGGTCGCATCGGGAATCTCGGCCGGTCGCGTGCAGTCGGTCGCCCTGCGGATGATCGTCGACCGCGAGGACGAGATCCGCGCGTTCGTACCCGAGGAGTACTGGTCGTTCCCGGGCAGCTTCGCCCGCGAGGCCGACGGGGACCCCGAGATCCGGGCCAACCTCTACGGGGTCGGGGACCTGCGCCTGTCGACGCCCAAGGACCTCGAGGACAAGTCCGAGGCCAAGCGCGCCAAGCTGCTGGTCGTGCGCTCCGAGCCCGAAGCCACACGCCTGGCCGAGCGCGCCCGCGCCATCGACTACACGGTCGCCGAGGTCCGCCGCACCGAGGCGCGCCGCAACCCCAAGCCGCCGTTCAAGACCTCGACGCTGCAGGGCGAGGCGTCCAAGTACGGCTTCTCGGCCCGGCAGACCATGGCCGTCGCGCAGCAGTTGTACGAGGGCATCAACCTCGGCGGCGAGCAGGTCGGCCTGATCACCTACATGCGTACCGACTCGCTCAACCTGTCCGCACAGGCACTCGGCGAGATCGGCGGTCTGGTCCGCGAGCGGTTCGGCGAGCGCTACGCGGTGAACGAACCGCGCCGCTACGCCGCGACCTCGAAGGGCGCCCAGGAAGCCCACGAGGCGATCCGTCCGACCTCGGTCAACCGCACGCCCGAGAAGGTGCGCCGTCACCTGAGTGACGAGCAGGCGCGGCTGTACGAGTTGATCTGGAAGCGCACGATGGCGACCCAGATGGCGCCGGCGGTCTTCGACCGCGTGTCCGCCGACGTCGTCGGCTCGGACACCGAGGGCGAACTCACCTTCCGCGTGACCGGACAGGTCGAGAAGTTCGACGGCTTCCTCCGCGTGTACCGCGCCGTGCGCGACGAGGACGAGGACGACGACGACGTCACCGACGCGCTGCCCGACATCGAGCAGGGACAGCGGCTGCACCTCGCCGAACTGCTCCCCGAGCAGCACGAGACCTCCCCGCCGCCGCGCTACTCCGAGCGCACGCTCGTCGAGGCGCTCGAGGAGGAGGGCATCGGTCGCCCGTCGACCTATGCCTCGATCATCTCGACGCTCGAACAGCGCCAGTACGTGCTCAAGGAGTCGCGCCGGTTCTTCGCGACCGCGCTCGGCGAGGTCGTGGTCAGCTTCCTCAAGGCCCACTTCGGCGAGGTGGTCGACATCGGGTTCACGGCCCGCATGGAGGAGACCCTCGACGAGATCGCGGCGGGCGAACAGGCCTGGTGCCGCACCGTCACGGGCTTCCTCGACGAGGTCGACCACTGGGTCAAGGAGCGCAAGCCGGAACGCCCCCGCCTGCCCTTGCACCATCCGGCCGACTGCCCGATCTGCAGCGCGCCCATGGAGCGGGTCTTCTCGGGCAAGTCCAAGCAGTGGTTCGCCTCGTGCAGTCGGTGGCCCGACTGCGAGGGCACGCTGCCGCTCAACGACGACGGCACGGTCGGCGAACCCGAGCCCGAGCCCGAACCCGACGAGGACGTGCGCTGCCAGGAGTGCGGCAAGCCGATGCTGCTGCGTGCGGGCAAGTTCGGCCAGTTCTTCGGCTGCGTCGACTACCCCAAGTGCAAGGGCATCCGCAACCTGCAGCAGCGGCTGATGTACCAGGACGCCGAGGGGCAGCCCAGGCCGTTCCGGTCGCCGACCGACCCCGACAACAGCTTCATGGAGTTGCGGACCTCGCGCTACGGCAAGCCGTTCGTCGGTTCGACCGGCTACCCGAAGGACGAGTTCGCGGTGTGGTCGGTGCCGATCGCCACGCCGTGCCCGCAGTGCGGCGCCCCGCTGCGTCCCCCGCCGAAGAACCGCAAGGTGCCGGTGGCGATCTGTACCCACCCCGAGGTCAACCACGTCTACGACGTCGACGACTTCGATCTGCCGTCCGTTGCGACCTGGACGGTCGTCGAGGGCGTGCAGAAGTACGACCCTGAACTCGGCGGCACGCCGATCGAGACCGACGAACTGCCCGAGCCGATCCACTTGAGCTACAGCGGCGAGCAGCCGCCTCCGGCGAAGAAGAAGAGCAGCCGCAAGAAGACCGCCAAGAAGACCGCCAAGAAGACCGCCAAGAAGACGGCGGCCAAGAAGACCGCGCGGAAGAAGACCACCAAGCGGCGTTCCTGACGCGGGCGGCATCATCCCGCGTCATCGCCGGGGCGTGTCCGGGTCCGCGGCTAGTGTGCGAGGGTCATGGGTCAGGTCGACAACGGGGCTTCTCCGCCCGCGGACGGGTCACCCGGCGGCGTCTCGCCCCGGGTGTACGCCGCGCTGCTGAAGAACCGCGACTTCCGCAACCTCGGGCTGTCGACCTTCGCGTCCGCGCTCGGGGACTGGATCGGCTTCCTGGCGATCCTCGCGCTCACCGAGGACATCCTCGGCGCGACGCGCGCGGCGGCGTTCGCGGTCTCCGGCGTCATGGCCGCCCGTGTGCTGCCGAGCATGCTGCTCGGTCCCGTCGCCGGCGTGTTCGTCGACCGCTGGGACCGCAAGCGGCTGATGATCGCCTGCGACGTCGGACGCGGCGTGGTCATGGCGCTGATCCCGTTCAGCAACGAGATCCTGACCCTGCTGCTCGCGACGCTGGTCATCGAGGTCATGTCGTCGCTGTTCGGTCCGGCCAAGGACGCGGTCTTCCCGACCCTCGTGCCGCGGTCGCAGTTGGTCGTGGCCAACCAACTCAACCTGATCGTCACCTACGGCACGTTGCCGCTCGGCGGCGTGCTGTTCGCCAGCATGGTCGGGCTCGCCGGCCCGTTGTCCTCGGCGATCCCGTACCTCGCCGAGCGGCCAACGGCGTTGCCGATCTGGTTCAACGCCGTCTCCTTCCTCGCCTCGGCACCGCTGATCGCGAAGATGCACGCGCCGGCGCCGGCCGGCCGGGCCGGTGGCGCAACGGCTCCCAGCGCCTGGGACGAACTGCGCGAGGGCTTCGCCTTCATCGGCCGCCACCCCATCATCCGGTCGCTGATCGTGGGCGTCATGGTCGCGTCCGCCGCCGCCGGCGCGGTCATCTCGACGGGACAGTTCTTCGCGCGGGTCCTGCGCTCAGGCAACTCCGGCTTCGGGATCCTGGTCGCGGTGGTCGGCATCGGCCTGGTCATCGGCCTGGTCACCAGTGCCGGGCTGACCACACGGCTCGCGCCCGAGCGGTTGTTCGCGCCCGGGATCGGCATCGCCGGCGGGGCGTTGGTCGTCGCTGCTCTGATGCCCACGCTGACGCTGGCCGCGGCCCCCGCCATGATCATGGGGGCGGGGGCCGGGGTGTCGTTCATCATCGGCTACACGATCCTGCAGTCCCGGGCAGACGACCGCATCCGCGGCCGCACCTTCGGGGCGATGAACTCCGGCGTGCGCTTCTCGATCTTCGCCTCGACCACCGCGGCCCCCTTCCTCGTCGGCGTGATCGGTCGCGAACGCGCCTTCGAGGGCTACAGCATCGGCGGGGTGCGCATCACCCTCATGGCCGCCGGTGTGCTGGCCCTCGGCGGTGCCGTGCTCACGGGCCGGTCCCTGCACCGCGCCGTCACCGCCCACCCCGAGTTCGATCAACCGTTGGCCGACACCGGCCGCTCCCAGCCCGAGCCAGGGCTGTTCGTGGTCTTCGAGGGTGGGGACGGGACCGGGAAGTCGACCCAGATCCGACTGCTGCGGGCCGCGGTCGAGCGCGAAGGGCGCGACGTGCTGGTCACGCGCGAGCCGGGCGGGACCCCGATCGGCGAGCACATCCGCGCCGTCCTGCTCTCGCGCGACTCCGACGCGATGGGCGATCGCACCGAAGCCCTGCTGTACGCGGCCTCACGGGCCCAACACGTCCAGGAGGTGATCCGGCCGGCACTCGAGTGCGGGTCGGTCGTGCTCTGCGACCGCTACGTCGACTCCTCGGTGGTCTACCAGGGCGCCGGACGCGGCCTGGGCGAGGACGCGGTCGAGCGACTCAACGAGTGGGCGACCGGGGGGCTCGCGGCGGACCTGGTGGTCCTGCTCGACCTCGACGCCGACGAGAGCCTGCAGCGGGTCGAGGGCGAACCCGACCGCCTCGAGTCGGCGGGCCTGCCCTTCCACCGCACGGTCGCCAAGGCCTACCGCCGTCGTGCGGAGGAGGACCCGTCGCGCTACCTCGTCCTCGATGCCCGCCAGCCGGTGGATGCGATCCACGAGCGCATCCGCGAGGCCGTGCTGGCCCGCTTCGAGCCCGCGGACGACCACGACGTCCCCCAGACCACCGAGCTACCGGAGGCCGGCGCGTGACGACTTGGGACACGGTGCTCGGACAGCCGGCCGCGGTGGCGGCCATCCGTGCCGCGCTCGCGGCTGACGAGGTTGCGCATGCCTGGCTGCTGATCGGCCCACGTGGGGTCGGCCAGCGCGAGGTGACCCGCGCCCTCGCCGCCGCCCTCAACTGCCCGGAGGCCGACGCGCCCGACCAGGCCTGCGGGGTGTGCCCGTCCTGCGAGCGCATCGCACGGGGCACGTCGTCGGTGCAGACCGACCTCGAACCCGAGGGCAGCTTCCACCTGGTCGAGAGCGTGCGCGAGGAGTGGATGCCGCTGGCGACCCGGACCCTGACCGAGGGCCGGCGCCGCGTGCTGCGCGTCGTGGCCGCCGACCGCATGAACGAGGCCGCGCAGAATGCCTTCCTCAAGATCCTCGAGGAACCGCCGCCGTCGGTGGTGTGGGTGCTCGACGCCGAGGACGAGGGCACGCTGCTGGACACCGTCGTCTCCCGTTGCCGACGCCTGGACCTGGTGCCGTGGGGGCCCGGCGCGATGGAGGTGCTGGCCGAGCGTCTCGGGGTGCCGGCCGAGCAACGCACCGCGCTCGGCCGGGCCTCACTGGGCTCGCCCGAGCGGCTGCGTGACCTGGCCGATCCCGCGGTCGGCCAGGCCCGCTGGGACCACCTCGCGCTGCTCGATCGGCTGGCGACGGGCGGCCCCGGCCAGGTCGTCCCGGCCGCGAAGGAGATCGTGAGCTGGGCGAAGTCACGCATCGCGCCGCTCAAGGAACGCCACCAGGCCGAGATGTCACGTCTCGAGGAGGCCTTCGGTGTCGAGGGCAACCGGGGCTGGCCGCCGGGGGTGAAGCCGCGGCTGAGCCGCCGCTTCGAGCGTCTCGAGCGCCAGGAGCAGCGGCGGGCGCTCGACCTGTTCCTCGACGACCTCGCCAGCTACCTGCGCGATCTGCTCGCCGCTCAGGCCGGCGCGGGCGCGGACGTGCTGGTCAACCTCGACCACGAGGCCGCCATCCGCCGTGACGCACAGCGGATCGCAGCGGCCGACGTCGTCACGGCGCTGCAGGCGGTCGGGCGCTGCCGCGAGGCCCTGGACCGCAACGGCAACGCCGAACTGCAACTCGAGCGGCTGCTGCTGGCCCTGGCGCTGCCGCTGTTCGCCGCCGCGGTCCGCGAACGGGCCGGCTGAGCGGCATCACACGTCGTGGTGGCCCGGCTCGCCACCCGCCAGGCGGGCGAGGTCGTCGCCGGCCTGACGCAACCGCTCGCGTCCGCTGCCGCGGGCGGCGCCGGCGAGAATCCGCTCGACCGGCTTGAAGATCAGCGAACGGACGTCGAGGCGCATCGCGAATCGCACCGCGGTGCCGCCCCCGGCCAGGTCTGTCTCGCCCCCGGCGCCCACCAAGCCGGGCTCCTCGAGCAGTTCCAGACGACCGGTGCCGTGCACCGGGCCGCCGACCGTGACCACGTCCAGGCGCTCGGCTCCGGTGGCGGTGCCCGCCATCTCCACGCGCAGTGGTCGGACCGGCGTGCCGAACGTGAACCGGGCGGCCTCGGGTGCGGTCGCGCTGCCCGCGAGGACCTCGACGTCGTCGATCGCCGGCCACCACCGCGGCCACGTCGTCAGGTCGGCGACGACCCGCCACACGTCGGCAGGGGGCGCCGTCGTGCGCCAGGTGCCGGTGAGATCGATGGCCGCCATGTTGCCTGTTCCTTCGTATCCGGCAGCCGAACGTATCGTCGCCTCAGACATGGGGCGCCAGAGGCAGGTCGGGTTGCGTGGTCCGCGTTGGCGGGTCCGTCGGGCCGTCCGATATCCTCCCGCCCGCCGCGCCCGGTCCGACCGCGTGCGACAGCCGTGCCGGGATAGCTCAGTCGGCAGAGCGATTCACTCGTAATGAATAGGTCCGGGGTTCGATTCCCCGTCCCGGCTCGAACATCCTCGGCCCCGGACGTGCTGCGTCCGGGGCCGGGTTCGTGACGATCGGAGCGACGATGGCCATCGATCCCCGCGGCGCCGACCTCAAGCGGTTCCTGGCCGAGGACGACGGCAGGCCCGTCGTGATGCTCAACCTGCTGCGCTTCCGCCCCGACGGCGGTCGGGAGCGCTACGCCGAGTACGCCGCCGCGCTCCGTGACACCTACCTGCCGCGCTACGGCGGCGAGGTGCTCTACGCCGGCGGCGGCTCGACCGCGCTCGTCGCCGAGGACGGCCAGGCCTGGGACGCGGTGCTGTGCGTTCGCTACCCGTCGCGGGGGGCGTTCTCGCAGATGGTGGCCGATCCCGGCTACCAGCAGGTCACGCACCTGCGGACCGAGGCCCTCGAGGAAGCGGTCCTGCAGGCGACCACCGCCTGGTAGCGCCGGGGTCTGTTCTCAGGCGCCGCCACCGCCGTCGCGCAGGGCCTGCAGACGTCGCTCGACCTCGAGGTCGTCACCGAGTTCGTCGAGTTCGTCGAACTGGGCGTCGAGCGACGAGGCGGCGACCTCTTCCATGCCGCGCACCCGTGCCTCCTCGCGCCGGACACGCTCCTCGAACCGTCCGAGGTCGGTGGTCGGGTCGAGGACGGACACGCTGCGCACGGCTTCCTGGACCCGGCTCTGCGCCTCGGCCATCTTCGCGCGGCTGACCAGTTCGTTGCGCTTGCTGACCAGTTCCTCGCGCTTCACGCGGATCTTGTCGAGACCGTCCTTGAGCTTGTCGACCATGTCGGTCTGCTGGGCGATCTGGCCACCGAAGGTCTCGGCCTGCTGCTCGAACGAGATCTGCTTGCGCAGCGCGATCTTCGCCAGTTCCTCGAACCGGTCAGCCTCGGTGCCGTCGCCATCGGCGCGCAACTGGTCCGCGCGGGCCGCGGCCGCGGCCGCCTTGCTGCCCCATTCGCCGGCGGCCCGGGTCGTCTCTTCGTGGTCGTCCTCGAGCATGCGCAGGTTGCCGATGCTCTGCGCGACGGCGGCCTCGGCCTCGGTGATGCTCGAGGTGAAGTCGCGCACGAGTTGGTCCAGCATCTTCTCGGGGTCCTCGGCGCTGTCGATGAGCGCGTTGACGTTCGCGCGCAGCAGTTGTCCGAGTCGTCCCAGGATCGTCCGTGCCACGGTGTGTCTCCTTGTCCGTGCCGCCCGATCGGGCGGGCTGTCGATCGTCGCTAGAAGCGGCCGCCTCCGGCGCGCCCGCCACCGAACCCACCACCGCCGGAGCCCCCGCCACCGAAGCCGCCCCCGAACCCGCCACCGAAGCTGCGGCCGCCGCCGGGCGAACCCCACACCGAACCGCCCCAGCCCCCGCCACCACGGCCGCTGCCGCCGAGCGGGATCGGGAAGCCCCCGATGACGATGGTCGACCCGCGTCGGCCGCCGTACGGGCCGCGTCCGAACGGGCCGCGGAACTGGTCGTACTGGTCGAAGTCGCGCTGGGCGAGCCGGTGGGCCTCGTCGGCGAGCCGTTCCGCCGTCCTGGCGTGGCCGGCCGCCGTCGCCGGGTCGCCATCGAGCGTCGTGGCGGCCGCCTCGAGGTGGCGTTCGGCTTCCTGCAGTCGGGTGCGTGCCTCGCGTCCGACACCCTCGCGGCGGGTGGCGAGGTGGTCGGCGGCGCGGTCGTACACCGCCCGCGCCGACTGCAGGGCTGCGGTGGCGGCGGCCAGGTCGCGTTCGCGTCGTTCGTGGGCGGCGCGCACGAGCGCTTCGGACTGGTTGGCCGCGGCCTCGGCGCTGCGGGCCAGTTCGTAGGCGCGGACCACGTCGGGCTCGCGCAGCGACCTGGCCTCGCCGAGCAGGGTCCGCGACTCCTCGAGCAGGGCGGTCGGCGTGGGTGGCGGCGGTGGGACGGGGGCGGAAGGGCCGGCCGGCGCCGCCGCGTCCGTGGGCCGGCCGACGGGTGCGCGGGCGCCGGGGATGGCGGCCGCGGCCCGGTCGACGGCGGAGGCGGCCGCCACCAGGGCGTCGTCGACGTTGCGCCGTGCCTCGTCGACCTCGGTGGCGGCACGCTCGACGGCGGCGACCAACTCGGTCGCGGCCGCCAGTTCGACCTGGGTGCCCCGGACGGCGCGGGCCGCGGCCGTCCGGTCGTCCTCCTGCAGCGCGGCCGCGCCCGCGTCGAGCGCCCGGCGGGCGGCCTGCAGGCGCTTGTCCGCCTCGACGAGGTTGCCGCGGGTGGCCTGCGTGGCGGTGGGGGACACGACCAGCACGGCCTGGCGCTCGTCGGCGGCGTCGCGGCGGGTCGTCGCGGCGCCGAGCGCCGCCGCCAGTTCGTCGAGCAGTTGCGGCGCCCGCTCCTCGAGTTCGCGCAGGTCGGCCATCCTCGCGTACTCGGCGGCCAGCGTCTCGTCGATGCGGTCGGTGAGCGCGACGATCTCCTCCAGCAGGGCCTGTCGCTGGTCGGGTGACTCGGGCACGTCGTCATCGAGACGCTGGCGCCGTTCGAACGCGTCGTGGAGGTGGGCCCGCGCCTGGGCGAGCGCCTCGCGCAGCGGCGCCACGTCGTCGGCGTGGAACTGGGCCTCGGCGAAGCCGAGTTCGGTCGTCGCCTCGCGGACGGCCTCGTCGCTGGCGACCAGGCGCGCATTCGCCCGGCGGGCGAGTTCGCCGAGACGACGGTCACGTTCCTCGGCGCTCCGGCGGCGGCCGCGTCGCTCCCGGATGCGTGAGTACGCGGCCGCGCCAAGGAACACGACCACGGCCGCGGCGAGCACCCACGGCGTTCGTGAGACCCGGCCGGTCGATGGGGCGTCGGTCTCCCCGGGCGCGGGCGCCGCGTCGGTCTCGGGCGGTGGCGGCGCCGGTTGGTCGGCGGTCGCGGCCTCGGCGAGTGCGGCGGCGGCGTCGATGGCGGCGCCCGCGTAGTCGCCCTCGGCCAGCCGCGGCTCGACCACGTCGCGATTGATCGCGGCGATGTCGTCGTCGCTGACCCCCGTGAGCGCGTTGGCCACCCACAGTGCATACGCGCGGTCGTCGATGGCGACGACCAGGAGCGCGTCGTCCCCGCCGAGGGAGTTGGTCGCGGCCACCTCGTCGGCGAAGTCGGTGATCGGGGTACCCCCGGTCGTGCCCGTGGTCAGCACGAACAGCTGCACCTGGTCGCGGGCCTCGGCCAGGGCGCTTCGGACCTCGTCCTCGCGCCCCTCGAGGAGTCCCGCGTCGTCGGTCACCTCGTCGGGCAGCCGGGGCACGTCCTGGGCGGTCGCCGTCCCGGCCACGGCGGCGAGCCACGCCAGCGCGAGCAGGAGGATGGCCGGCAACCGGCGATGTCCGAGCATCATGCGACCGACAGTACTCGGGAATAGCGGACCGCCGACGACGGTTGATCCCACGACCGATCCCCACCTCCCGCCCGCCCCGCCCGAGGTACCCGTGACGATCGCACTTTCCATTCTCGACCTCGCCGACGTGGGCGAGAACGAGACCGTCGCCGACGCACTGCACGCCAGCGTCGACCTCGCGCGCCTCGCCGAGACGCTCGGCTACCGCCGGATCTGGTACGCCGAGCACCACAACATGCCGACCATCGCGTCGGCGGCCACCAGCGTGCTGATCGCGCATGTCGCCGCGCACACCAGCAGCATCCGGCTCGGTGCCGGTGGCGTGATGTTGCCCAACCACTCGCCGCTGACGATCGCCGAGCAGTACGGGACCCTCGCCTCGCTGCATCCCGACCGCATCGACCTCGGCCTCGGCCGGGCCCCCGGCTCGGACCAGGCGACCTTCCGGGCCCTGCGCCGCGACCACGCCTCCTCGGACCGCTTTCCCGAGGACGTCGTCGAACTGCAGGGCTACCTGCGCGGCCGCTCGCGGATCCCGGGGGTCACCGCCACACCCGGGGACGGGACCAACGTGCCGCTCTACATCCTCGGCTCGTCGCTGTTCGGGGCCCAGTTGGCCGCGGCGCTCGGGCTGCCCTACGCGTTCGCGTCCCACTTCGCGCCGCAGGCCCTCGAGCAGGCCGTGGCGCTCTACCGCCGCGAGTTCCGTCCGTCCGAGGTCCTCGAGCGGCCCTACGTCATCGCCGGTGTGAACGTCATCGCGGCCGACGACCGCGCGACGGCGGATGCCGAACTGCAGGCGACCAAGCGGCGACGTGCCCGGCTGCTCTTCGGTCGGGACCGGAAGCTCAGCGACGCCGACGTCGACGCGGTCCTCGCCTCCCCCGGCGGGCAGCAGGTCGAACAGATGGTGCGCTACACGGCCGCCGGCACCCCGGACGAGGTCGCCGCCTACCTCGAGCAGTTCGCCCGAACCGCCGACGCCGACGAGTTGATCCTCGCCTCGGCGGGTACCTCGAGGATCGCCCGCCTGCGCTCGTTCGAACTGGTGGCACGGGCGCACGGGCTGTCCGCGGCCGCCTGAACACACCCGTGACGGGGTGGGGGTAGCGTGCGGGCGCCCCCGACTTCGCGAGGAAGCGCCAGCGTGTCCGTCGTGCGTCCCGCCGATGCCGCCGACCTGCGTGGCACGGCGGACCTGCACCTCGAACAGTTGCCGGGCGGGTTCTTCGCACGGCTGGGCCCGGGTTTCCTGCGCCGCTACCACGCGAGCTTCGTGGCCAGCCCGCACGCGGTCGCCTTCGTCGCCGGGGGCCCTGGCGCACCGGTGGGCTTCCTGGTCGGCACGCTCGACAACCGGCCGCACTACCGCTTCGTGGTCAAGCACCTGGGTTTCCGCCTGGCCGCTCGCGCCGGTGCCGCCATGCTGGTGCGTCCGGCCCTGCTCTGGTTGTTCCTGCGGACGCGGGCGGTGCGCTACGCCCGCTGGATCCTGCGCTATCCGCTGCGCGCCCGTCGGGCGGCCACGGCGGCCGAACCCGCGGACGGCACATCGGCGCCCACGATCGCCGTGCTCACCCACGTCGCCGTGTCCGGGACGGCCCAGGGCAACGGGACCGGCCGGGCCCTGGTGGCCGCCTTCCTGGACGCGGCGCGTGCTGCCGGAGCCGAGGAGGCACGCCTGGTGACCACCGCGGGCGGCCCGGCCGAGCGTTTCTACGATCGCCTGGGCTGGACGGCGGGCGAGGTCCGTCGGGCTGCGGGCGGCGAGGGCATGGTCCGCGAATACCGACTGCCGCTGCAGGAGAACGTCACCCCCTGACACCGGCCGGCTTCCGGCCCGCCCGGGGGTGTCCGCTACGCTCCGGCGACCGCGAGAGCGGCCGTCGCGGCGTGTGCCCGCCGATTGCCGTCCCGAGCCACCACGTCGAACTGTCTGGGAGGTCCCCGACCCATGCGCCGCCGCCTTCTGGGCCTGCTCGCCCCCGCACTGCTGCTCGTCAGCCTGCTGGCGGCGCCGACCGCGGCCTTCGCCGCCTCCGAACCCGTCGAGCGGATGAGCGAGCCAAGCGGGTCGATAGTCCTGGCCGCCGCGGCCGGGGAGCCGACCGGCCCTGAACCGATGGACCGACTCGACGAGGACAACCCGGCCAACACCCTCAGCGACTACGAGGACCGCGAGACCCAGTTCACCTGGGGTGGCGCCTGGATCCTGCTGGCTGCGGGCGTCCTCGGTGTGACCCTGCTCGCGGGCCTGTACTACCTGCTCGTGCACCGGCCGGCCCGCGAGTCCGCCGGGCACTGACCCCGACGAAAAAGGCCGTGCCGTGCCGACGCCCGACCCGCTGCAGGCGCCGGAGGGCGACGCCTCCGGACCGCCACTGATCGACGAGCGCGCCGCGCTGTGGGCGGCGTCGTTGGTGGTGCCGAGCCGGCGGGACGATCCCGCCGCCGCCCGTGCGCTGCGGGCCGAGATCGCGTCCGACGTCCCCGACCTCGACGTGGCCGCGCGTCGCTGGAGTGGTCTGGGCCACGGTCTGCCCCCGACCCAGGCCCGGGTGGTCGGGCGGCTCGGATGGGTTCGCATCAACCTGTCGAGCCTCGGCGGGGCCTTCGCCCCGTTGCGCGAGAAGCTCACCGGCAACCGGGCACTGGCGTCGCGCGTGGTCGGCGTCCAGATCGGCGCGTTGCTCGGCCTGCTCTCGTCGAAGGTGCTCGGCCAGTTCGTCCTGCCGTTCGGCGGCCCCGGCGGGGGCGAGTTGTTGGTCGTCGGCCCGAACGTGCTCGCCCTCGCCGAGCGCCAGGGCGACCTGGCCGTCGACATCCGACGGACCGTGGTGCTGCACGAGATCACCCACCGTCTGCAGTTCGACGGCAGTCCGTGGCTCGGTGACCACCTGCGCGGCCTCGTCCGCCGCTACCTCGCCGAGGCGCGGGTCGACCGCGCGGCCGTGCTCGAACTGGCCCCGCGGCTGCCGCGGCTGGTCGCCGAGGTGCGCGAGACCGGGACCATCGAACCGATCATGGATGCGGTGCTGACCGAGGCACAGTCCCGGATCGTCGCCGAGGCCCAGGGGCTGATGAGCCTGCTCGAGGGGCACGGCAACACCGCGATGTTCGAGGCCGCCACCGGGGATCTCATCACCGACCCCGACGCCGTCCGCGGTCTGCTCGCGGAGCGGCACGGTGACGTGACGTCGAAGCTGCTCTCGGTCGCCGGCATGGAGATGAAGCGCCGCCAGTACCGCGAGGGCGAGCAGTTCGTCCGCGGGGTGATCGATCTCGGCGGCGTCGAGGCGCTCAACCGGGCGTTCTCGGCCGCCGAGCACCTCCCGCTCGGTCACGAGGTGGCGGACCCCGCCGCCTGGCTGGCGCGCGTCCGGGCCGCCTGAGTGGCAGGCTCGCTCGGCCCGCTGCCACCCGGGCGGCCGCGCGGTGACCTCGTCGCCGCCGTCGCCGACGCCCTGGTCGACGTGCCCGAGGGCGCGGCCGCCGTGGTCGGGGTCTCGGGCGGCTCGGACTCCACCGCGCTCGCCTACCTGGTCGCCGAGGCCCGCGAGGACCTCGACCTCCACCTCGTCCACGTCCGCCATGGGCTGCGTGACGACGCGGCCGAACAGGACGTGCTCGACCTGCACGCCGCGTACCTGGGTCTGCCGCTGCGGCGCGTCGAGGTCGAGGTGGTCCCGGCCGGCGAGGGCATCGAGGCCGCCGCACGGCAGGTCCGCTACGCCGCGCTCGTCGACGTGGCCGCCGAGGTGGACGCCGCCGTCGTGCTGGTCGGCCACACCGCGGACGACCAGGCCGAGACCGTCCTGCTGCGGGCGGCACGCGGCACCGGCACCGACGGCCTGGGCGCGATGCGCGACGGTCGCGATCTCGGGACCGGCTGCCGGCTGCACCGCCCGGTCCTGCGGCTGCGGCGTGCGGCGTTGCGCGGGTTCCTCGCGGCCGAGGGGCTGCCCTTCGTGGACGACCCGACCAACACCGCCCCGGAGGTCCGACGCAGCGTGGTGCGACACGCGGTGCTGCCCGCCCTCGAACAGGTCGGTGGCGACCCCGTCGGTGCGCTGGCCCGCCTCGCCGACCTCAGCCGTGCCGACGCCGAGGCGCTCGAGGCCATGGCGGCCACCGAGGCCGCCGGGATGGTGGTGCGCGTGGGTCCGGTTCGATGCCTGCCCGTCGACCGCCTCGACGGACTGCCGCTGGCGCTGCGTCGGCGCGTCGTCCGGAGGGTGCTGGCCGAACTGCTCGACCGGCCCCTCGGCGCCGATGCGGTCGAACGGGTCCTGACGCTCGCCAACGGCGCGGCGGTCGACCTCGCGGGTCACGTGCGTGCGACGGCGGGCGGCGGCTGGCGGACGATCGGCCCGCCGACGGTCGCGGAGTCACCGCCGGCGACCCTCGGCGTGCCCGGCGAGGTCGCCTGGCCGGCTATCGGCGCCCGCATCGTCGCGGTGACACCGCAGACCGGGCTGCCCGACGCCGCGGAAGCCGGACAGATCGCCTTCGAACTCGCCGAGGCCTGGACCCCGCCCACCGTGCGCGTCCCGCCGCACCTGGTGCCGCCCGGCGGTGTCGGCGAGCGGATGTCGCTCACCATCGGGTCCGATCCCGGCCACCTCGAGGTCCGCCGGCGCCGGCCGGGTGACCGCCTCCGTACCGGCGGTGGCACCCGCCGGCTCCAGGACGTGCTGGTCGACGTCGGTCTGCCCCGACCGGTCCGTGACCTGTGGCCGGTCGTCGCCGACGGCGACCGGGTGATCTGGGTGCCCGGCATCGCGGCCGACGTCGAGACGGTGCGGGACGGGCGCGCCGCGCCGCGCGGACTGCTCGTAATCCAGCCAGCCGTCTAGAGTCCGCGCTCCGCGTGCCCCGACCGTCCGGCGGACCGGACGAGAAACCTGGCCGAGCACATGGACGACCTCAGCTCGATCCCGCCGACGTTCCGCGGGGACGTCGAGTCGATCCTGATCCCCGAAGCCGACCTGCAGGCGCGGCTGGCGGAACTCGCCGCCGACGTCGATCGTGACTACGCCGGGCACGATCTGTTGCTCGTGGGCGTGCTCAAGGGCGCGATCTTCGTGATGGCCGACCTCGCCCGCCACCTGACGATCCCGACGGCGTTGGACTTCATGGCCGTGTCCTCGTACGGGGCCTCGACCTCGTCGTCGGGCGTCGTGCGCATCCTGAAGGACCTCGACACCGAGATCGAGGGTCGCGACGTGCTCCTGATCGAGGACATCGTCGACTCGGGGCTCACGCTCGACTACCTCACCAAGAATTTACGTTCGCGCCGTCCTGCCAGCGTCGAGATCCTGTCGCTGCTCACCAAGCCGAGCCGACGTGAGGTGGATCTGCCGGTGCGCTACGTCGGGTTCGAGGTCCCCGACGTGTTCGTGGTGGGTTACGGGCTCGATTTCGCCGAGCGTTACCGCTCACTGCGCGACATCGTCACACTCGAACCCAGCGTCTACGGCGGCTAGGCAGGCCGGGCCGGGGCGCAACGAGCGAAGCGAGACAGGGGACCCGACCCCAACGTGCAGACCTGCCGTACCCCGGCGCAGGCCGGGGGAGGGCATCTGGTCCGGTGATAGCATCGAATCCCGCACACATGTGTCGTCCGCGCGCGTTTTCGACGGTCTGCAACCGGGCGTGAACCGCACGCCACCACCGCGTGGACAGGTGGAGGAATCGTGAAGCCAGGCCAGCGCCTACTCCGTGGTCCCCTGCCCTGGGTCCTCGCCCTCGCCGCCGCGCTCTGGCTCGGTGTCAGCTTCGTGCAGGGCAGCGCCCCCTCGGACGAGTTGACCTGGTCGGAGTTCGCCGAGGCGGTCGAGGATGGCCAACTCCAGGGGCAGGACGTCGAGGTCAGGGTCGGCAATCGTTCCGAGGAGATCGAGGGCGAGCGCCAGACCGGCGACGGCCTCGAACCGTTCTCGGTCTTCTACAGCCCGCAGATCAACGACGAGCAGATCGCCAGCTGGGTCGACCAGGGGCTGATCGGTTCGGTCGAGTTCGACCCCGAGCAGTCGGGCGCGCTGGCCTCGATCCTGGCCACGGTCCTGCCGTTTTTGTTGATCCTGGTCGTGTTCTTCCTGCTGATGCAGAACATGCAGGGTGGCGGCGGCAAGGTCATGCAGTTCGGCAAGTCCAAGGCCAAGATGGTCTCCAAGGACGCGCCCAAGGTCA
>JBBDSX010000217.1:0-11357 GCA_040904725.1 Egicoccus sp.
CCGAGCAGGAGGCGCAGCTGCGCGACCGCCAGCTCGACGCCGAGATCCGCAAGCCCGCCGACGCGCAGCGCTACCGGGTCGAGCAGGAGGCCGAAGGCTCCAAGAACGCCGCGATCTTCGAGGCCGACGCCGAGAAGGCCCGCCGTGCCCGCATGGCGGAAGCGGTCGAGCTCGAGGGTCGGGCCGACGCGGCCGCGATCCTGGCCAAGGGTGAGGCCGAGGCCGAGGCTCGGCGCAAGAACGCCGAGGCGTTCAGCCACTACGGCGACGCGGCGATCATCGACCTGCTGACCAAGATCCTGCCGGATCTGGTCAGCGCCGCCAGCGAGCCGATCAGCGCGATCGAGAAGCTGACCGTGATCTCGACCGACGGCGCCTCGGACCTGACCCGCAACGTGGCCAGCAACGTGGAGCAGGGCATCCAGATCGGCTCGGACCTGACCGGGCTGGACCTGAAGGCGCTGCTCGGCCGTCTCGGCACGAGCAGTGGCGAGGAGGGCTGAGGAGGCCACCATGGCGCTCGACCAGCTCGCCTCGCTCCTGCACCGCTGGCAGACCGCGGGCGGGGTCATGGATCGGGGGCGGGTGGTGGCCGAGGCCGGCAGCCTGCTGCGTCGGCTGTCCGTCGACGAGCGCCGCGACCTCGGGCGCGCGCTGGCCGGCGGGGGCGTGGAACACCTGGCCGGCCAGCTCGACCCGCACCTGCCGCCGCCACCGGCCTGGGAGCAGACCCGTCCGCCGGCCGAGCAGTTGCTCGACCTCGACGCCAGGGCAGGGGCCGACCTGCTCGCCCGGCTCGACGCGGTCGCGGGCGATGCGCCGCCGCCACCACCGCCGCCCGAGCCGGTCGAGGTGCCACCGGTGGCTGCCGAGCCCGAACCGTGGCCCGAACCCGAACCGGCCCCCGTCCCCACCCGCCAGCCGGAACCGGTCGCCGACCCCACGCCGCTGCCGCACCCCGAACCGGTGCCGCGGCCCGAACCGCTGGCGGAGCCCGAGCCGCTGGCAGAACCCGAGCCGCTGGCAGAACCCGAGCCGCGTGGCGAGGCTCTCCCGCTGCCGCCGGTGGCGGTGGCCGAGGAGCGCACCCACCAGCCCACCCACGCCGAGGCGCGCCTGCGGTCGGTCGACGAGGCGGCACGCTCGGCCGCTGACCCGGGCGATCTCCTCGGCCTGTTGCGCCGGTTCCCGGACGGCTGGCAGCGCCGCCGCGCGGCGCACCGGCTGATCGAGCGCGGGGTTCTCGGCAGCGTCGACCCGGTGGATCTGCTCCGACTGTTCTCGCGCGAGAGCGACCGCACGCGCATCGCGGCGGCCCTGCTGTCGGGCGGCCTCGTCGACGTCGCCCGCCTGGCCGGGCTGCTGCCCGACGGCACGATCCGACGCCTCACCCGGCGTGCAGCGCGGAGCCTGCGCTGATGGAGGGGATCGCCGGTCTCGTCGCCGGTGTCGGCTACGCGTCCGGGCTCAACCTCTACGCGGTGGTCGCACTGCTCGGCCTGTTCGGGCGCTACGACGTCGCCGAGGTTCCGGCGGTGTTCGAGCGCACCGAGGTGCTCGTCGTGGCCGGGATCCTGTTCCTGGTCGAGTTCGTCGTCGACAAGATCCCCTACGTCGACGACGCCTGGGACGTCGTGCACACCGCGATTCGGCCGCTCGGCGCCGTCGGCGTGGCGTGGCTGCTCACGGGCGACGCCGGCGCCTGGGAACAGGTCGGATCATCGTTCGCTGCGGGCGGCCTGGCCACCGTCAGCCACCTGACCAAGGCCACGACCCGGGCGGCCATCAACGCCTCCCCCGAGCCGTTCACCAACAGCGCCGTGAGCCTGGGCGAGGATGGCATCGTCGCCTTCGTGGTCTGGCTCGCCCTCACCAACCCCGTCCTCGCCATCGTTGCCGTGGCCGTCCTGCTCGTGGTCGGCGTGATCGTCGCCCTGCTGCTACTGCGCACCGCCCGCCGGACCTGGCGCCGCTGGCGCGACAAGCGCCCCCGCACCCCGGTCTGACCGACGGCGCACGGCCGCGTGTGCGGGCTCGAGCTTGCGGTCAGCCGGGCTTCACCGCGGTGAACGGGTAGCCGTGGACGCCGAACGTCCGCGCGTTGGCCTCGCCGGGCGCCCCACCGTAGGTATCGACGGGGTCACCGAAGCGGAGATCGCCGAACCCGACGCCTTCCATCACCGTCTGCCACCCCGCGCACGGCAGGGCACCGGCGATTCAGCCCTTCCACAGATCGATGTCGGCACGGGCATCGCGCGGCACCTCGACTTCGACGCATACGTCGGCGATCTGGATCCGACCACCCGGACGCAGTGCCCGCATGATCTCGCCGTATGCGGCGACCTTGTCGGGTACGAGGTTGAGCACGCCGTTGGAGACGACCAGGTCGGCCCAGCCGTCCTCGACGGGCAGTGCCTCTGCCAGGCCCTCGCGGAACTCGACGTTGTCGATGCCCGCCTCCCGGGCGTTGCGGCCGGCCCGTTCGAGCATGGCGGGGGTCATGTCGACCCCGACGACCCAGCCGTCCGGCCCGACGGCGCGCGCCGCCACCATCGCATCGAGCCCACCGCCAGATCCGATGTCGACGACGCGCTCGCTGGGCTGGGGCAGGCCCCAGGCGAAGGGGTTCGCCACCCCGGCGAAGGCCTCGACGCAGGCATCGGGCAGGCCGTCGAGGAGTTCGTCGGGATAGCCCAGCCGATCCGTCGCGGCACGCCCGGTGTGGAAGTGGAAGTCGCCGCCGACCGGGTCGTGTGCCACCTCGGCGTAGTGTTCCTGCACCGCCGCTCGCAACGCTGCGACGTCGACCAACTCGTCCTCTGCCACCGTTTCCATCCTTGCACCGCGCACGTCCACTTTCCCAGACTCCTCGCTGCCGTCAAGGCGGCCGCACACGATCGTGCGGTGCGAGCCGGCCCGGGGGGTATCGTCCCCTGGCAGCCACGAGCGAGGTCAGCGTGCGATTCCTGGACGGCCACGAGCCCATCACGGACCTGACCTACGAGGACGTCTTCTTGGTCCCGGGTCGCTCCGACGTCGCCTCGCGGCTCGACGTCGACCTCGCGGCCGTGGACGGCAGCGGCACCACGATCCCGGTGGTCGCGGCGAACATGACCGCCGTGTCGGGGCGCCGGATGGCCGAGACGCTGGCCCGCCGTGGCGGCCTGGCGGTGCTGCCGCAGGACATCCCGCTCGATGTCGTCGAGGACGTCGTCGGCTGGATCAAGGCCCGGCATCCCGTCTTCGAGACCCCGATCACGCTGGCGCCCAGCGACACGGTCGCGGACGCCCTGCAGTTGATCAACAAGCGCGCCCACGGGGCGATCGTGGTCGTCGACGCCGGCGTTCCCATCGGCGTGGTGACCCCGGTCGACCTCGTCGACGTCGACCGGTTCACCCAGGTCGGTCGCGTAATGAGCGAGCAGTTGACCACGCTGCCCGAGACCGTCGACGCACGCACGGCCTTCGACCGGCTCGCCGAGGCCCGCCACCGCCTCGCGCCGGTCGTCGCCGGCGACGGTCGGTTGCTCGGCCTGCTCACCCGGATCGGAGCGCTGCGCTCGACGCTGTACCGACCCAACATCGACGCCGAAGGCCGCCTGCGCATCGCCGCCGCCATCGGGGTCAGCGGCGACGCGGCCGACCGGGCCAAGCGCCTGGTGGCGGCCGGCGTCGACGTGCTCGTGCTCGACACCGCCCACGGCCATCAGGAACGCATGCTCGACGCGTTGCGGGCCGTGCGAACGGTCGATCCGCAGGTCCCGGTGGTCGCCGGCAACGTCGTCACCGAGCAGGGGGTCGCCGACCTCGTCGAGGCCGGCGCCGACATCTGCAAGGTCGGGGTCGGACCCGGCGCGATGTGCACCACCCGGATGATGACGGGCGTCGGCCGCCCCCAGTTCTCGGCCGTGGTGGCCTGCTCCCGCGAGGCCGCGCGGCTCGACGCCCACGTCTGGGCGGACGGCGGCGTGCGCCACCCCCGCGACGTCGCACTGGCACTGGCCGCCGGCGCGTCGAACGTGATGGTCGGCTCGTGGTTCGCCGGCACGCACGAGTCGCCCGGCGACCTCGAGCACGACGCCGACGGTCGTCCGTTCAAGCTGTCGTTCGGAATGGCGTCCGCGCGGGCGGTCAAGCAGCGCACCGAGGGCGAGGACGCGTTCGAACGGGCCCGCAAGGGCCTGTTCGAGGAGGGCATCAGTTCGGGCCACATGTACCTCGACCCGCAACGACCGGGCGTCGAGGACCTCGTCGACACGATCGTCGCCGGCGTGCGCAGCGCCTTCACCTACGCGGGCGCGACGAACCTGCCCGAATTCGCCGAGCGGGCGGTCGTCGGCGTCCAGACCAGGTCCGGGTACGCCGAGGGCCGCCCGCTCGAACGGGGCTGGTGACGCCTACGCCTGCGTGATGTCGTCGATGCGCTGCATCACGTCGTCGGTGAGCTTGGGCACGACCTCGAGCGCCTGCATGTTCTCGTTGACCTGCTCGACCCGCGACGCGCCGGTGATGACGGTGGACACGTCGGGGTTCTTGACGCACCAGGCGAGCGCGAGTTGCGCCAGCGAGCAGTCGAGGTCGTCGGCGACGTCCTTGAGTTCGCCCACGATGGCGTTCCGCTCGGCGTCGGTGAGCCGCTCGGCCAGCCAGCCGAAGCCCTCCAGCGCGCCACGGCTGCCCTCGGGGATGCCGTCGAGGTACTTGCCGGTCAACAGCCCCGATGCCAGCGGGGACCAGATCGTGGTGCCGAGGCCGATGTCCTCGTACAGCCGCGCGTACTCCTTTTCGACCCGGTCGCGGTGGAACAGGTTGTACTGCGGCTGCTCGACGACCGGCTTGTGCCAGCCGTTCTTGTCGGCGATCTCCCAGGCTGCGCGGATCTCGTCGGCGGACCACTCGGAGGTCCCCCAGTACAGCGCCCAGCCGCGCTCGATGGCATCCGACATCGCGCGGACGGTCTCCTCGATCGGCGTCTCGGGGTCGGCGCGGTGGCAGTAGATGAGGTCGAGGTAGTCGAGGTCGAAGCGGTCGAGCGATGCCTCGATCGCCTCGAGCAGGTACTTGCGGTTGAGGGTGTTCTTGCTGTTGGGCCCGTCGTTGAGCCCCCAGAAGAACTTCGACGAGACGAGGTAGCTGTGCCGTTCCCAGCCGAGTTCGCGGATGGCCTGGCCCATGATCCGCTCGGACTCACCGCCGGCGTAGGCCTCGGCGTTGTCGAAGAAGTTCACGCCGGCCTGCTTCGCGGCGTCGAGACATTCGATGGCGCGCTGGACGTCGACCTGGTTCTTGAAGGTCACCCACGAGCCGAATGACAGCGCGCTGACCTTGATACCTGCGGTGCCGAGGCGGCGGTATTCCATCTCCATGACGTTCTCCGAGCGTTGCGGGAATCGGGGGCGGACGGTCGCGTCGGGACACAGCCTAGGACGGCCGCCGGGGTGTGTCGGACGCGGCGGCGCTACCGTCCGACCGACGCCGGACACAGATGACGAGGAGGCGGACGTGGCACGCGTGGTGGTGACCGGGGCGACCGGGTTCGTCGGCGGCAGGATCGCCCGCGCCCTGCGCGAACGGGGCGACGAGGTGGTCGCGCTGGTGCGCACGCCCAGCGACGAACTGGCCGCACTCGGCATCGAACAACCGGTCGTCGCCCTCGACGACGTCGCCGGGTTGACGGCCGCGTTGCAGGGTGTCGACGGGGTCGTCCATGCGGCCGCGACCGCCGGTCCCGATCTCGAGACCGCCCGCGAGGTCAACACGGTGGGTACACGGTCCGTGGTCGACGCCGCCCTGGCGGCCGGACGTCCCCGGTTCGTGCACATCTCGACCACGTCGGTCTACGACCGCGATGCCAGCGGTGACGCCGTCCTCCACGAGGACGCACCACTGGCGGCCCCCGGCCCGGCGGGCTCGGGGAGAGAAGAAGGTGCCGCGGCGGCACCGGCGAGCAGCGCCGGCAGCCCGTACGCCATCACCAAGGCCGAAGCCGAGGCCGAGGTGGCCCGCGGCGGCGCACAAGGCCTGTCGGTGGCGATCCTGCGCCCCCCCGCCGTCCTGGGCGCCGGCCCGACCTCGACGTGGGGGACCCGGATGCCGGTGCGTTACCGCGACGGCGACCTGCCCGGCATCCCACCGGCGACCACGTTCGGCTGGGTCCACGTCGACGACCTCGTCGACGCCGCCCTCGTGGCGCTCGACGGCGACGTGCAGGCGACCCTGAACGTCGTCGGCGGCCACACGACCTTCGGCGACTACCTCGCCGCCCTCCGCGAGTTCGTGCCCGCGCCGCCGGCCACCGCCGCCGCGTCCGACGACGAACCCTGGCGGGGCTCGTACGCCACCGACCGCCTGCCCGAGGTGCTCGGCTTCCGGCCCCACCGCAGCTTCGCGGATGCACTGGACGAGATCGCCGCTTCCTGGGCCCAATCAGGCTGATTTCGGCCCACAGCGGGAGGCGTCCACCCGGACCATGACCGCTGACCATGCCCCCGGCACGAGCGCGTAGGGTCACGGCACGAGACCGGCGCCCGACCGCACCAGGGCCGACGAACAATGAGCGTGACGGACGTGGACGAAACGAATTCGACCAGCGCTCGCGACCGAGCGACCACCAGCCAGGTGCTCGACGACCGCTACGTGCTGCTCGACCAACTCGGCACTGGCGGCGCGGGCGCCGTCTGGCGTGCCCACGACCAGGTCCTCGATCGCACCGTCGCGGTCAAGTTGCTGCACCAGGACCTGGCACGCGACGGCGAGACCGCGGCCCGTTTCCGCGCCGAGGGCGCCGCAGCGGCCAAGCTGACCCACCCGCACGCGGTCATCGTCTACGACATCGGTCACGTCGACGGGTCCGACTACCTGGTGATGGAACTGGTCGAGGGCGGCACCCTCGGCGACGTCCTCGAGCAGGGCCCCCTACCGCCCGGCGTGGCCGCCGCCGTCGGCGCGCAGATCGGCCGGGCCCTGGGCACCGCCCACGGACGTGGCCTGGTGCACCGCGACGTGAAGCCGGCCAACGTGCTGGTCACCCGCGACGGGGTCGCCAAGGTGGCCGACTTCGGCATCGCACGCGCACTGGGCGAGGCGACCACGCGGCTGACCACGCCCGGTCACGTCGTCGGCACCGCTCGCTACCTCGCGCCCGAGCAGTTGCGTGACCAACCGGTCGACGGCCGGGCGGACGTCTACGCGCTCGGTCTGATGCTCCACCAGGCCGTGACGGGCGCGTTGCCCTTCGGCGAGGGCACGGCTGCCGAGGTGGCGGCACGCCGCCTGGTCGCCGACGGACTGCCCCGGCCGTCGAGCCTGGCCGCCGGCGTCTCCTCCGCCCTCGACGAGGTCATCGTGCGTGCCACGGCCATCGACCCCGAGAAGCGGTTCGCCGACGGCGCCGCGTTTGCGACGGCGCTGAGCCCCTTCGCCGCACCGCAGGCGGCGACGGAACTGGCCAGTCGGATCCGTCGGATACACCGCGACCCGGTGCATGCGACCGCCCCGATCACCCCACCGAGCGCGCGGCCCGCCCCCTCGGCCGCCCCCACGGCACCCTCGCGCCCACCCGGTCCCGACCCCTGGGTGGGTGAGCCGACGATGCAATCGCTCGACGCGACCCCCCGGACGGGCCACGGCCCGCCACCGGCGGCCGACCCCGACGACGAGGATGTCCGCCGCCCGCTGCTGCCCTGGGCCGTCGCCCTGCTCGTGCTCGTGCTCGGCATGTTCTTCGTCTGGCCCGGTGGGCTCGGCGACGACGACCAGCCGGACGACGGACCGACCGGCGAACAGGCCGAGGGCGGGGACAGTGAGGCCGCGGCCACGATCGAGATCCAGAGCGCGGGCGACCACGACCCCTTCGGCGACGGCGACCGCCGTGAAAACCCCGACGAGGTCCAGTTTGCGATCGACGACGACCCGGGAACGGCCTGGACGACCGTCGGCTACAACAGCGCCGACTTCGGCGGGCTCAAGGACGGCGTCGGCCTGTGGCTCGACCTCGGCGAGTCGGCACCGCTGGACAGGATCAGGGTCACCTCGTCGCATCCCGGGTACCGGGTGGTCGCCTACGTCGGCGGTGACGCGCCGCCAGAGAACGGCCAGGCACCCGACGACTGGGGCCGCGGCGTCGGCGCCGTCAGGGGCGACCAGGAGACCGCCGACATCATCATCGAGAACGGCACCGAAACGGGCGTCGTGCTGCTGTGGTTCACCGAACTCGGCCCGGACGGTGGGCGCTTCCGTGGCAGCATCGCCGACGTGGTCGTCAATCCGTCGTAGCGTCCCGACCCAGCCCCTACGATGGTGGCCGAACGGCCCCGAGGCAAGGACCGCCACCTTCGTGACCACGACCATGCCCCCTGACATGCCCGGCTCGCGCCGTGCGGTGCCCGAACACCTCGACGACCGCCAACGGGCGCTGCTGCGCTGGCTGCTCGAGGACCCCGACCACTGGGTGCGACGGACGAAGTGGGAGCGGTTCCTGCTGCAGTGCGACGAGAGCGTCGTGGTCAAGACCGACGAACTCACCAACGACCAGAAGTCCGCAGCACTGGCCTGGTTGCGCCAGCAGCGTCACCGTCTGCACGCCGTGCTCGAGGGCGGTGGCCCGGCACCTGCGGGCTGGCTCGAGGCGTTCCCGCTCTACGAGCGTCTCGGGGGCAACGCCCGCTGAGACCGTCGCAGGATCTTCACCGGCCGCGGATCGACGGCGAGCCGTCCGTGCCGGCCGCCAAGTGGTTGCGGTCCGTCCATGCCGGTCTGGTGGCGTAGCCGCAGTTCGTTGGTGACGGCCGACGCGGCCGCCGCCAACGGCACGGCGAGGAACGCGCCGATGACGCCGACGAGCACCGTTCCCGCGACGAGCACGGCCAGCACGACGATGGGGTGCAACGGGACGGCGACCAGGCGGTGCATGATCAGCGGCTGCAGGACGTCCGACTCGACCTGCTGGACCGCCACCACGATCGCCAGCACGATCAACGCCGTCGTCGGCCCGCCGTCG
Organism: Egicoccus sp.; assembly: GCA_040904725.1. Lineage (GTDB taxonomy): Bacteria > Actinomycetota > Nitriliruptoria > Nitriliruptorales > Nitriliruptoraceae > Egicoccus. The sequence goes on from JBBDSX010000217.1 coordinate 8,999, forward strand.
GCCAGGGCGACCAGCACCGCCACCATGCCGGACACGAACGCCCCGATGATCGGGACGAACGCGCCGATGAACACCAGCACCGCCAGCGGGAGCACGAGCGGGACCCCGACGATCGCGAGACCGATCGCGATCCCGACGGCGTCGATCAGTGCCACGAGGGCGGTCCCGCGGATGTAGCCGCCGACGGCTTCCCAGGCGCGCACGACCACGCCGCGCAGCAGGTCGTGGTGGGCGGCCGGCGAGCGGGCGACGAACCAGCCGTAGATCCGGTCGCCGTCCTTGACCAGGAAGAACAGCAGGATCAGGGACAGGACGATCGCCGTGACCACCTCGAGCGCGGTCGCCAGCGCCCCGAGGGCGCTGAGCGCCAGCGTTCCCGACCGCTCCTCGAGTTGCGTGACCAGTTGTTGCCCGAGCTCCTGCAGTTGCTGCTGCTCGAACGCGAGCGGCCCGGTCTCGAGCCAACGCAACAGGTCGTCGAGCGCGACGGCCACGGTCGGGACGAGCTTCCCGCCCTGCTCGGCGAGGGTTGGCACGAGTGCCACGAAACCGCCGACGACCAGGGCGAACCCGCCGAACACGACCACGAACGCCGCCAGGGCGGACGGCCAGCCGCGCCGCGTCAGCCTGCCGGCAACGGGCGCCGCGAGCGTGGCCAGGAACAGCGCGACGATCAGCGGGACCGTGACCAGCGACAGGCGCATCGCGACCCGCACCAGCACGGCGATCGCCAGCATGACCAGCAGCAACCGCCACGACCACGCCGCTGCCGTCGCGAGCCACGTCGGGACGCGATCCCGCTCGTCCATCCGTGTCGCCACCTGTTCCACCGACCCCGGCGGCCCGACCTTCGAGCGTGACGAGTCAAGCAGGTGGGTGCGTCATCCGACGGCGCGCCGGAACGAACCCGACGTCAGCGAGATCTCGACCCCACGGCCCTCGAGCGCCGCACGCAGGTCGGCGACGAACTGGCCGGCCCCGTCCTCGTCGAGGTAGGCCATCCCCAGCGTGCCGAACTCGCGCCCGTCGCGGAGCAGGAACCGCACCGCCGGCGTGCCCGCCTCGGTCCGTCCCGCCGCGTCGACGCGCTGCAATGCGTCGAGCGGCAGCCGGTCGGTCCGCCAGAACGTGCGGACCCGGACCACCTCGCGTTCGGCGTCGAGACGCACCCCGGTGCGCAGCGCCCGTAGCGCCCCGAGCAGGATGACCGCGGCCGCGGCCTGGGCCCCGGTGCCCGGCACACCCGTGAGGCCGGCGACCACCATGCCGACGCCGATGCCGGCGAGCAGCACCGGCACGAGCAACAACGACCGGCCGATCCATGAACCTGTCACGCAGCACCCCCCGTGCCTTGCGACCCCCAGCCTTGACGGCCGCGGCCACGCCGTCAACGACCCCGCACCGGCCACACGGACCCACGAGCGCGCGGCGCGCGAGCGCTCACGGCCAGAGCGCGACCGCCAGTGGTGCTACCACCAACGCCGGGAGCAGGTTGGCCACCCGGACGGCGCGGATCTCGAGCAGTCGCAGGCCGATGCCGACCACGAGGAAGCCGCCGACGGCGCCCAGGGCGGCGATCATGGCGTCGGTCGCGAGTGGACCGACGGCGGCAGCGGCGAGGCTCAGGCCGCCCTGGTAGAGCAGCAGGGGCAGCGCCGCGAACGCGACGCCGATGCCCAGCGTCGAACCGAACGCGAGCGCGGCGAACCCGTCGAGCACCGACTTGACCGACAGCAGTTCGATGCTGCCCGTGAGTCCGTCCTGGACCGCGCCGAGCACCGCCAGCGGCCCGACGCACACCAGCAGCGTCGTGACGACGAATCCCTCGACGAACCGGTGTCGTGTCTCCGATGGGTCCCCTGTCTCGGGCGCTTCGCGCCCTCGTCGTCCCCCGGCGGGTCTCGCATGCACGATGACGGCGTCGCGGCCGAGGACCAGGTCGCGCAGGCGCTCGCCGACCCGCGTCAGGCGGGCCTCGATGTCGACGAGTTCGCCGAGGATCCCGCCCACCAACAGCGAGCCGAGCACGACCAGCACGGCCCCGCGGCCGAGCCGGCCGGCCAGTTCGGGGCCGAACGTGTCGAGCGCGTCGGTGATGCCCAGCACGATCACGAACAGGCCGAGCACGTCGGTGACGGTGCCCCGGACACGCGCAGGCAGCCGGCCGCCGAGGGCGGTCCCGGCCAGGGCGCCCACCACGATGGCGCCGACGTTGAGGAGGGTTCCGGTCACGAGCACCGGACGCTACCCGCTGGCGCCCTGCTCCCCGACCAGGTGCCCGACGAGGAAGCTGCCGACGTCGGACAGGGCGAGCGCGTCGATCTCGCCGCTCGGCAGGTCGATCTTCCGTGCGTCCGCA
>JBBDSX010000217.1:11457-12692 GCA_040904725.1 Egicoccus sp.
ATCGTCGGTGATGGCCCGCGGCTGACCGCCGGCGGTCGGCACGAGCCACAGGTGGTACTGGCCGGCCCGGTTGCTGGAGTAGGCGACCTGCGTGCCGTCGGGCGCGACGGCGACCACGGGCTGGAAGCGCTGCAGCGGCACGTAGTCGGTGAACGACTGACTCACGGGGCGGCCTTCGGATCGAACGGATCAGGCAGCGACGTCGTCGAGCCGGGCGAGTTGGTCGGCGTCGAGGTCGACCGTCGCGGCGCCCACGTTCTCCTCGAGGTGGTCGACCGACGAGGTACCTGGGATCGGCAGTTGCACCGGCGAGCTGCGCAGCAGCCACGCCAGGGCGAGCTGTGACGGGGTGGCGCCGGTCTCCTCGGCGAGGTCGCCGAGCGGGCCACCGGGGCGCGCGAGGTCCCCGGTCGCGATCGGGAACCACGGGATGAACCCGATACCCGCCTGCTCGCAGTGCTCGAGCACGTCCTGCGAGCCACGGTCGAGCAGGTTGTAGCGGTTCTGCACGGTCGCGATCGGCACGACGGCGCTGGCACGCTCGAGCTCGTCGACGCCGACCTCGGACAACCCGACGTGGCGGATCTTGCCTTCGTCGCGCAGTTCGGCGAGGACCCCGAACTGCTCGTCCTCGGGCACCGCGCGGTCGATGCGGTGCAGTTGGTACAGGTCGATGCGTTCCACGTCGAGGCGGCGCAGGCTCATCTCGCAGGCGAAGCGCAGGTACTCGGGTCGGCCCAGCGGGTGCCAGGCGTCGGGGCCGGTGCGAATCAACCCGGCCTTGGTCGCGACCACCACACCGCCGTACGGGTCGCTGCCGCCGGTGTGCAGGGCCTCGCGGATCAGGTCCTCGGACACGAACGGGCCGTAGCTGTCGGCGGTGTCGATGAAGTCGACGCCGAGTTCGACGGCGCGGCGCAGGACCCGGATGGCCCCGTCGCGGTCATCCGGTTCGCCCCAGATGCCCGGGCCGGTGATGCGCATCGCGCCGTAGCCGAGGCGGTGGACGGGCAGGTCGCCGCCGATGTCGAAGGTGCCCGAGGCGGTGGCGGGGGCGTCGGCACTCATGGGTGTTCCGTTCGTCGCAGGAGGGGGCGTTGATGACCTGCGGGCGTTCTACCAGCGTGCGGGCGTCAGCGGCCGCCGGGGTGTGGTCGCTCGGACGCGAGCGCATGGGATTGCTCGGACGCGAGCGCATGGGATTGCTCGGACGCGAGCGCATGGGATTGCTCGGA
>JBBDSX010000217.1:12792-19622 GCA_040904725.1 Egicoccus sp.
CGCATGGGATTGCTCGGACGCGAGCGCATGGGATTGCTCGGACGCGAGCGCATGGAAGGCGATGGCGCCCGCGGCCGCGACGTTGAGCGAGTCGACCCCGTCGTGCATGGCGATCCGGACGGCGTGCGAGGCACCGGCGATAGCGGCGTCGGACAGGCCGGGCCCTTCGGCGCCGAGCAGCACGGCGACCCGGTCGGCCGGACGTGTGGTCGTTGCCAGGTCGGTCGCATCCTCGCGCGGTGTCAAGGCGACGGTCGCGAACCCGGCGTCGTGCAGCCACGGCAGCGCCTGGCCGAGTTCGGCGACCCGGGCGAACGGCACGTGCAGGACGTGGCCCATCGACACGCGCACGGAGCGGCGGTAGAGCGGATCGGCGCACCCGGGTGCGAGCAGGACCGCGTCGACACCGAGGCCCCGGGCCGAACGGAACAGGGTGCCGAGGTTCTCGTGGTCGTTGAGGCCCTCGAGCACCGCGACGGTCCGCGCACCCTCGATGACCGCGGCGGGGTCCGGGGCCACGAGACGGTCACCGCAGCCGAGCACGCCCTGGTGGAGCCTGAACCGCACGACCTCGTAGAGCAGGGCGCGGGCGACCACGTAGACCGGGACGTCGTCGGGAAGGTGGTCGAGGTCCGCATGCACGGCATCGAGGTGTTCCTCGGCGACCAGCACCGACCGGGTCGGGTAGCGCGAGGCCAGCAGTTCGCGCACCACGTTGGGCCCCTCGGCGATGAACACGCCGAGTTCGTTCTCGTAGCGCTTGCGCAGGGCCGGGTCGTTGAGTGCCGCGTAGTCCCCCAGCCGCGGGTCGGCCGGGTCGGTGATGCGGACCTGGTTCACGACTCGCGGTGCTGTTCGCGCCGTTGCTCGCGTCGACGGGCCGAGTCGGCCTTGGCCGCCGCCTCGGCCTCCTCGATCGTCGGTGCGCTACCACCGAGGTGGGCCGGCAGCCACCAGGTGTCCTCGGGACCGCGCGGCGACTGCGGGTAGTCGCGCTGCAGGTCCGCCACCATCGCGCGGATCGCCGTCATCAGCCGCTCGTGGACCTCGACGGGGTCACTGTCAGCCGTGTACTCGATCGGCGCGCCGTAGCGCACGTCGATGACCGCGCCACGGGTCGGCGTCGGCTTGCGGCCCTTGGTGAAGATGCGTTGCGTCCCCCAGACCGCGGCCGGGATCAGCGGGACCTGCGCGTCCATCGCCATCTTCACGGCCCCCGGGCGGCCGGCGAGCGGCATGAACGAGCGGCTGACGGTGCCCTCGGGGAACATCCCGACGAGGTCGCCGCCCTGCAGTGCGTCGCCAGCCTCACGCAGGGCGGCGCGCGTGTTGCCGGCGCGGTCGACGGCGATGTGGCCCATGGCGCGCATCAGCGGACCCGAGATCTTGTGGTCGAACACCTCGCGCTTCGCCATGAACCGCAGGCGCCGCTTGCCCTTCTGCTTGCGAGCGCCGTAGCCGACGAAGACGAAGTCGAGGTAGCCGATGTGGTTGGCGGCGACGACCCCGCCGCCGGTCACGGGCAGGTGTTCCCAGCCGGTGATCCGCACCTTCCAGTTGAAGACGCGGAAGACCGTGATCACGGCGCCGATGACGATCGTGTAGGTGGGGTTCTTCACCCGGTGTGCCCTTCGCGTCAGACCGGCTGGGTCCAGCCGTGTGGGTCGGCGGCCTGGCCGCGCTGGATGGCGAGCAGGGCGTCGCGCAGGCGGGCTGTGTTCGGGCCCATGGACCCGTCGCCGACCTGGATGCGTTCGCCGCGGTGGATCAGTGCCCCGACGGGGGCCAGCACCGCGGCCGTGCCGGCGAGGGCGGCCTCGCCGTCGGCGGCCCAGTCCGCGATCTCCTCGATCGAGATGTCGCGTTCCTCCACCGTGTAGCCGAGGTCGCCCGCGAGGGTCAGCACCGAGTCGCGGGTGACGCCGTGGAGGAACGATCCGTCGAGTGCCCTGGTGACCACGCGACGGTCGTCGATGAGCAGGAAGTTGGCCGCGCCGGTCTCCTGGACGTCCCCGCCGGGGGCGAACAGCACCTGGTCGGCGCCGTGTTCTTCGCGGGCTCGGCGTGTCACGCCGAGCGCCATCGCATAGTTGGCGCCCGACTTGACCTGCCCGAACTGCGGCGTGGTGCGCGGCAGTTCGGTCTCGACGGCCAGGGTCAGCCCGGTGTTCCCGCCGCGGAAGTAGTCCCCGACCGGGCTGGCCAGGATGTACAGCAACGCCTCGTCCGACGGTGCGGCCGCCGCGCCGATGTTGGGGTCGGTGCCGAGCAGGACCGGACGCAGGTACAGCGCCCCGGGTGTCTCGGGGACGACGTCGAGGTTGGCCGAGACCACGTCGTGCAGGGCCTGCGCGAGCAGGTCCGTCGGCGGCACCGGCAGCAGCAGACGGGCGGCAGAGGCACGCAGTCGCTCGGCGTGCCGGTCGGCGCGGAACAGGCGAACCTTGCCGTCGACGCCGCCATGGGCCTTCAGACCTTCGAAGCAGGCACTGCCGTAGTGCAGGGCGTGCGCGGCCGGGTGCAGTTCGATCGCAGCCGTCGGTACGACCTCGGCCGTCGAGAACACGCCGCCCGTGGTCGTGGCGACAGCCATGTGCGGCGCCATGACGGTGCCGAACGCCGGGGCCGAGTTGCTCATCGTCTGCCTCCACCTTCCTCGGATACGGCAGCGTAACCGGCGACAGGCGCAGGACGGTTCCTCGGCCGGGGGCGGGCTCCACCCCTGTCGGATGGCGGTACACGGGCAGTGTCCGTCGGGTCAACGCCGTCAGCATGGCCGTGTCCGCGACCACCCTTCGTACATGCGCCCGCCCTGTCGCCGGCCGCCGTGGGGCGTTTACATCGTCACAGACCGCAAGCACCCCAAGCGAACGCGATGGAGGACACCGTGTACATCGGACTCGGAACCCTGCTGCTCATCATCATCCTGATCCTGCTCTTCGCCTGAACCCGGGCGCCAGCGCACGACGACATCGGAGATCAAGCGCATGGCAGTCGACTTCAAAAGCGACACCGACCGGGTCAAGCAGGAGTTCGACGACCTGTCGAACGCGACCCAGGTCTTCATCTGGTCACTCGTCGGACTCGGCGTGATCGTCGGCCTGCTCCTGGGCGGCGCGATCGGTTACGGCGTGTCCGTCGAGGAGATCGAAGGACGTGACTGCATCGAGCACGACGGCCAGCAGTACTGCGCAGACGGCGAGGAAGCCGCCTAGCGGGCACGGCGAACCACGACGAACGGGCGACGATCACGTCGCCCGTTCGTCGTAGGTTGCCGTCACCACACCTGCGAGGAGAGCATGACCGACCGCGACTACGACGTGGTGCTGTTCGGCGCCACCGGGTTCACCGGCCGCCTCACGGCCGCCCACCTGGCTCGACGCACCAGCGGCACGACCCTTCGCTGGGCGATCGCGGGCCGTTCCCGCGAACGCCTCGAGGCGGTGGCTGCCGACCTCCCGGGCGATGGTCCGGCTATCGAGGTGGTGGACCTCGCCGACAGCGAAGCCCTCCGGGGGGTGACGGCGCGGACCGCCGTGGTCGCCACCACGATCGGTCCGTACATGCGCCTCGGTGAGCCGATCGTGGCCGCCTGCGTCGACACCGCCACCGACTACGCCGACATCACCGGCGAGCCCGGCTTCGTCGCCGTCGTCCGCGACCGCTACGGCGAGGCAGCACACGAGGCCGGCATCCGCCTGGTGACCTGCTGCGGCTTCGACTCCGTGCCCCACGATCTCGGGGCGCGGTTCACCGCGGAGCAACTGCCCCAGGACGCCGACCTGCAGGTTCGCGGCTACGTCTGGACGCGGGCCCGCTTCAGCGGCGGCACGGCTCACAGCGCCCTCGAGGCGGTCGCCTCCCGCCGCACCGGTGGTGCCGGCCGTGCGGCGCCCGGCGCGCCGCAGGTCCGGCGCGTCCGCAGCATCGCCCCGCGTGTTCACCGGGCCCTCGCCGGGCTCACCGGCTACGGGGTCCCGCTACCGACGGTCGACCCCGCGATCGTGCTGCGGTCGGCCCGGGCGCTACCCGGCTACGGGCGCTCGTTCGCCTACGGCCACTACGCCCTGCTCGAACGCCTGCCGACCGCGGTCGCCGGTGTCGTCGGTGCCGGCCTGTTCGCCGCCGCGGCGATCCTGCCCCCCACCCGTGTCCTGATGCGCCACGTCCTGCCGGCCGTCGGCGAGGGGCCGTCCGAGGCCTTCCGGTCCCGCAGTCGTTTCTCCGTCACGTTCGTCGGTGAGGGTGGCGGCGAGCGCGTCGTCACGCGCGTCTCGGGCGGCGACCCGGGCTACGACGAGACGGCCAAGATGCTGGGCGAGGCGGCGCTGTCCCTGGCACAGGACGGTAGGAACGAGTACGTCGGGGCGTTGACGCCGGCCATGGCACTGGGCGAGTCCTACCGGCGGCGTCTCCAGGACCAGGGCATGCGCTTCGAGGTCCTCGGCTCCGCGGTCGGTGCCGACCATCCGGACCCCCGGTAGTCGACGCTCAGGCGAACCGCTGCTCGAGGAACGGGTCGGCGACGTCGTGGTAGCCGCGCTCCTCCCAGTAGCCGTGCACATCACGGTCGATCAGGCGGAGTTCGGTGACCCACTTCACGCTCTTCCAGCCGTAGCGCACCGGGACGACCAGGCGCAGCGGACCGCCGTGTTCCGGGGTCAGCGGGTCACCGTCGTGGGCCCATGCGAGCAGGCTGTCGTCGCGTCGCAGCACCTCGAGGTCGAGGTTGGCGCTGTAGGCGGGGTGGCCGGACGCGATGACGTGGGACACCGTCGGCCTGACGCCGGCCACGTCGAGGACGTCGCGTACGCGCACGCCGGTCCAGTCGTTGTCCAGCCGTGACCACGACGTGACGCAATGGAAGTCGCTGCGCTCGGTCACGGTGTCGAGATCGCGCAGGTCGTCCAGCGAGAGCACGGTTCGCTGCTCGACCATGCCCGTCACGGTCAGACGCCAGTCCTGCGGCCTCGCGTCGGGCATGCGGCCGACGTGCAGGACCGGGAACCCGGCGGTGAGGTGCTGGTTCGGCGGGATGCGAGCCGGGTCGACGTCCTTCGTCGGCGCCCGACGTACCCCCGGCGAAGGGGCCTGGAACGAGGCGACCAACGCCCGGTCGAGGTCACCGATGCGGCGTGACACCTGCGCCACCAGCGCCCGTCGCCGTTCCGGGTCTGGAATGTCGTCGAGCAGGTCGCGGGCCTGTTCGAGCAACTCCCCCGCCTGGCCGATCACCGCGGACTCGTCGCGGCGCGCGGGCGACGCCTTGACGATGTCGTCCGCGCGGTGCAGCAGCGCGGCGACCTGCGCCTCGACCTTGCCGTCGGCGTCCATCAGCGGGCGAGGTGGTCGATGACGCCGTCGACGAAGCGGGCCGCCGCATCGAGTTGGCTCACCTCGATCCACTCGTCGGCGATGTGTGCCTGGTCGATGGAGCCGGGTCCGCACACCACGGTCGACAGGCCGGCGGCCTGGAAGTGGCCGCCGTCGGTGCCGAACGCGACGGTGCGGGCGGGTTCGGTGTAGCCGGTCAGTTCGCGGCACAGGGTCTCGGCCGGTCCGCCGTCCTCGTCGGCGAGGGCGCGAGCCATCGAGTCGACGACGAAGGTGATCTCGCCATCACCGCTCCCCCGCTGCAGCATCGGCAGCACCTCCTCCTGCGCGAACCGGCGGACCTGGTCGAGGATCTCCTCGCCGTCGTCGGCCGGGACGGGGCGGTACTCCCAGCTGAGCTCGCAGCGGCGCGGGACGATGTTGATCGCCTGGCCGCCGTTGATCGTGGCGAGGTTGAAGGTGGTGTAGGGCGGGTCGAACCGCGGGTCGGCGCCGGCCTCGGCGTGCTGAAGCGCCAGGTCGTCGACGAACGCGGCGATGCGCGCTGCCGCGGCGACGGCGTTGGCGGCTTTCTGCGGCTGGCTCGAGTGGGCGTCCCGCCCGTCGACGACGGTGGTGAAGGCACGGACGCCCTTGTGGGCGGTCACCACCTCCATCGACGTCGGCTCGCCGATCACGACCGATTCGGGACGTGGCTGGGTCGCCACGAGGCGCTCCACCAGGCTCGGCGCGCCGACCGTCCCGATCTCCTCGTCGTAGGAGAGCGCGAACAACAGCGGCCGCTGCAGGCCGGCGTCGAGCATCTTCGGCACCGCGGCCAACGCAACGGCGAGGAAGCCCTTCATGTCGGTCACGCCGCGGCCGTACAACCGGCCGTCGTCGGCCCGGTGCATCACGAAGGGGTCGCGGGTCCACGGCTGGCCGGTCACCGGGACGCAGTCGGTGTGTCCGGACAGGACGACACCGCCTTCGACCTCGGGACCGATGCGTGCAATCAGGTTGGCGCACGTGCCATCGGGGCTCATCACCCGCTCGTGCGGGATGCCGTGGTCGTCGAGCAGAGCCTCGACGAAACCCACGAGTTGGAGATTGCTGTGCTGCGCCGTCGTGTCCATCCCGACGAGCGTCTCGAGCAGGTCCAGCGTGTCCAGCGTCGCTCTCCTCGATGAGTGGAGCAGTGACGCTACCCATCCCCCGCGTGCCGTAGAGCCAGCGACCACGCACGCACGCCGAGCCCACCGTCGACCACCACCCGTGACAGGTGGGGTCGGCGGTGGGCCGGCAGGCGCCCGGTGGTGGTGTCGCCTGCAGGGGCGGGAGCAGGACGGGCGCCGGGTCAGGTCAGAACGGCAGGCCGGTATCGGTATCGGCGTCGTGGTCGGTGTCGGCCACGGACGAAGGATCACCGGGTGGGTCGCCGGGTGGTTCGGTCGGTCCTGCCCGTGGCTCGGAGGGATCGCTGTCGTCGGGTCCTGGGGGTGGCAACGGGGTGAGCC
>JBBDSX010000218.1:0-3217 GCA_040904725.1 Egicoccus sp.
CCTCGCGGGGGTGGGGTGAACAGGGGCCGGTGGGCGACCACCGGCCCCTCTCGCGTACACATCCACGACGCGAGGGCCCGGGCGGGGCCACGGGGAGGGACGGGGCAGATCCCTGTACAACGCCGCGATGACCGGTAGGCTGGCCACACGTACCGGGGGTGGCGAGCTCGAGCCCTCGCCGGTGCGACCCGGTCCGGACACCGATACCACCACCGTCCGCGCCCGCGCGGCCAGTCGGCGCGACGCAGACGCTGCGATCCGGACCTGTTGCGTCCCCCGACGGGGACGCCCAAGCACTTGGCATGGCCGGCGCTCGCCGCCGGCACGAGGCGGCTCACACCACGTCGTCCTGGGGTAGGGCGTTCGGCCGACGGCCGAGGCGCGACCGACGCGCACCGTTGCGACGCAACGGGCGCATCCCGGGCGAGACGGCACGAAAGAGACGACCATCACCACGACGACCACACCGCGTCCGGTCACCCTCGGCGACTTCCGGGAACTGGCCCAGGCGCATCTCGACGGACTGGCCAACGACGCCGAACGGGCGACACTCGAGGCACACCGCGAGGAATGGGCCGAAGCCCTCGGCGCCATGCGCGACGACGTGTTGGCCACGATCGAGCGGGTGCGCAAGCAGGTCCACGGCCCCGAACGCGCCCTGGTGCTGGCCGACTTCGAGGAAGAGCGCAACCGCATCGACGACATGCTGGTCGAGTTGACCGGCCACGAGCCGCGCCGGCAGGGCGGCAGTCGCGACGAGGCCCCTGCCGCGGCGCCTACCCCGATCGCCAAGCCACCGGTCGTCGGCGTGACCCAGTTGCAGCTGACCTGGGACCGCGGCGACGTGGTTGCCTGGGCCGGCGGCTACGACGCCGACGCCGAGGACGTCGAGTCCCTGCGGACACGGCTGAAGACGGTCGGCGCGGGCAGCGACGTGTGGGACGACCACGAACCGCTCAAGCTGCCGACCGGCGACCGGGTCGACGCCGTCGCGGCACCCGTGCGCAGCTCGCTCGGCTGGCTCGTCTCGCTCAACTCGACCCACGACGACGAGGGCCTCGGCGCGTCGGTCACCTGGATGGGTCTGGCGGCGGCGCTGGCCGTGCGGCTGGTCGCCCACGGACGCATGGTCCCGCAGTTGCAGAAGGTCGGCGACGCCCCGGCGAACCGCTCGTTCTTCGCCGTCCGCTGGGACGCCACCCTGATCGACCACGACGAGCTCACGGCGCTGGCCAAGTCGATGCCGGGCGTGGTCGCCGCGCTCGACCGGCGCGACCGGCGGGCGATCACCCGCTCGATCGTGGCCACCTTCGTCGACGCGATCTGTCGCGAGGGTGCCTCACGCGTCGAGGTGCCGGCGCCGCCACCGCAGCCACGCAGCACGTCCGAGGTCGCCGAGGCCGTGCTCGGCCGGCTCAACGGCTCGACGTTCGAAGCGCTGCACCAGCAGGGCAGCGACATCGCCAAGGGGCTCAAGACCTGGGCCGAGGGCGTCACCGGCGCTCCGAAGGTCGGCCTGATCGTCCACCTCGATCCCCCCGACTCGGGCGACGCGTGGCTGCTGCGGACGCTGACCTCGGCGGCCGGCCGCAAGGAAGAACCGGTCGAGGCCGCGATGTCGCGCGCCAAGCACGAACGCAAGGAGACCATCAAGCGCGAACTCGAGCGCCTCGAGGGCCTCTACGAGCCGCTCGCCCGTGGCAAGGACACCCGGCGCGGCCAGGTGATCCTGAGCCAGGACGAGGCCTGGGAGCTGATGGCCCACACCGGTTCGGTGCTCGTCGCCGCCGGGTTCGAGGTCCGCGTCCCCCCACTGGCCAAGAAGAAGGCGACCGCCTCGCTGCGGGTCACCTCCGAGGGCGGCCACGAGACCGCGGTCGGCGCCCAGCAGCTGTCGAGCGTGCGCTGGTCGGCGGTGTTCGACGACGTCGAGTTGAGCGCCGACGACATCCAGCGGCTCGCCCAGGAATCGCGGCCGCTGGTCAAGTCGCACGGCAAGTGGGTCGAGGTCGACCATGCCGATCTCGAAGCTGCCGCGGCCGCGCTGGCCGAGCGCGAGAAGCAGACCAAGCTGTCCGGTGCGGACATGCTCCGCTACGCCCTGGGGCTCGACGGCACCGCGCTCGGCCGCCCGGTGTCGGTCGGTGGCGAGGGCTGGGCGACCGACCTGCTCCGCAGCGCGCGTGAGATCCCGGCCCAGCCGCCCACCTCCCCCGAGGGGTTCGAGGGCGAGCTGCGCAGCTACCAGGCCAACGCCCTGGCGTGGCTCGCGTTCCTCGACAGCGCCGGACTCGGTGGCTGCCTCGCCCTGGACATGGGCCTGGGCAAGACGCCGACCCTGCTCGCCCACCTGCGCCTGTCCCGCGAGGCCGGGCCGGCGCTGGTGATCGCGCCGCCGGCGGTGGTCGGCAACTGGGCCTCCGAGGCCGCCAAGTTCGTCCCCGAACTGCGCGTGAAGGTCCACCACGGCGTCGACCGTGCCGACGGCGAGGACATCGCCGACGAGGTCGCCGACACCGACGTGTTGCTGACCACCTACGGCACCGCGCTGCGCGACGTCGCCGCACTGGCCCGCATCGGCTGGAACAAGGTCGTGCTCGACGAGGCCCAGGTCATCAAGAACCCCGCGTCCGAGACGGCCCAGCAACTGCGGCGGCTCGAGGCCCGCAACCGGGTCGTGCTGACCGGTACGCCCATCGAGAACGGTCTGGGTGACCTGTGGGCGCTGATGGACTTCGTCAACCCCGGCCTGGTCGGTGACCGCGCCACGTTCGTGGCCCAGATGCAGAAGGCCTCCGAGGCCGGCTCCACCGCCGAGTCCGCGCTCAAGACCTTGAACGGCGTGCTCGTGTTCCGCCGCACCAAGGCCGAGCCGATCATCGCCCAGGAACTGCCCGACCGCATCGACGCGTTGGACCACTGCCCGATGACGCCCGAGCAGATCGGCCTCTACCAGGCCGTCCTCGACACCCTGGTTGCCGAGACCGCCGAGACCGAGCCGGGCGCGCCGAAGAAGAAGGGCGCCGTGCTGGCTGCGATCACCGCGCTCAAGCAGATCTGCAACCACCCGGTCGCCTACACCGGCGAGGCCGGCGACCTCAGCGGCCGCTCCGGCAAGCTCACCCGGCTCGAGGAGATCGTCGACAACGTCTTCGAGGCCGGCGAGCGGATGCTGATCTTCACCCACTTCGCGACCTGGGGCGACAAGCTCGCCACC
>JBBDSX010000219.1:0-3210 GCA_040904725.1 Egicoccus sp.
CGCCAGCGGTCGCCGGCCTTCGTCGTGTACTTGTAGACGCCGTTCATCGTTGCTCCTGTCCGTCGTGGCAGTGTGGCGGGGCTCGTCCGGTCGTATCGCGCGCATGTGACACGGGCTGTGGATCGTCATCGGCTGAGGCCGCGCTGGATCACGCGGGATCGTGGTGGGTCGATGGCGAGCGTGGCGCGTAGGTCGTTGATGTTGCGGGCAAGACGTCGCCGTTCATCGGATCGGACAGCAACGATCGTCTCGTCGGCGTCGAGCGCTCGGCTGGGATGGGTGATGTCCCATCGACGCCGGTGGTCTTCGATGGATTCGGCGGTCGCGGTCCAGCGGCGCCGGAGTTGGGGGTCGTTGGGGGGCGGGCCGATGGCGTTGACAAGCCACGTCGGCGGTCGGTGGTGGTAGTTGGCGACGGTCCGGGTGGTCTGGTCGCGTAGCCGGGCGGTGAGGGCGGCGAGCCGTTCGCGGTCGCGGCGGATCGTGGCGGGGTCGGGAAGCCGGGCCAGCTGTCGGTCGAGGGTGGCGATGGCCCGGTCGAGTTCGGCGGCGTGTCGCTGGGCGGCGCGCTGTTCGCTGACGAACCATTGTCGCTCGCGGCGGTGACGCGGCAGTCCGATGGTGGGCAGCTGGTCGAGCTGCTGGTTGGCTGCGGCGGCCCGCTGCCGCTGTTGTCGGCGGTTGGTGTCGAGCTGCCGACGGTGCGCGTCGAGATCGAGCGCGTGCTGGACATCGGGATGGCGCAGGTGGCGTTCGAGCTCGCGGATTCGTACACCGAGATCGGCAAGGTCACCGACCGGGGTTTGCGCGCGGCTGCGTCGAAGTCCGGCGGTCGTCGCGCGTCCGTCCGGGATGTTCGTGTGCTGGTGGTGGAGGGCTTCGACGGCCGGATCGTGGCTGGTGAGGTAGAGCCGGTTGCTGGTGCGTCCGCGGGAGAGCGCGACGTATCCCCATTCGCGGTAGAGGTCGGGTGTGCCAAGCGTGTAGGTGTGCTCGACGGTGATCCCTTGAGCCTTGTGTCCGGTGACGGCGTAGCCGTGGACGAGATGTCCGGCGTCGAGGTAGTCGAACGGCAGTTGCAGACGAACGCGGCGGTCGTCGACCGCGTGGAGCGTCTGGCCGTTGCGGTCGATGTGGGTGATGGTCGCGCGCGTGCCGTTGACCACGCCGAGGTCGGGCCGGTTGCGTAGACACACGATCCGGTCGCCCGCCTGGAACTCGACCTCACCGATGGTCAGCGCAGGGCCGGTGAGTCGGCCGGCGATGCGGAGGTGTTGGCGGGCACGCCGGTTGAGGTCGTCGACGTCGGCGCGGCGCAGCGCGATCATGATGCTGTCGGGCAGGTCGTGGCGGGCGGTGTGCCACCATCCGGACACGAGCCGGTCGCGGAGCAGGTCGGGGTCGTCGTCGGTGATGACCCGGCCGTGCTGGCGGTAGGCGGCGACCGCCTCGGTCGGGTCACCGTGGCGGAGCTGGACGAGGGCCTGTTGTTCCCAGGCGTGGGTCTGACGTCGGTTGTCGGTCAGCTCGATCGGATCGAGCCGGTCGATCAGCGTGCGGAACAGGCCGCCCGCGTCGATCTCGGGTAGCTGGCGGTGGTCACCGACCAGGACCACTTTCACCTCGCGTCGTTGGGCGTGGTCGAGGAGCCGGGCGAGCGTGCGGGTGCCGACCATGCCGGCTTCGTCGACAACGAGCACCGATCCCGGCGCGAGCTTGGACGGCTGGCCGCGGTCGAGCTGCCCCAGCAGCCGGGCGATGGTCGTTGAGGCGATGCCCGATGATTCTTGGAGCTCCAGGGCTGCGCGGGCAGCCAGCGCGACGCCGGTCACACGGATGCCGGCGTGACGCCAGACCGCGTGTGCGGCGGCGAGCGTGTAGGTCTTGCCGGTCCCGGCCCGGCCCACCACGACCTCGACACCACGGCCGGAACTGGTGAGGCGGCGCACCATCTCGGCCTGCTCGACCGACAGCCGCCGGTCGGCGATCGTGTGCTCGACGGTGGTCTGGTCCCCGAGCGCGACACCATCGCGGCCGCGGCCGACGGCGGCTTCGGTGGCGGCGTGCTCGGTGAGGACGAGGCTGCGGGTGGTGAACCGTGGGTCACCGCCAGTCGCGTCGACGGTCGTGCCGTCGGGGCGGCGGAGCACGTCCCCGCTCGTGCGCGGCCCAGACGTGTCGAGTTGGACGATCCGGTCGCGGTCGCCGGTCAGCGTCGCGTCGGCGATCGCTTCGATGTCGGCAACCCGCCCGCCGGTTGGCAGCCGACTGGCGATCGCCTGCACCACGTCCCGACGCGTGAACGTCGAGGCATTCGCGGTCAACCCGTCCTCGCCGACCAGCTCCTCGTGCAGCGCCGCGACGTCAGGCGACTGGAGCCGGGCGACACCGGTGAGCCGGCGCGCCCAGCTCTCGCCGTCGCGCACCCCGAGCGTGGCGGCACGTGCCCGCCAGCCGGCACGCAGCTGAGCTTCAGAAACCTTGCCGTCTTTGGCCTGACGGGTGTCGAGCGTGGCGACCTGCGCTGCCTTCGCCGAGTCCTCACCACGCTCGCAGAGCGTCTGCACGATGGCGCGGCGTCGTTGCGAGAACGCCTCGATCACGTTCCGGTCGACACCGGCGATGTCGGCAGCACCGTTGACGGGTGGCTGCCAGCCGACGCCGAGCGCGACGGTGAGTTCATGACGAAGCTGCGCCTGGTACAGAAACCCTGCGGTCTTGGCGTGCGCGTACAGCCGGCGGGCATCGAGCGTGCGCCACACCCCATCATCGACCGTCTCGGCGAGGTTGGCGACCAGCACATGGGTGTGCAGCAGCGGATCACCCGCACGTGAGCTGCGATGCCGAAACGCCGACGCGACGAATCCGGTCGTCGCGACCTGCTCGGTCCCACCGGCGCCCCGCCGGGTGAACCCGGCGGTCCGTTCCAGGTAGCCGACTGCGGCGTCTACCGCCGCGTCGTGCGCCGCCATGACCTGCGCACCGGTGGTCCGGTCGCCAAGGCCCCACAGCAGCGACACCGACTTCGGGGCCCGAAACGTCAGATCGAACCCTGGCACCTTGCGCGCCGGATGCCGCGCCAACTGCTCGCCCGATACCGGATCGTGCCCGGCGAGAACGGCACGCAGCTGCTCGGCCTGGACCCGGCCGGCCAACTCGAGCCGCTGCGCACCGCGGCCGATCCAGCGGCCCGGTTCCTCGCCCGCCGCC
>JBBDSX010000220.1:0-3188 GCA_040904725.1 Egicoccus sp.
TCTACCGGGCGCTGCTCGAGTCCACCGCCTTCGGCACCCGCACGATCGTCGAGGCGTTCGCCGACTCGGGCGTGCCGGTGACCGAGCTGATCGTCGCGGGTGGTCTGCTCAAGAACCGCTTCCTGATGCAGATGTACGCCGACGTGACCCGCCTGCCGCTGTCGACCATCGCCTCCGAGCAGGGGCCTGCGCTGGGCTCCGCGATCCACGCTGCCGTGGCCGCCGGGGCGTATCCCGACGTCCGTGAAGCCTCCCGCGCCATGGGCCGCAGGGTCGTGGCCGCCTACACGCCCGACGAGGACGCAGCCCTGGCCTACGACGCGCTCTATGCCGAGTACCGCCGCCTGCACGACTACTTCGGTCGTGGTGAGAACGACGTCATGCGCCGGCTCAAGGCGATCCGGCGCCAGGCCCGAGCCACCACCGCTGCCGACGCCGAGGTGCCTGCATGACCCTGCGGCTGTCCGAGCTCGCCCCCGACGTCCGTGCCGCGGTCGCCGACGCCCGCGAGCGGGTGGCCGCGCTCCACGCCGAACTGCCGCGCAACGGGCTGGTGGTCTGGACCGCCGGCAACGTCTCCGAACGCGTCGCGTCGGCCGAGTTGTTCGTGATCAAGCCCTCCGGGGTGTCCTACGACGAACTCGACGCGGCCAGCATGGTGGTCTGCGACCTCGACGGCGACAAGATCGACGACGGCACGTCGGCGCGGCTGCAGCCCTCGTCCGACACCGCGGCACACGCCTACGTCTACCGCCACATGCCAGACGTCGGTGGCGTGGTCCACACCCATTCGCCCTACGCGTGTGCCTGGGCCGCCCGCGCCGAACCGGTGCCGTGCGTGCTGACCGCCATGGCCGACGAATTCGGCGGCGACATCCCTGTCGGACCGTTCGCGCTGATCGGCGACGACTCGATCGGACGCGGCATCGTCGAGACGCTGCGCGACTCGAACTCGCCGGCGGTGCTGATGCAGAACCACGGGCCCTTCACGATCGGCAAGGACGCCAAGGCCGCTGTCAAGGCCGCCGTGATGTGCGAGGACGTCGCCCGCACCGTCCACCTCGCCCGACAACTCGGCGACCCGGTCCCCATCGCCGGCGCCGACATCGCCTCGCTGTACGACCGCTACCAGAACGTCTACGGCCAGCGTGACCAGGAGCAGCAGGGATGAACGACCCGTTCGAGGGCAAAGAGATCTGGTTCCTGACCGGGAGCCAGGACCTGTACGGCGACGACACGCTGCGCCAGGTCGCCGAGCAGTCACAGCAGGTCGCTGCCGCCCTCGACGACGCCCCCGACGTGCCCGTGCGCATCGTCTGGAAGCCGGTGCTCAAGGAACGCGACGCGATCCGGCGTGCCGCGCTCGATGCCAACGGCGACGACGACTGCCTCGGCGTGATCGTGTGGATGCACACCTTCTCGCCGGCCAAGATGTGGATCCTCGGGCTGGACGCACTGCGCAAGCCGCTGCTGCACCTGCACACGCAGGCCAACGTCGAACTGCCGTGGGCAGACATCGACATGGACTTCATGAACCTCAACCAGGCCGCCCACGGCGACCGCGAGTTCGGGTACGTGGCCACGCGCCTGTCGGCCGCCCGCAAGACCGTCGTCGGCCACGCGACCCATGCCGCCGTCCGCGCGAAGGTCGGCACCTGGGCGCGCGCCGCTGCCGGCTGGGACGCCCTGCAGCACCTGCGCCTGGCACGCTTCGGCGACAACATGCGCAACGTCGCCGTCACCGAGGGCGACAAGACCGAGGCCGAGATCCGCCTCGGTGTCGCCGTCAACACCTGGGGTGTGAACGACCTCGTCGAGGCCGTCGACGTCGCCGCCGACACCGAGATCGACGCGCTGGTCGCCGAGTACGACGAACGCTACGAGGTGGCCGCCGAATTGCGGCCGGGTGGCGACCGCCACGACTCGCTGCGCTACGGCGCCCGGATCGAACTCGGACTGCGCAGCTTCCTCGAGGCCGGCGGCTTCGGCGCCTTCACGACCAATTTCGAGGACCTCGGAGGTCTGCGCCAACTGCCCGGCCTTGCCGTTCAGCGGCTGATGGCCGACGGGTACGGGTTCGGCGCCGAAGGCGACTGGAAGACCGCCCTGCTCGTCCGGGCCGCGAAGGTCATGGGCCACGGCCTGCCCGGTGGCGCCTCCCTGATGGAGGACTACACCTACGAGCTGACGCCGGGGAAGGAGAAGATCCTCGGCGCGCACATGCTCGAGATCTGCCCGACCCTGACCACGTCCACCCCGCGCCTCGAGGTCCACCCGTTGGGCATCGGCGGTCGCGAGGACCCGGTCCGGCTGGTGTTCGACACCGACCCGGGTGACGGCGTGGTCGTGGCGATGTCGGACCTGCGCGAGCGGTTCCGGCTGACCGCCAACCTCGTCGACATCGTCCCCCCGGACGCCGATCTGCCAAACCTGCCGGTGGCACGCGCGGTCTGGGTCCCCCGCCCCGACTTCGCGACCTCGGCCGAGTGCTGGCTCACCGCCGGTGCGGCGCACCACACGGTGCTGTCCACCGCGCTCGGCGTGCCGGCGTTCGAGGACCTCGCCGAGATCGCGGGCATCGAGCTCGCGGTCATCGACGAGCACGTGACCACACGCAGCTTCACCCGGGAGCTGCGCTGGAACCAGGCCTACTACCGGCTCGCACAGGGGATGTGACCGGGACCAGACCCGACCGACGACCCCGACCCTGCACGACCATGAAGGAGCAGCACCCATGATGAGAAAGAAGACATTCCGGACGATGGCGGTGGGCCTCACCCTCGCCCTCGGCCTGGCCGCCTGTGGTGGCGAGGGCGCGGGCGACACCGAGGAGGAGCCCACCACCGAGACCGAAGGTGAAGGCGAAGGCGAAGGCGAGGCAGCCGGTGAAGGTGGCCTGATCGGCGTCGCGATGCCGACCGAGACCTCCGAGCGCTGGATCGCCGACGGCGCCAACGTCCAGGACGGACTCGAGGCGGCTGGCTACGAGGTCTCGCTGCAGTACGCCGGCGACGACATCCCGACCCAGTCCCAGCAGATCGACCAGATGATCACCCAGGGCGTCGACGCCCTGATCATCGCCGCGATCGACGGCACCGCTCTGTCCGGCCAGCTGCAGGCGGCCGCCGACGCGGGCATCCCGGTCATCTCCTACGACCGGCTGATCCGCGACAGCGAGCACGTCGACT
>JBBDSX010000221.1:0-3185 GCA_040904725.1 Egicoccus sp.
GCTGGACGCTGACGCAACTGCACGAGCGGCAGGCCTACGCCTGGTACCGCCCGGAGGACCTGCTCGTCGCGGAAGGCCCGGACGGTCGCCTCGGCGGCCTGCACTGGCTCAAGCGTCGCGGCGGGGACGAGGGCGAGGTCTACAACCTCGCCATCGCCCCACATGCCCAGGGCGCGGGCCTTGGGGCGGCGCTGCTGACCGCCGGCCTGCACCACCTGTCCGACGTCGGCTGCACCGAGGTGATCCTGTGGGTCGACCGCGCCAACGAACGCGCCGTCCGGCTCTACGAGCGCAACGGGTTCGCCACGCGATGGGACGACGTCGCCTTCGGCATCGACCTCGCGTAGGTCCTAGGAGTCCTGGGACTCGGGTTCTTCCTCGCCACGTTCCTGGCGCTGCCCTGGTGGCACGAGCTTGTAGCCGACGCCGCGGACGGTCACGATCATCGACTCGTACTCGGGCCCGAGCTTGGCCCGCAGACGTCGCACGTGGACGTCGACGGTGCGCGAGCCGCCGTAGTAGTCGTAGCCCCACACGTCCTGCAGCAGCAGGTCACGGGTGAACACCCGGTTCGGTGCGCTGGCCAGCGCCTTGAGGAGTTCGAACTCCTTGAACGTCAGGTCGAGCGGGACGCCTCGCAGGCGCACCTGGTAGCTGTCCTCGTCCACGACCAGGTCGCCGACGCTGGCGGCACGGGTCGGCCGCTCGGCGACCATGCGCTCGCGGGCCACGCGCAGTCGCGTCTCGATCTCGGCCGGCGAGGCGAACGGCAGCAACCAGTCGTCGAACCCCCAGGTCACCTTGAGCGCGGCGAGTCCGCCCTCGCTCATGACCACCACCACGGGCTTGCGCAGTTCGTGGACCGACGCGGCCCGGCAGGCACCCGTCGCCGCGCGGAGGTCCTGTGTCGCGTCGACGAGCACGATGTCGCAACTGGTCAACCCGAACAGCGACGTCGAGTCGAGCGGGGCGTCCTGGAGCGTGTGGTCGAGGTACTCCAGGGCGGGGAGGAGCGATTTCCCGCCGCCGGTGCGGTCGGTGAGCACCAGCAGGTGCATGCGTTCCTCCTCGGGAAAACATGACGCCCCGGCGCACGACGAACACGAGGCGATCGGCGTCGTTGCCGGGGCGTTACGGTGTGAGAATGCCAGATTCCCCGCCCCGACGTCCAACCACCCCCGCACACCGCGCCGTCGTCGCCGCTCCGAACGCCGTGCCGTGGCTCCCGCGCCGCGGCCCGTTGCGGCGCTACCTCGAGGCCCGCGGGGTCCTGGGTGGGCACGCCGCGCCACACAGTCACACCCGCCTGGTCGCGGCCGACGGGACGCGTCTGGCCGGCACCCACCTCGCCGGACCTTCGGACGCCCCGGGCGCGGTGCTGCTGCTGCACGGCTTCGCCGCTAACCGGCGCAAGCCGGCGTACGCCCGGTTGGCCGACGGTCTGTCCCGTGCCTGCGGTGTGCTGGCCCTCGACCTGCGCGGCCACGGGGGCTCGGCCGGCCAGTGCACCTGGGGCGACCACGAGGTCGAGGACGTGCGTGCCGGCCTGCGCTGGCTGCAGGCCTACGGCTACCGGCGCGTGGCGCTGCTCGGACTCTCCATGGGCGGCACCGCCGCCATCCACGCCGCGGCGTCCGAGGACCTCGGCATCGACGTGCTGGCCACGATCTCGGCACCGGCGTGGTTCCACCAGCCGCCGCCGACCGAACCGCTGCAGCGCCTCCACGCGGTCTGGCACAGCCCGGTCCGTCGCGCCGCCCTCCGCGCGGGTCTCGGGGTGTCCCTGGCCACGCCGCGGCTGTGGCGGGATCCGCCGCACCCGGTCGAGATGGCCCGGGACGTCACCGTGCCGTGGCTGCTCGTGCACGGCGAGGACGACGACTACTTCCCGCCGACCGAGGCCGAGGCGCTCGCGGCCGCCGCGCCGGGCCCGGTCACCGTGTGGCGCCGGCCGGCGGGTTTCGGTCACGCCGAGGACGGACTCACGCCGTCCTTCGTGTCGGCGCTGACCACGTCGCTGGTCGCCGGTCTGCGCGGTGAGGCGTTCCCGGCGGGGCCGTAGCCGCGGAACCCACGCGTAGGTTTGCACTGTTTGCACTTGCGGGGCACCCTCGGATCGGCGCGCCCGCCCACCATGTGCGATCCCGCGTCGTCCGTCCTGTCCGAGGAACCGTGTCCGTGGCTCCCGCGCTCGCTGCCGTGCCCTCGCCCTCCGGCGACGGCGCGCCGCTGCCCGCGGACGCCGACGACGCGGCAGTCGCCCGTGCCCTGTCGGTACCCACCCGTGCGGGCATCTACCGCCGGCTGCGAACCGAGGGGCAGCCGCTCGCGGCCCGCGAGGTCGCCGAGATGTTCGGCCTGCACCCCAACGTCGCGCGCAACCACCTCGATCACCTCGCCGACGTCGGCCTGGTGGTCACCGCCCGGCGCAAGCATCCCGGCGGGGGACGCCCCGCGAAGGTCTACGTCGCCCGCGAGCAGGCCGCGCCCGGCCGTGACGTCCAGGTCCCGCCCGGCAGCCAACTCGCCGTCCACACCATCGTGCAGCTCATCGCCGGGCTCGCCGAACACCGCGCCAAGCTCGAACTCCTCGCCGAGCAGCAGGGTCGCAAGCTCGTCGCCGCGACCGGCGGGCGCGCCGACACCCGCGACTTCGAGGCCGCCGCCGTCATCGCCGTCGAGGCGTTGCGCGCGGCCTTCCCCGAGGCGCGGCTCGCCGACGTCGCCGACGAGAAGGTCGCCGTGGAGGGCCTCGAGGTCGGTCTGCGCATCATCGGCGAGGTCGACGGCGAGGTCGGCGACGCGCTGGCCGTCGGCTTCCTGCGCGGTGCCCTGGCGGCCGCCGGCGCACCAGCGACCGTGACCGCCCGTGGTGGGCGGGTCCTCGCCGAACTCGACGAGGCCGGCCTGGGTGCCCAGCCGAGCCCGGTCGCCACCGTCGACAATCGCGGCCAGACCTACCAGCGCGGGGTCGTCGCCGCCATGCGCGCCATCGTGCCCCTGCGGCCCGGCGACCACCTCGAGGTACTCACCGACGGCCAGGGCGCCCCCGCCGCCTACGCGCGCTGGGCCGACCGTGCCGGCCACCAGTTGCTCGACGTCGCCCGGACCCGCGACGTCAAGGGACGCCCCGCCGTCCGCCTGCTGCTGCGCAAGGCCACCGGCCCGATCTGGAGTTGAGATGA
>JBBDSX010000222.1:0-3151 GCA_040904725.1 Egicoccus sp.
TACGACGACGTCTCGCAGGCCATCGGTAACACGCCGCTGGTGGGCCTGCCACGACTGTCGCCGGACGGCTACCGGATCTACCTCAAGCTCGACGGCCACAACCCGACCGGTTCGGTCAAGGACCGCGTCGCCAAGTACATGATCGAGCAGGCCGAACGCGACGGCAGCCTGCATCCGGGTCAGCGCGTCATGGAGCCGACCTCGGGCAACACCGGGATCGCCCTGGCGGCGATCTGCAAGGTCAAGGGCTACCCGCTGGCCTGCGTGATGCCCGAGAACACCTCCGAGGAGCGCAAGCAGCTGCTGACGATGTTCGGCGTCGAACTCGTCTTCTCGCCGGCCACCGAAGGATCCAACGGGTCCGTTCGCGTCGCGCGCGAGATGGCGGCGGCCGACCCGGACGTGTTCATGCCGTTCCAGTACGGCAACCCGGCGAACGCCCTCGCCCACTACGAGACGACCGCTCCCGAGATCCTGGCCGACGTGCCCGAGATCACCGCCTTCGTCGCGGGGCTCGGGACTGGCGGCACCGTCACCGGCGTCGGGCGCCGGCTGAAGCGCCACGATCCCGGCATCAAGATCTTCGCCGCCGAGCCCGAGTACGGCGACCTCGTCTACGGCCTGCGCAACCTCGACGAGGGCTACGTCCCCGAGGTGCTCGACCAGTCGGTGCTCGACAGCCGCATCAAGGTCGACTCGCTCAAGGCGCTGACGTTCACCCGCCGCCTCGCCGAGGAGGAAGGCATCTTCGCCGGTGTGTCGACCGGCGCCTCGCTCGCGGTGGCCGTGCGGGTCTGCAAGCGTCTGCCCGAGGGGTCGACCATCGTCGCGTTCTCGCCCGACGGCGGCTGGAAGTACCTCTCGACCGGTGCCTACGCGCCCGGCGACGTCAACGAGATCGCCACGAGGATCAGCGGCACGCTCTGGGCCTGATGGCGTCGGAGCGTCGGGGTGTCGCAGCCCGCCGCTACGCTCGCGCCGCCCTGGGAGAGGACACGGTGGTGGCGCTGGAGTTGACGGTGCTGGGCTGTTCCGGCTCGCACACGGGGCCGGGGCGCGTCTGTTCCGGCTACCTCGTCACGGCGGACGGCACACGGCTGCTGGTCGACTGTGGCAACGGTTCGACCGCGAACCTGCAGCGTGTCTGTCGCGTCGACGACCTCGACGCCGTGCTGATCACGCACCGCCACGTCGACCACTGCATCGATCTGATCGGCATGTACTACGGCCTGCGGTTCCACCGCGAAGGCGCCAAACGCATCGACCTCTACGCGCCGGACGAGGTCGTCAGCACGCTCAAGGGACTGCTGTCGACCGACTCGGCGCTCGGCTTCGACGAGGTGTTCGACGTCCACCGCGTCACCGGCGGGGACACGGTGACCGTGGGCCCGATGCGGCTCGACTTCGCCGACGCCGTCCACCCCGTGCCGACGGTGTCGGTTGCGATCGAGCACGACGGCCGGCGGCTGGTGTACTCGTCGGACTCGGCGGGCGGACCGGCACTGGTCGACCTCGCCCGCGGTGCCGACCTGTTCCTGTGCGAGGCAACCTGGCAGGGTGACGCGAGTGAGTTCCCGGCTGGGATGCACCTGACCGCCCGCGCCACCGGTGACATCGCCCGCGACGCCGGCGTCGCCCGCCTGGTGGTGACCCACGTGCTCGGCTCGCTCGACCCGGCGCGATCGGTGACCGAAGCCGGCGAGCGCTACGACGGCCCGATCGAGGCGGCCGCCGACCTGCGCGAGTGGACCGTCTGACGCGGATTCACTCCCCGGTGCCCACCCCCTGCCGGGGCCGGTGCCCGGCGCCGACCAGTAGCGTGGCCGTCCACACCACATTCGAGGAGCATCCGTGACCGACACGACCCGACCGGACGGGCGTCGCGCCGACCAGCTTCGCCCCGTCTCGATCGACCTCGGGGTGCAGCGCAACCCGGCCGGCTCGGCCGCCGTGACCTTCGGCGGCACACGCGTGCTGTGCGCCGCCTCGGTCGAGGACGGCGCGCCACGCTTCCGCGAGCGGCGCGGCTGGGTCACCGCCGAGTACGCGATGCTGCCCGGCTCGACCTCGGACCGGGCGCGTCGCGAACGCAACGGTCCCGGCGGCCGATCGAAGGAGATCGAGCGCCTGATCGGCCGCTCCCTGCGCAGCGTGGTCGACCTCGACGGACTGCCCGACGTGACCGTCACCGTCGACTGCGACGTCCTCGAGGCCGACGGTGGCACGCGCACCGCCGCCATCACCGGCGGCTGGGTCGCCCTGGCCCAGGCCCTGCGCGCCAAGGGCTGGGAGCGTCACCTCACCGGCCAGGTCGCGGCCATCTCCGTCGGGATCGTCGACGGTGAACCCGTCCTGGATCTGCCCTACGTCGAGGACGTGCGCGCCGAGGTCGACATGAACGTCGTCGCCACGGCCGACAGCCGACTCGTCGAGGTGCAGGGCACCGCCGAGGGGGCACCGTTCGACCGTGCGCAACTCGACCGGCTCATCGATCTCGCGGTGGCCGGCTGCGAGGAGCTGTTCGTCCTGCAGCGGGCGGCCCTCGACGCCGAGGCGGGCGCGTGAGCATCCGCCTCGTCGCGGCGACGGCCAACGTCAAGAAGTTGGCCGAGATCCGGGCCATGCTCGACCACCTCGACGTCGAGGTGGTGCCGATGACCGACCTCGGCGTCGCGAGCCCGGTCGAGGACGGCGACACGTTCGAGGCGAACGCGCTGATCAAGGCGCGCGCGTGCCGGGTGGCCACCGCGCTGCCCGCGGTGGCGGACGACTCCGGGCTGGAGGTCGACGCGCTCGACGGTGCGCCGGGCGTGTACTCGGCCCGCTACGCGGGTGAGGACGCCGACGACGCGGCGAACAACGCCAAGCTGATCGCCGCCCTCCGGGACGTGCCCGACGTGCAGCGGACCGCCCGGTTCGTCTCGGCCGTCGCCTTCGTCACCGCCGACGGTGACGAGCACGTCGTCCGCGGCACGATGGAGGGTCGCATCGTCGACGAGGCCGCCGGCGAGCACGGGTTCGGCTACGACCCCTACTTCGTCTGCGATGCCGCCGGCGGCCGCACCAACGCGCAACTGTCGCCGGACGAGAAGAACGCGCTCAGTCACCGCGGCGCCGCCTTCGAGGCGATCCTGCCGGTCGTCGAGGCGGC
>JBBDSX010000223.1:0-3143 GCA_040904725.1 Egicoccus sp.
CCTGGGCGTCGCCGCCGTCGCGCCGTTCGAGTTCGTCGCGCAGGATGTCCAGCCGCCCCTGCATCAGCCGCCGCGCGTAGGAGACGGCTTCCTCCTCGGCTTCACACGCGGCCCTGGCCTGGCGCAGGTCGGCGGTCGGCCAGTCCTGCAGACCGTCGAGGTAGTCGTCGGCCAGGATGCGCTCGAGTTCTGCCCGTCCCATCGCGACCACCGCCCCGCTCGTCCGACTCTTCCCTGCGCAACGTAGCCGTTCGCTCACCGGGGGTAGCGGGTGACCTCGGCCGGCCCGGGATAGCGCTCGCGGGCCTCGGCGATGGTGGTCAGGGCGGCGTCGCGGTCACGCCAGCCGCGGACGTCGACCAACTTCTGTTCGAGATCCTTGTAGATCGCGAAGAAGTGGGCGATCTCGTCGAGCAGGTGCTGCGGCACGTCGGCGAGTTCACGCAGGTCCCGCCACCGAGGGTCGTGGTCGGCGACGGTCAGGATCTTCTCGTCGGGTCCCTTGTCGTCGCTCATGTCGAGCATGCCGAGCACCCGGGCCGGGATGGTGCAGCCCGGAAAGGTCGGCTCACCGAGGATGCACACCACGTCGAGGTGGTCGCCGTCGAGCGCGAGGGTCTCGGGGATGAAGCCGTAGTCGCCCGGATAGCGCACCGCGGTGAACAGCATCCGGTCGAGGACCAGGGTCTGGCGCGCGAAGTCCCACTCGTACTTGTTGCGCGAGCCCATGGGCACCTCGACGAAGAACTCGATCGTGTCGCTGTCCACCGGTCGCGCTCCTCCGTCGTGTCCACGCCGGCGACGGTAGCCGTGCCCGGGCCGGGGTAGCGTCGGCCTCCCGAACGGGCCGCCGCGAAAGAAGGCGCGGACCGCGCGGTCCACCAGCGAGACGAGGAGCCACGGTCATGCTCGAGGCCGGACAGCCAGCCCCCGACTTCACCCTTCCCGACCAGGACGGCAGCGCGGTGACCTTGTCTGACCTGCGCGGAAAGCCGGTGGTCGTCTACTTCTACCCGCGCGACAACACGCCCGGCTGTACCGCCCAGGCCTGCGACATCCGCGACCAGTGGGCCGAGTTCGAGGCCGCCGGTGCCGCCGTGCTGGGCATCTCGCCGGACACGGTCGAGTCGCATGCGAAGTTCCAGGGCAGGTACGACCTGCCCCACACCCTGCTCGCCGACCCGGACAAGCGCGTGATGGAGCCCTGGGGCGCCTGGGGCGAGAAGACGCTGTACGGCAAGAAGTCGATCGGCGCGATCCGCTCGACCGTGCTGGTCGACGCCGACGGCAACGTCGCCAAGGTCTGGAAGCGCGTCCAGGCCAGGAAGCACGCCGAGCAGGTCCTCGCCGCCCTCGCCGAGCTGTAGCCCCCGGCTGCCGTCGCCGCCGCGCGTCCCTAAACCACGAACATGCTCGTGGTTTCGGGGCGGACGGGCAGGGCGCTCGCCGCGAGAGGGCCGAAACCAGGGACATTCTCGT
Organism: Egicoccus sp.; assembly: GCA_040904725.1. GTDB lineage: Bacteria > Actinomycetota > Nitriliruptoria > Nitriliruptorales > Nitriliruptoraceae > Egicoccus. The sequence continues at coordinate 1,480 of JBBDSX010000223.1, forward strand.
GGTTTGGGTCCGAACGGGGCCGCCCGGGATGGCGATCGGTGCGGGAGGTTGAGGCCGTTTGGGCATGCGCTGGTCGACCCGGCTACCGTTCGCGCGCAAACGGCGCCCCGAGCGCCCACCTTCGCCTGCCCTCACCGCTGGAGCACCCGTGGACAACTTGATCTACATCCCACCCGTCGCCGGGGTGATCGGGCTCGCGGTCGCCCTGGTCATGTACCGCGCGATGATGAAGTACCCCGCCGCCGAGGGACGTCCCTCCGAGATCGCCGAGCTGATCCGGGCGGGCGCGAAGACGTTCATGCAGCGCGAACTGCAGCTGATCGCGATCGCCGTCGCCGTGCTGGCGGTCGCACTGTGGATCGCGCTCGGGTTCGCCACGACCGTCTCGTTCCTGGTGGGTGCGGTGGCCTCCGCCGCCGCCGGTTTCATGGGCATGATGGCCGCCACACGCGCCAACGTCCGCACCGCCACCGCCGCCCGCGACCAGGGCATGAACTCGGCCCTGACCGTCGCGTTCTACGGCGGCTCGGTCATGGGCCTGGTCCTGGCATCGCTCGGCCTGCTCGGCCTCGGCGGCCTGTACGTCCTCTTCGGCACCGACCACGAGGCCGCCGAGCACATCCACGGTTTCGCGATGGGCGCCAGCGTCGTCGCGCTGTTCTACCGCGTCGGCGGCGGCATCTTCACCAAGTCGGCCGACGTCGGCGCCGACCTGGTCGGCAAGGTCGAAGCCGGCATCCCCGAGGACGACCCGCGCAACCCGGGTGTCATCGCCGACAACGTCGGTGACAACGTCGGCGACGTGGCCGGCATGGGCTCGGACATCTTCGAGTCGACCAACGGCGCGACCATCGCGACCGTCGCCATCGCCTCGGTGCTGCTGCTCACGGCCGGCCCCGACGGCGTCGAGATCGGCGGCTCCCTCGTTCCGGGCATCAGCCTGCTCGCGCTGCCGCTGCTGCTGAGTTCGCTCGGCCTGCTGTGCTCGATCGCCGCGATCGGCGTGGTGAAGGCGTCGTCGAACAAGTCGCCTGCCCTCGCGCTGCGGCTCGGCACCTTCGCTGCCGCCGGCGGCTTCGTGATCCTCGCGTTCTTCCTCATGCAGATGGTCGACGTCGGCGTCGGCACCTGGTGGGCCACCGTGGTCGGCTCCGTCGGCGGCGTCATCCTGGGCCTGTCGACCGAGTACTACACCTCCGGCAAGCCGATCCGCGATATCGCCCGCTCCGGCGAGACCGGCCCGGCGACCGTCATCATCTCGGGACTGTCGACCGGCATGATCTCGGTGGCGATCCCGATCGTCACCATCGGCGCGATGATCTTCATCGCCAGCACCACCTCCGGGCTCTACGGCGTCGGCATCGCCGCCGTGTCGATGCTCGCCACCGTCGCGATGACCATGGCGATCGACGCCTACGGCCCCGTCGCCGACAACGCCGGCGGCATCGCAGAGATGGCCGGCCTCGGCGAGGACACCCGCCACATCACCGACTCGCTCGACGAGGTCGGCAACACCACCGCCGCGATCGGCAAGGGCTTCGCCATCGGCGCCGCGGCGCTGGCCGCACTCACCCTGATCAACGCCTACATCGCGGTGGTCGACGACCGAATCGACGGCTTCGAACTGCTGATCTCGGACCCCAACGTCCTGGTCGGCATGTTCA
>JBBDSX010000224.1:0-3131 GCA_040904725.1 Egicoccus sp.
GGGCTGAAGGTCAAGCTGCTGGCCGACATGGGCGCCTACCTGCAACTGGTCACGCCCGGTGTGCCGCTGCTGGGTGCGTTCATGTTCAACGCGATCTACAAGATGGACGCGCTGTCGTTCGAGTGCACCGGGGTGTTCACCAACAAGACGCCGACCGACGCCTACCGCGGCGCCGGGCGACCCGAGGCGACCTACGCGATCGAGCGGCTGATCGACGAGGCCGCGCACGAGATCGGCATGGAGCCGTTCGAGTTGCGCGAACGCAACTGGATCAAGCACGAGGAGTTCCCCTACGACACGATCGCGGGGATCACCTACGACTCGGGCAACTACGAGGCTGCGACCGCCAGGGCCAAGGAGATGTTCGCCTACGACGACCTGCGTGCCGAACAGGCCCGCCGGCGCGACGCGGGCGACAAGGTCCAACTCGGCATCGGGATCTCGACGTTCACCGAGATGTGCGGGCTCGCGCCCTCGCGCGTGCTCGGCTCGCTGTCCTACGGCGCCGGCGGCTGGGAGCACGCCAGCGTCCGCATGCTGGCCAGCGGCAAGGTCGAGGTCGTCACCGGTACCTCGCCGCACGGGCAGGGCCACGTGACCGCCTGGTCGCAGATCGCGGCCCAGGCGCTCGGCGTTCCCTACGAGGACGTCGAGGTCCGCCACGGCGACACGGCCGTCGCCCACAAGGGCATGGACACCTACGGGTCGCGCTCGCTGGTGGTCGGTGGCTACGCCGTCCAGGTCGCCTGCGACAAGGTGGTGGCCAAGGCCAGGCGCATCGCGGCGCACCTGCTCGAGGCCAGCGAGGACGACCTCGAGTTCGAGCGCGGCGCGTTCAGCGTCCGCGGCTCACCCGACGCGAGCAAGACGATCCAGGACATCGCCCTGGCCGTCTTCGCCGCCCACGACTACCCCGAGGACATGGAACCCTCGCTCGACTCCGACGCCACCGTCGACCCGGAGAACTTCTCCTACCCGCACGGCACGCACCTCGCGGCGGTCGAGGTCGACACCGAGACCGGCATGGTGCACCTGCGCGACTACGTCGCCGTCGACGACGTCGGCAAGGTCATCAACCCGCAGATCGTCGAGGGGCAGGTCCACGGCGGACTGGCGCAGGGCATCGCACAGGCACTGTTCGAGGAAGCCGTCTACGACGACGAGGGCAACCTCGTGACCGGCTCGCTGGTCGATTACTACGTGCCGTCCGCGGCCGATCTGCCCACCTTCCGTACCGACCGCACCGAGACGCCGGCGACCACCAACCCGCTGGGCGTCAAGGGCGTGGGCGAGGCCGGCACGATCGCCTCGACCCCCGCGATCATGAACGCGGTCGTCGACGCGCTGCGGCCGATGGGCATCAACGACGTGCCGCTGCCCGCCTCGCCACGCAACGTGTGGGAGACGATCCAGAAAGCATCGGGTTCGACGAATGGGGGTGCGGCATGATCCCGGCGACCTTCGACTACGTCCGGGCCGAGTCGATCGACCACGCGGTCGCGACGCTCGCCGAGCACGGTGACGAGGCCAAGCTGCTCGCCGGCGGGCACAGCCTGCTGCCGCTGATGAAGCTGCGGCTGGCGGCGCCCGAGGTGCTGGTCGACCTCGGTCGGATCGGGGCCCTGCGCGGGGTCAGCGAATCCGACGACCACCTCGTGATCGGGGCGATGACGCGGCACCAGGACGTCATCGACGACCCGCTCGTGCGCGAGCACTGCGGGGTGCTCGCGCACGTGACCGAGATGGTCGGCGACGCCCAGGTCCGCCACCGCGGCACGATCGGCGGGGCGGTCGCCCACGGCGACGCTGCCGGTGACCTGCCGGCGGTCGCGCTGGCGCTCGACGCGACGTTCGTGGTGCAGGGGCCAGACGCCCGCCGCGAGGTCGCGGCGGCGGACTTCTTCGTCGACTACCTCGACACCGCGGTCGGCGACGACGAGGTGCTGACCGAGATCCGCGTACCGAAGCTCGACGAGGGCTGGCGCTGGCGCTACGAGAAGTTCGTCCGCGTGTCCCAGGCCTGGGCGATCGTGGGCGCGCTGGCACTGGTACGTCGCGAGAACGGTTCCATCGGCGAGGCACGGGTCGCGCTGACCAACATGGCGACCGTGCCGGTCCGTGCCCGCGGCGTCGAGTCGGCGCTCGCAGGGGCGGGCACCGACGCCATCGATGCAGCCGCCCAGGCGGCCGCCGAGGGCACCTCGCCCAGCGCCGACCTCAACGCCTCGGCCGAGTACCGCGAACACCTCGCCCGCGTGCTGACCCGCCGGGCCGTGGAAGCCGCCGCGACTTGACTGCGCCCCGCGCCCGAGGCGACTTGAGCGACCGGGGCGACGCGAGCGACCGACTGCCCGCCGGGGTCACCGACCCCGACTCGTTGGCGCGCCGCATGGCCGGTGTCGGCTATCTCGCCGATACCGGCCTGGCCACCGCGGCCTACCTGACCCTGGCGTTGCGGCGGCCGCTGCTGCTCGAGGGCGATGCCGGCGTCGGCAAGACCGCGACGGCCGCGGCGTTGGCGCAGGTGCTCGACGCGCCGTTGCTGCGCCTGCAGTGCTACGAGGGCATCGACGCGTCGCAGGCGTTGTACGACTGGAACTTCCCGGCGCAGATCCTGCACCTGCGCGCCGCCGAGGCATCGGGTCGAGGCAGCAGGTCCGACGACGCGCAACTCGAGGGCGAGTTGTACGACCGGCGCTTCCTGGTGTCGCGGCCGCTGTTGCAGGCGCTCGAGACCGACCCGGTCGTGCTGCTGATCGACGAGGTCGACCGCGCCGACGACGAGTTCGAAGCCCTGCTGCTCGAGGTGCTCGGCGACTTCACCGTCAGCGTCCCCGAACTGGGCACCATCCGGGCCGCCACCCCACCGGTCGTCGTGCTCACGTCGAACCGGACCCGCGAGGTCCACGACGCGCTCAAGCGCCGCTGCTACTACCACTGGGTCGACCACCCGAGCTTCACCCGCGAGGTCGAGATCGTGCGGACCCGCCTGCCGGGCGTCGGGGAGCGGCTCGCCCGCGAGGTGGTCTCGGCGGTGCAGACCCTGCGTGAGCAGGACCTGCTCAAGACCCCGGGGGTGGCCGAGACGCTCGACTGGACCGAGGCGCTGGTCGCGCTCGGTGCCGACCACC
>JBBDSX010000225.1:0-3105 GCA_040904725.1 Egicoccus sp.
TGTGGCGCTTGGCCGGGACCTCCCCGAACCGCTGGTACCGCGTCATCGCTGCCTCGACTCCCACGGACCGCGCATGCTGGTCGGTGGGCGCGGGCACGGACAGCCCTCGTGCGCGTAGCGACCGAACTCAGGTGGCCCGACGCGGACGCCAGCCGAGGCGTTCGGAGATCTCGCGGGCGCTGCGCAGCACCCGCAGGGCGATCGACTCCGGCTCGGGCAGACGCGAGGTCGGGGCCACGATCCCGACCGCGGCAACGGCCCGGCCGGTGTGGTCGAAGACCGGGGCGGCGACCCCGGACGCGCCCGGCTCGAGTTCGTCGCGGGTGTAGGCGACGCCGCGCTGGCGGACCGACTGCAACTCGGGGTTGCGGGCGCCTTCGGGCAGGAAGGCCAGCAACGCCTTGCCGTGGGCCGAGACCCCGAGGGGGTGGCGGAACCCGATGCGGTAGTTGACCTGGACGAATCGGTCGCCGGGTTCGATCACCTCGACGACGACGAGGTCTTCGCGGTCCCGAACGGCGAGGCAGGCCGTCTCGTTGGTGTCGTCGGACAACGCCCGCAACGGCGGGCCGGCGAGGCGGCGGACCTCGAGGCCCTGGGCGGCGCGGACGCCGAGTTCGAGCATCGACAGCCCGAGGCGGTACTTGCGCGTCTCGGGATCACGGGTGACGAAGCCCTCGCCGGTCAGCGTGTCGAGCAAGCGGTACAGCACGGCCCGGTCGAGCCCGGTCGACTCGGCCAGCCCCGACACGGTGGCGCCGTCGCCGTGTTCGCCGAGGGCGTTGAGCAGGGCGAGGCCGCGGGCGAGCGTCCGGGAACCGCTGGAGCGTCGTCCGCGCTTGTCGTCGTCATCCGCTGCCACGTGTCGAATCCTTGTTCGTCGGCGGGGAGGCCCGGTTGGGTGGGAGCGACCGGGGTCGGGCGGGATGGTCAGCTGACGGGACGCGGCCCGCACACCTGAGTGCGCTGTCACGGCGTGCGAGTGTGCTGCGCGACCCGCGCACGGTCAAGCGTGAGGTTGACCGAACGGGGTGGGCCGCAAGCCTGTCCGTTGGTGGGTGCGCCCCCGGACGCCGCGTACGAAAGACTGCGCCCCGTCCGGTGGGAGAGCCAGGCCGCGTCACCTGGGACACGTGCGGTCGGGGCACGGACCGTCACCTCGACGGTGCCGGCTCGTTGCTGGGAGTGACTGGCGGAGAGGGACACATGCCGAACGTCAAGGCAGGCGTGCAACAACTCGGTGGCGTGGCGTCGATGGGCATCGACGGCATGTTCGCCGCCCGCAAGGGCTTCCCCTTCCGCGAATTCATCCAGCAGTGCTGGTTCATCGCCAAGGTGACGATGGTGCCGGTCGTGCTGATCTCGATCCCGTTCGGTGTGATCCTCGCACTGCACGTCGGCTCGTTCGCACGCCAGCTCGGCGCCGAGAGTTCGGTCGGCGCGGCCATGGTCCTCGGCATCGTGCGCGAGGCCGCCCCGGTCGCGACCGCGCTGCTGATCGCCGGCGCCGGCGGATCGGCCATGACCGCCGACCTCGGCTCGCGCCGCATCCGAAACGAACTCGACGCGATGGAGGTCATGGGCGTCGACCCCGTCCACCGCCTCGTGCTGCCCCGGCTGTTCGCGGCCGCGCTCGTGGCGGTACTGCTCAACGGGTTGGTGTCCGCCGCCGGGATCCTGGGCGGCTGGGTGATGGCCGTGCCGGTCCAGGGCGGCACCAGCGGCGCCTACTTCAGCTCGTTCACCGAACTTGCCCACCTGCCCGACCTGTGGTCGGCCATGATCAAGGCGACGCTGTTCGGCTACATCGCCGCGGCGATCTCGTGTTGGTACGGCTACAGCGCGCACGGGGGCCCGAAGGCGGTCGGCGACGCGGTCAACAAGGCCGTGGTCCTCACCTTCATCGTGCTGTTCTTCGTCAACTTCGTGATGACCGCCCTGTACTTCCAGATGATCCCCCCCAAGGTGTAGTGGTGGCGGCCGAACCCCTCGACCAGACCGGCGCACTCGGCGCCGACACCCGCGCGATGCGCGCGGTGTCGCGGCCCCTGCGTCCCTTCGAAGAATTCAGCGACCAGATGAAGTTCTGGGGCGAGGCGTTGTCCGCCATGCCCTATTCGCTGAAGTGGTGGCGCAGCGTCGTGCTGCCACAGATCTCCGACGTCGTGGTCGGTGCAGGTGGCTTCATCGTCGGCGGCGGCATGCTGTTCGTGATCGCCTCGCTGGCGTTCTTCACCGGCACCCAGGTCGGCCTGCAGGGCGTGGCCGGCCTCGAACAGATCGGCGCCCAGGCCTATGTCGGCCTGGTCAGCTCGTTCGCCAACGTGCGCGAGATCACCCCCCTGATCGCCGGTGTGGCCCTGGCCGCCAAGGTCGGCGCCGGCTACACGGCTGAACTCGGCGCCATGCGCATCAGCGAGGAGATCGACGCGGCCGAGGTCATCGGCGTGCGGCCGATCCCCTACCTGGTCTCGACCCGGATCTGGGCCGCGCTGATCCCCACCATCCCGCTGTACCTGCTGGCGCTGTTCAGCGCGTTCTTCGCCACCCGCCTGATCGTGACCGGCTTCTACACGATCTCGACCGGTGCCTACGACACCCGGCTGGCACTGTTCCTGCCGGTCATGGACATCGTCTACAGCGTGATCAAGGCGATCGTGTTCGTGATCGTGGTCGTGCTCATCCACACCTACTACGGGTTCTACGCCAAGGGCGGGCCGGCGGGCGTCGGCGTCGCCGTCGGCCGTGCCATCCGCGCCTCGATCACCGCCGTCGTCATCATCAACATGGTGCTGTCGCTGGCCTTCTGGGCCGCCGGTGGCGAGACGATCAGGATCGCCGGATGATCTCCACGACGATCGATCCGGTCCTCAAGCGCCGCATCCTCGGCACCGCCGCGGTGGTGCTCGTGCTCGCGGTGTCCACGCTGATCCTGGACTGGCGCTACGCGCCGGCCGCCGGCTCGTACCAGGTGACCGCTGAACTCGGCGACGCCGGCAGCGGCCTGTCCGAGGGCACCGACGTCAAGGTCCGCGGCGTCCGCATCGGCCAGGTCGACCAGGTCCGCTACGAGGACGGCATCGCCTACGCCGACATGACCCTCGA
>JBBDSX010000226.1:0-3053 GCA_040904725.1 Egicoccus sp.
ACGCCTGGGACGCGACGCCCGGCACCCTGAACCTCTACCCGGACGCCACCGATGGCAGCCTCCGCTTCCAGGCACCGTCGCAGTCGGCGGCCGCATCGTTCACCTCGGTCGCCGGCGAGGGCGCCGCCGAGTTCATCACCACGCCGTTCATGGAGGACACGACCTTCCTCGGCGTGCCGACGCTGAACCTCGACGTCTCGACCACGACGTCCGCCGTCCTCCACGTGGTCACCACCCTGTTCGCCGAGGACGACGACGGCAACCGGCGACCGATGAACTTCTGCGCCACCAACACCATGCTCCGCCACGACGTGCGCACCCCTGCACCCGTCGTCCCGGGCGAGGTGATGGATCTCGACCTGCAGTGCTTCACGATGGCCCACCACGTGGCGCAGGGTGAGCGTCTCGTGCTGTCGGTCGGCACGTCGAGCGAGCACCACGTGCCCACCCACACCACCGACCTGCAGGTCAGCGTGCACACCGGCCCGGACGCACCGTCGGCCTACACGCTGCCCCACGCACGGAGCGCGATCGTCCATCCCGACGTCGAACGCTTCGAGGCCACCGCCGAGGCCGAGCGGATGGACGGGCCCGCCCAGGCTCCGACGTCCGGATCCGTGGTCGTGGCCGCGCCCGGTGCGGGTGTCATCCTCGAACCCGTCACCGCCGCCGCCTTCGAGTTCACGGTGGAGGACGGCTTCGACAACGTCACGCTCGATGCCATCGCGACGCCGGCCACCCCGGCCGACCTCGACATCTACCTGCAGCGCCGACTCGACGACGGGACCTGGAGCGACAACCTCGCGGCCGGGGCCGGCGGGGACCTCGACCGCGAGGCGTTGACCTACACCGTGCCGAGCGGCATCGAGGCCGGTGAGTACCGCATCCTCGTGCACAACTGGGCCGGTGCCCCCAACCAGGTCGAGGTCGCCGTGGCCTTCGCCAACGCCGACGGCGACCGCGGCGCCTGACCGGTCGTCACCAGCCGTTGGTGCCACTGGTGTGCTGGCCTGGGTCGAGGCCGTAGAACAGGTGGTCGAAGACCTGCCGCACGTGTCGCTGGTGGCGCCGCCGGTCCTCCTCGAACTCCTGCCAGGCGCCGCGTGAATAGCCCATCGAGCGGGCGAGGAGTTCGACGACCTGTGGGTTGCCCGGAATGACGTCGACGTCGCGCTGGCGCAACAGGTAGAGCCGGTTGCGGACCTTTGCGAGGAACTGGTAGCCGGCGCGTAGCTGGCGCGCGTCGGCGTGGTCGATCAGGCTCGCGTCCTGCGCGCCGTCGAGCGCCTCCATCGTCGAGGTCGACCGGATCGCGGTCTCGCGGGCACCGTGGCGCAGTTGCAGCAACTGCACGATCCACTCGACGTCGGACATCCCGCCGGGTCCGAGCTTGAGGTGGCGTTCCGGGTCGACCCGGCGTGGGATGCGCTCCTTCTCGATGCGCGCCTTCATCCGACGGATCCGCTGCGCGTCACGCTCACCGAACGTGTCCGGATACGCGAGTTCGCGGGCGGCGTCGACCATGCGGGTGCCGAGGTCGCGGTCGCCGGCGACGACCCGGGCCCGCAGCAGCGACTGCGCCTCCCAGGCCTCCGACCACCGGCTCCAGTACTTCAGGTACGAGTCGTACGAGCGCGACAGCGGCCCGGTGCGGCCCTCGGGTCGCAGGTCGGCGTCCACCTCGAACGCGGTGCCCTCGGCGGTGATGTCCGACAGCGACCGCATCACGTTGGCCGCGACGGTCAGGGCGAGCTTGTTGGCGTCCTCGGCGTCGGCCCCGTCGGCGACCTCGTGGACGAACAGCACGTCGAGGTCGGAGACGTAGTTGAGTTCGTGACCACCGAGCTTCCCCATCCCGATGATCGCCATCGAGACCGGCAGGTCGTCGGGCGAGGCCAGGGCGCGTTCGCGGGCCTGCTTGCGCAGCTCTGCACGCAGCGCGCCGGTCAGGCACGCCTCGCCGAGTGCGGTGAGCTCTTCCCCCACACCGGACACGGTGGTCGCCTCGGCGAGGTCGCGCAGCACGATCCGCAGCAGCTCCAGCCGCTTGAACCGTCGGAGCGCGGCGGTGGTGTCCTGCCAGTGCAGCCGGCCCATCGCCATGCGCACCAGGTCGTCGCGGGTGCGTGGCCGATCGCTCAAGTGGTCGTCGCGCAGCCAGTCGATGCCCTGCGGCTGGCTGACCAGCAGTTCGCCGGCGACCCGGCTCGTGCCCAACACCTTCGCCAGCAGCTCGGACGCGGGCGGATGGTCGCGCAGGTGGTCGAGCAGCTTGCCGGTGTCGCCCTGCACGTCGACCAGTTCGCGGAAGCTCTTCAACCCCGTGTCCGGGTCGGGGGTGTCCTGCAGCAACGAGAGGACGGCGGGCAGCACCGCCCGCATCGTGCGGGCACGGCGGGTGACGCCCAGCGTCATGGCACGGACGTGGCGCAGGGCAGCCTTGCCGTCGTGGAAGCCCAGGACCTCGAGCCGCTCGCGTGCGGCCTCGTCGCCCATGCGGCGGGCCTCCACCGGCACGCTGAGCCCGGCGGCGTCGGCCGGCAGTGTCGCGTAGGTCTCGAGTAGCGGCCGGTAGAACAGCTTCGCGTGCAGTTCCCGGACCCGCGTCTGGACCTGGTTGAGCTCGCGCATGAACGGCTCGCGGGCGCTGTGGTCCTGGCTGGCGCGATAGCCGAGCGTGCGCGCCAGCCACTCCTGGCGGTCCTCGTCGTCGGGGATGGTGTGGGTGCGACGTTCGTGGGCCAACTGCAGGCGGTGCTCGACCGTGCGCAGCATCTTGTAGGCGGCCGCGAACGCGTCGGCGTCCTCCTCGGCCACGTAGCCGTTGCGGTGCAACGCGCGCAGGGTCGGCAGTGTCCCGGGGTCGCGCAGGGACCGGTCGCCACGCCCGTGCACGAGTTGGAGCAACTGCACCGCGAACTCGATGTCACGGATGCCGCCGGGTCCGAGCTTGAGCTGACGTTCGCCGTGGCGTCGCACCTCGGGCTTCGACTCGATCCGCGACTTCATCTCGCGGATCTCGGCGACGACGTCGGCGTCGAGGCGGTCGGGCC
>JBBDSX010000227.1:0-3044 GCA_040904725.1 Egicoccus sp.
TCTCCCGGGCCCACCAGTCCGGTCTCTCCCGGCCCACCAGTCCGGGCAGCCTAACCACCACACGAGGAACCACCACCGATGCCGAAGCTGTTGCTCGTCGAGGACGAGAAGGCGATCGCCGAGGGCCTGGCCATCAGCCTCGAGGCCGAGGGCTTCCAGGTCGCCTGGGTCAAGGACGGACTCGACGCCATCCCCACCTGGGAGCGCGTCCGGCCCGACCTCGTCGTGCTCGACCTGATGCTGCCGGGCATGAGCGGCACCGAGATCTGCCGTGCCATCCGCGCACGGTCGGACGTGCCGATCATCATGCTCACGGCCCGCGAGGGCGAGGTCGACCGGGTCGTGGGGCTGGAACTGGGCGCGGACGACTACGTCACCAAGCCGTTCTCGACCCGCGAACTGGTCGCCCGGATCCGGGCCGTGCTGCGCCGCGCGCCGCTCCACGACCTCGGCGGCGAGGACGTCCCGGTCGAGGCGGCCGGGGTACGCGTCGACCGGGCCCGGCACGAGGTCCGGGTCGACAACGAACCCGTCGACCTGCCTCCGAAGGAGTTCGAGCTGCTGGCCTACCTGGTCGAGAACGCCGGCCGCGTCCTGACCCGAGGACAGCTCATCGACGAGATTTGGGGCAGCGACTACGTGGGTGACACCAAGACCCTCGACGTGCACATCCGACGCCTGCGCACGCGCGTCGAGGCCCAGCCCGACGAGCCGAAGCGGGTCCTGACCGTGCGTGGGGTCGGCTACCGGTTCGCGGACTCGTGAACGCGCGGCCGCTGCTGATGGCCCTCGGGCTGGCCGCCTTCGTGCTCGTCTGCGCGTTGGTGCTGCCGCCGGGTGCGGCGGTCGCCGTGACGCTGGCCGCTGCCATCGCCGTTGCGGTGGCGGTGGACCTGGCCGAGTCGCGCCGGCTCGGGCGCGTCACCGACCACGTCGCGGGCTGGCTGCGCGACGAGCAACGTCCGCCGCTGCGGTTGCCCGGCGGCAGCGCGTGGCGCGAGTTCGGCACGGCCCTCAATTCCCTCGGTGCCGGCTACCAGCGCCGCGGCGAGCACATCGCACGCGAGCGTCCCTGGCGTCGCGAGCTGGTCGATTCCCTGGGTCAGCCGGCGCTGCTGTTCTCGAGCGATGGCCGCCTCATTGCGGCCAACGGCCCCGCCCGCGACCTGCTCGGCATCCCCATCGGCTCCGGTGAGCTGACGGTCGTGCAGGCCGTCGGGAGCAGCGCGCTCGCCGAAGCCGTCCACGAGGCCCGCCTGTCACGCATCGCGGTCACCGTCGACGCCCACCACCGCGACCACGAACTGCGCGCCGTGGTCTCCCTCGTCGGCGACGAGACGTTGATGATCATCACCGACCGGACCCGGGAACGCCGGGTCGAGGAACTGCGACGCAACTTCGTCGTCAACGCCTCCCACGAGCTCAAGACGCCGGTGACCGGCATTCAGACCCTGGCCGAGGCGCTCAAGGTGACCCAGCGCACCGACCCCGCCCGCGCCGCCACGCTGGTCAACCAACTCGGCGACGAGGCCGAACGACTGGCCCGCCTCGTCCACGACCTGCTCGACCTGCGGCGGCTCGAGGAACGCGGGCCCTTGGAGCGGACCGCGGTCGACCTTGCCGAACTCGTCCGCCAGGTCGTGGTCGCCGAGCTCCCCCGGGCCGAGGAGCGGCAGGTCGAGCTCGGGGTGGATGCGCCCGACCGCGCCTACGTCGCCGGTGTGCCCGGCGACCTCGAGGTCATCGTCAAGAACCTGGTCGGCAACGCCGTCCAGTACAACCGGCCCGGTGGCACGGTCGAGGTGTCGCTCGCCCCCGACGAGGGCGCGCACGTGCTGACCGTCCGCGATACCGGCATCGGCATCCCCCAGCAGGACCTCGGGCGGGTGTTCGAGCGCTTCTACCGCGTCGACACCGCGCGCTCGCGCGAGACCGGCGGCACCGGCCTCGGGCTCGCGATCGTGCGTCACGCCGTCGAACGACAGGGCGGCACGATCCGGGTGAACAGCCTGCTCGGTGAGGGCACGACATTCACCGTGGTACTCCCCGTGGAGCCGCCGGACTGAACCGGACGTTTCGCCCAACGCACGACCAAGTCGGCCCGGGCGGCGCCGCCGGTTCGCTGCGTGACCTGACGAGGACGACACGCTGGACACCGACGAGCGCGATGCCTGGGAGGCGACGGCGGCGGCCGTCGCCCACGAGCTCGTCACGCCGCTGGCGGCCCTGCAGGCCGCCGTGCGGCTGCTCGCGGGCACCGAGGATCCCGACCAGCGCCGCGAGCTCGGCGACGCGGCCCTGCGCAACCTGCACCTGCTCGATCTGCAGGTCCGCCGCCTGCAGCAGCTCGGTGGCGGGGCACCGCAACCGCAGCTGCAGACGGACGTGGACCTGGTCAGGCTCGCCAGCAACGTCGTTCACGACCTGTCGCGGTCCACGCTGGGGGACCACCCCACGAGTGTCGCGGCGGACGGGATCGTGCTCGCACGCGTCGATCCGGACCAGGTTCGGCAGGTGCTGTTCAACCTGCTCAGCAACGCGGCGAAGTTCTCGCCCGCCGGCCTCGACATCGTGGTCGACGTCGCCGAGCGCGGCGACCACGCGATCGTGCAGGTCCGCGACCGTGGCGCCGGCGTGGCGCCCGACGACGCCGAACGCATCTTCGAGCGCTACGAACGCGCTGCCGAGGGGATCCCCGGTGCCGGCCTCGGGCTCCACCTCTCGCGCCTGATCGCGCGGGCACATGGCGGCGACCTCTACCTCGTGCCGGGCGACGGCGAGGGGGCGGTCTTCGAGTTGGCGTTGCCCCGCGACGGCTGATATCCGGACCGGACCGGTCCGGCCGCGGCACTACGCTCCGCCGCCATGATCCCTGCTGACCTGACCCGCGAGCGCGGCAAGACCCTGCGTGCTCCCGTCGTCCTCGACGAACTCGCCCGCGAACTGCCCGACGCGACGATCGCGCTCGAGTTCACCGACCGCTGGGAGTTGCTGGTCGCGACCATGCTCTCGGCCCAGTCGACCGACGTGAAGGTCAACGAGGT
>JBBDSX010000228.1:0-18418 GCA_040904725.1 Egicoccus sp.
ACTTCGGCTTCGCGCCGACGATGCGCTTGTCGGGCTGGCCGTCCTTGAACACCATGAGCGTCGGGATCGACATCACGCCGTACTCGCGGGCGGTGCCAGGGTTCTCATCGACGTTGAGCTTGAGGACCTTGAGCTTGCCGCCGTGCTCGTCGGCAATCTCGTCGACGATCGGTCCGACCATGCGGCACGGACCGCACCACTCGGCCCAGAAGTCCACGAGGACCGGAGCGTCGGCCTCGAGGACCTCGTTCTTCCACTCGCCATCGGTGACGGGGGTCGCGCCCATCTGTCGTTCCTTGTCTGTCGGTGGATCGGGGGAGGTGTGTCGCGGGGGGCAACGTGGGTGGTTGCCCGGCTATTCCGTCGCCTCAGCGCGGGTCCTCGGGGTGGGCACCGGTGTGCTCGGCGAGGAATCGTTCGGCGTCGATCGCGGCCCGGCAGCCGGTGCCGGCCGCCGTGATGGCTTGGCGGTAGACCTGGTCCATCACGTCGCCGCAGGCGTACACGCCGGGCAGGTTGGTCGCGGTGGAGGGTTGGTCGACGAGCAGGTAACCCTCCTCGTCGCGGTCGAGCACCCCGTCGAACAGCCAGGTGTTGGGGATGTGGCCGATGGCGAGGAACAGCCCCTCGCAGGCGAAGTCGCGCGTCTCGTCGGACACCGTGTCGCGCAGCAGCAGCGAGGACACGGCCCCGTCGACGCCGTGGACCTCGGCCACCTCGGCGTTCCAGACGAACTCGATCTTGTCGTTCTTGAACGCCCGCTCCTGCATGATCTTCGACGCGCGGAGTTCGCCGCGACGGTGGATGACCGACACCTTGGAGGCGAACTTGGTCAGGAACATCGCCTCCTCCATCGCCGAGTCACCGCCGCCGACGATCACGACGTGCTTGTCCTTGAAGAAGAAGCCGTCGCAGGTGGCGCAGGCGGACACGCCCGAGCCCCACAGTTCGGTCTCGCCCGGGACGTCGAGACGGCGCGGCTTGGCGCCCGTGGCGATGATGAGCGAGCGGGTCGAGATGGTCAGGCCCGACGAGGTCGTCAGCGTCTTGACCGGGCCGGACAGGTCGACGGCCGTCACGTCTTCGGTGACGAACTGGGTCCCGAATCGCTCGGCCTGGGCCCGCATGTTCATGACCAGTTCCGGCCCCATGATCCCGTCGGGGAACCCGGGGTAGTTCTCGACGTCGGTCGTCAACGTCAACTGGCCGCCGGTCGGGCCACCATCGACGACCCCTTCGATCAGCAGCGGCTCGAGCGCCGCTCGGGCGGTGTAGAGCGCGGCCGTGAGGCCGGCCGGGCCGGAACCGATGATGATGACGTCGTGGATGCGGGAGTCGGGAGCGGGGCGGTCGGTGACGGACATACGGGCAGCACCTGTGATCGTGGGCGGATCGCCGTGCGTCGGGGAAGTCAACGCACCGGGAGCCTAAACGGCACCCGCGCGGGCGGCATTCCCGACCTCAGGACGGTCAGGGCCGGGCGGCCAGCAGGTCGCAGGTGGTCCGGTCGAGGACCTGCACCTCCGGCACGGACCAGGTGTCCGAGGACGGGTCGAGCGTCACGAGGCCGAGCACGACCGCGGGGATGCCCTCGTAGTCGGCGATCTCGGCGTAGGCCGGGATGCCGGTCCGGCGTCCGGCGTCGTCGGCGGAGGTCAGGCACTCGGCGACGGCTTCGCGGTCGGCGTCGGTGGGGTTCCCGGCATACCGGACGGCCGTCCCCGTGCCGTCGGCGGCCGTGGCCTGCCAACGGTCGGCGAACTCGGCCGCCAGGGTTTCGCCCTCGGACGTCGACAGGCGCTGCGCGGCGAGGTCGGCGAGGTCGGGCGTCATCAGGACGTCGTCGAGTTGCTCGTCGTCGAGCGAGCGTCCCTGGGCGACCAGCACCGGGGGCGCGAACCGTCCCATGGCCGCTGCGGCACCTTCGTCGCCCATCGTGTCCGCCGACTCGCCAGCATCGTCTTCGGCGGCCTCCTCCTCGACCTCCTCGGTGCCCTCGGTCTCGGCCTCGAGCGACTCCTCGGCCGGTGCCTCCTGGATCTCCATGGAGCCCCCGTCGGCGTCGAACGCCTCGCCGGTGGCGGACTCCGGGGCCTCCTGGTCGGCTCCGGACCCGAGCCCGTTCAGCCCGGCGATGCCGGCCACGACCACCAGGGCCGCGGCCGCGGCACCGGCCAGGCCACCGACCCAGCGGGGCACGGCCCGGGCAGCTCGGCGGGCGGCCAGGTCGTCGCGCTGTCCGAGCTCGGCCTGGGCGGCGACCCGCGGATCCCGTTCCTCGGTCGGGGTGGGTGCGAGCACCTCGGCCAGTTCCGCATCGAGGGACGCGCGCAGGCGCTCGGCGAACCCGTCGGGCAGTGCCGTCGGTGCGATCGAGGCGAGCGCGACATCGCCGCGTCGGACCGCATCGAGTTGGGCGCGCAGCGCGGCGTCCCGGGCGAGCTCGGCCTCGAAGGCCTCGCGCTCGTCCGGGGCGAGGTCGTCCGACAGGTAGTCGGCGATGCGCTCGGCGGCGTCCACGGTGTTCGTCGTTCCTCTCACACCAGGGGGTGTCGGATTCGTCTGGTTGCAGCGCCGGTAGGACGTCCGTCCGCCGGCGATGGTTGCGTCAGTGTCCGTCGGGTGGACCGCGCGTCTGCAGGTCGGCGGGCGAGGGACGCTGGTCGGGCGCGTCACGGTTCCCGGACCGGGACGCGGGGGCATCCGCCTCGAGCTGGTCGGCGAGCAGTTCGCCGAGGCGGACCCGGGCCCGCGACACGCGACTCTTGACGGTGCCGACCGGCAGGTCGACCGAGGCGGCCGCCTCGGCGTACGACAGGCCCTCGACGGCCACGAGGAGCAGCAGCATCCGCGACTGCTCGTCGAGTTGCGCCAGTGCGGCCTCGACCGTCATCGCGGTCTCGCGGGCGCCGATGACGTCGTCCGCGACCGGCTCGGTACCGACGGCCGCGATGTCCTCGACGGGAGTGGACGGCCGGCGGGCGTCGTAGCGGACGTGGTCGGTGCACACGTTGCGGGCGACGCGGTAGAGCCAGGTGGACAGCTTGGCGTCGCCCCGGAAGCTCGCCGCCCCGCGTGCGAGCCGGACGAAGGTCTCCTGGACGGCGTCCTCGGCGTCACTGGGCGATCCGAGGACCCGCACGCAGATGGCGAACACGCGGCGCTGGTAGCGATGGACCAGTTCGTGGAACGCGGTCTCGCGCTCACCGGTGGACAGCGACGCGTCGGTGAAGCGGGCGAGGACGGCCTCGTCGCTGTCAGGGGCGTCGGTGACGGCACTCATCGGGTCATGACGGTCCACGCAACTGGACCTCGGCGACCTCGGCGGCGTACTGCCCGCTGGCGTTGGGAGACAGGCCGGTGATCCACAGCAGCCAGTACCGGCTGGTGGTCGGGGCGAGGTGGAACTCCTGCGATGCGCGGATGCCGTTCTGGGCCGCGCGGAAGTCGCCCCAGCCCTCGAGACCCTCGGTGGCATCGGGCAGGGTGTCGGCGGTGTAGAGCTCGACGTCGACGCCACCGCGGACCAACTGCACGATGACGTTGCGAACCTCGAGCGGCTCACCGAGGTCGATCACGAGGCCGACGCCGTCCTTGGTGCCCTCGAAGCTCGCGGTGCCGTAGGTATTGGTGCGCCACGCGGTCTGCAGGTCGCCGTCGACGGCTCGGGACGCCTCACCCGCGTGATCGCCGAGAGCGGGGGCACTGGGGTCGAACACCACGGCGCCGTCGGGCCGCCACTGCATGGCCGACGTGGCCGGCGGGGCGGTGTCGCGCATGGCCAGCACGGCGAAAACCGTCGCGAGCGTCACGACGGCCGTGGCCACGATGGCGGTGGCGAGGCGGGTGGTGTATTCACGTCGCGTCGCGGGCAACGGCCCGGACATGCGGGTCTCGTCGAGGGGAACCTCGCCGCGACCGCCGTCGCCGGGCCGGGTCACCAGTCGCGCGGTCAGCTCGCTCGGCTTCACGGTGACGAGCTCGCCGAGCACCGCGGCCATGGCCGTGCCGTCCTCGAACCGCTCGTCGCGGTTGCGCCGCGTGGCGCGGACCACGACGTCGTCGAGCAGGCGGGGGATGTCGGGTCGGACCTGGCGTGGCGGCATGAGCTCGTAGCTCAGCCGCATGGCGGCGGTCGCCGTTGGCGTGTCCCCGCTGAAGGCGGGTCGACCGGTCAGGCACTCGTACAGCACGACGCCGAGGGCGTAGATGTCGGCCCGCGCGTCGACGTTGGCGTCCTCGAGTTGCTCCGGCGCGACGTAGGCGGCGGTGCCGACCACGGTGCCCGGACTGGTCAGGGTGGCGTCCGCTCCCGACAGCGCCTTCGCGATGCCGAAGTCGGTCACCTTCACCGTGCCGTCCGAGGCGAGCAGGATGTTGGCGGGCTTCACGTCGCGGTGGACGAGTCCGTGGGCGTGGGCCTCGCCGAGCGCGGCGGCGACCTGTTCACCGATGGCCGCGACGACCATCGGCTCGAGGCGACGACGGTCGCGCAGTACCTCGCGCAGACTCGGTCCGTCGACGTGCTCCATGACGAGATAGACGAGTTCGTCCTCGCGGCCCGTGTCGTAGATCCGCACCGCGTTGGGGTGGTTGAGTTGCGCGGCCGCGCGGGACTCGCGTTCGAAGCGCTCGACCACGGTCGGGTCGGTGGCGTGATGGGGATGGAGCAGCTTGACCGCCACCGATCGGGACAAATTCTCGTCGAAGGCGCGCCAGACGATCGCGGCGCCCCCGGACGCGATCGGTTCCTCGAGGTGGTAGCGACCGCCGACGTGCGAGCGGTCGGGCCACGGTCGGTGCTCGCCCTCGGGCGGCGACGTGGGAGCGGGCACGTCATCGAAGGACGCGGCCCCCGTCACCGTGGGCGCGTCCGGGTCGTCGAGCGGCACCGCTTTGGCGCGCTCCGGACGTTGCTCTGCCACACACCCCTCTTCCGCGCCCTCCGCAGGCGCGTCCCGGTCTCGTTCGGCGCAAGGCGGCATCGGATGCCGGCCGCGAACTGTACGCGTCTCGTGCCGCAGGATGCCGCGCCGATCCATGGTGCCCCGCCGGGCCCGGTCCAGACAGTCCGTCTCGTGCGTTGACCGCCCATCAGGAGCGGGCAGCGGGCGTTGGCGGATCGACCACCTCGAGCCGGGGACGTGGTGGTCGCCGCCGTCGCAGCGCGCCGGCCAGCAGCAGCAACAGCACGGCCGCGCCGGTGGCGGCCAATGCCGGGCCCGAGATCGCGGCCGAGCGCACGGACAGGGTGGTGCGCTCGAGCGTGTGGGTGCCGCTCGGGTCCGTGACGCGGACGGCGACGGGAATCGTCCCGGTCGATAGTGCCTCGGTCGAGAACGACACCGTCTGCGCGGCACCTTCCTCCAACACGATCGTCTCGGAACGTTGTCCGTCCGGCCACACGAGGCGTCCCTGCGAGGCGACCTCGATACGGACGGCGATGGGGCCACCCCGGGTGCGCTGCAGGGTGACCGGGATCTCGCCGGTGTCGGAGGTCAGCGTCACCCGCGAACCGCTGGCCACGACGACCTCGCCGAAGGTCTCCTCGACCGTGCGATGGACGTCGCGGACCAGGGCCTCGGCCTCGCCGCGCGCGCCGTCGTGGTACCAGCGCGAGGTGGCCCGCAGCAGGGTGTCGCGCAGTTCGTCGGGGCGGCGACCGCCGATGGTCGTCGCGTCCTCGGGCAGGGCGCTGCCGACCGCGCCCAGTTCGACCGTGGCCTGCTCGAGCGCGGTGGCGAAGCCGGCGTCGAGGACCGGCGTCGGCAAGGTGAGCAGTTGCAGCGGCTGATCGCTGAGGCGGCCGAGCGTCGCCTGGTTGCTCGGTGTGGTCAGGACGAGCCAGGGCGCGGACTCGAGTTGGCGGAGCAGTCGCTCGGCGAGTTCGGCGCCGGGAGCCCAGGTGTCGGGCGGGAGCAGCAGCAGGCTGCGCGGCGCGGTCCCGGCACCCTGGAAGTAGGCCTGGGCCGTCTCGGCGACGATCCGTTGCGCGTCGACCACGGGACCCGATTCGGACGGTGGTGCGCCGAGTGAGGTCGTCAGCCGGCGGTCGGCGACCACGCCCGTGAGCAGCCGCCCCGACGACGAGCGCAGCGGGTGCAACGCGGTGGTGCTCGTGGCGCGGGTCTGCTCGACGGCAGCGGCCGGCAGCAGCACCACGTCGCCCGACACCAGGTCGAGCACCTCGGGCGTCAGCAGGCCGCCCGCCAGATAGGCGGCGTCCGGCGCGCGTTCGAGCAACCGGGGCATGCGACGCCGGCCCTCGACCGCGGCCTCGGCGGCGAGGTCGTCAAGCGCGCCGCCGTGCTGGACCAGGGAGCCGAGGTCGGCGTCGGCGTAGGTGCCGGTGATGGGGGAGAACGGCAGTCCGCCCGCGACGCCGCGCAGCCGCTGCAGGGTCCGCCGGGCCAACTCGGCCGGTGGGTCCTCGGCGTCGACGAGCACGGTGTCGGCCGATCCGTCGGGGTTGCGCGCCACCGAGGTGAACCCGTCGGCGCGGTCGGCGAGGTCCTCGAGCAGGTGCACCGACGGGGCCAGCACCACGGGGGCGTCGGCATTGCGTTCGAGCGTGCGCAGCAGGACGTCGAGCCGCCCACCCGGGGTCACTGGCTGGTCGACGGCATGGGGATAGCTGCCCGTTGCCCCGCGCCATGGCCGGTCGTCGATGGGCCAGACCATGCTGGTCAGCAACGGTTCGCTCACCAGTCGGTCCAGCCAGACGACGGCCGTGTCGGCCTGCGCGACCACGTCGGTACCGCGCAGGACGGCCACCGTGAGCGGATAGACGCCCGAGCCGTCCCAGGCGACCTCGTCGGGCGGGAAACTCGCCGAGATGCCGGCGACCGTGCCGGAACCGAGCGCGTGGCCGTCGTGGATCAGGTCGTCGTGGAGCACCTGGGCCGGCTCGGTCGGTGCACCTTCGTCGAGGGCCTGCTGCAACTGCCCGCGCGAGGTGACGGCCGGGTGTAGTTCGATGACCAGTCGCAGCCCCTGCAACGGCGTGCGGGCGACGTTCTCGACCAGGACCCGCAACGACAACTCCTCGACCGCCAGCGAATCCATCCGCGGATCGAGATCGGCCGTGTTCACCTCGGCGGTGCCGGGGCCGAGGACGCCCTCGAGCTGCGAGACCACCAGGCGCAGGGAACCCGCCGTGGTCGTGGTGTCGTCGTCGGTCTGGGCGGCCACGGGCGTCACTGCGATCACCAGCAGGCCGAGCACGAGCAGTGCCAGGTAGCGGCGTGGGGCCCGGCCGCCACGGCCGTGGACCGTCGTGGTCACCGGTCGGCCCCGAGGTCGAACGCGCGAACGGGCTGCACGAGCTCTGGCGTGGTGGTCGCCGCCTTTTCGACCAGCTTGCGCTCGTTGCGGTGGGCGAGACGGACCACGGCGATGTCGGCGGGTACCCACTCGACGTGCTCGGCCTCGTCGTCGCGCGGCCCGGCGGCCTGACCGTCCCACCACATGAAGAAGTAGTGGACGAACTTGTGGTAGCGGACCTGGTCGGGGCGCCACACGAACCAGTAGTCGATGGTGCCGAGCAGCGGCCCGATGATGGCGCCGTGACCGGTCTCCTCGCGGACCTCGCGGAGGGCGGCTTCCTCGTCGGTCTCGCCGTCCTCGATGCCACCCTTGGGTAGCGTCCACTGCGGCTTGCCGGCGGCATTGCGTCGGGCGATGAGCAGGACCCAACGCCGGCCATCCGGCCGGTCGTCGCAGACCACGCCACCAGCCGACGTGGCGCGTCGCGTCGGATACCTGGGCATGGATCGAGGGTAGCCACATGCGAGCACTCGTACAGCGGGTCACCGAGGCGTGGGTCACCTCCGCGCCCGGCATGGTGGGACACGGAGGCAGTGACGAACGTGGCGGCCCTGCCGAGGAGGTCGGCCGCATCGGGGCCGGGCTGCTCGTCCTCGTCGGTGCGACGCACGACGACGACCTCGCGGTTGCGCAGCGCATGGCCGACAAGCTGTGGCACCTGCGCATCTTCCCCGACGACGACGGCGCGATGAACCGCAGCGCCGCCGACACGGGCGCCGCGTTGCTCGTGGTGAGCCAGTTCACGCTCTACGGCGACGCCCGCAAGGGGCGACGACCCTCGTTCGTGGCTGCCGCGGCGCCCGCGCGGGCCGAGCCGCTGGTCGACGCGGTCGTCGCCCGGCTGCGCGGGTCGGGTGCCGAGGTGGCGACCGGCCGCTTCCGCACCGCCATGCAGGTCGGCCTGGTCAACGACGGGCCGGTCACGCTGATGATCGAGTTGTAGGACCGCTCAAGCCGGCCGGGTGAACGGTCGACCTACGAAGCAGGCGTGCGACCGCCCGCCGCTGCTGTCTGCCCGAGGTCTTTCGTGTCCAGCGTCGACGACTACCTGCGCCTGCTGGTCGAGGCCAGCGGCTCCGACCTGCACTTGAAGGCCGGAGGACCCGCCTACATCCGCGTCGACGGTGACCTGCACCCCGTCCACCAGTTGGCGCCCCTGACCGCCGACGACACGTTGCAGATGGCCGGGCACATGATGGACGCCCGGGTGCGCGACGTGTTCGAGCGCGACCGGGAGGCCGACTTCGCCTACGCGATCTCCGGGCTCGGTCGCTTCCGCGTCAATGCCTTCCGCCAGCGTGGTGCCGTCGGGCTGGTGTGCCGACGTGTGCTGCCCGGTTCACAGGACTTCGCCGGCCTCGGGTTGCCCGCCGCCGTCCGCAAACTCGCCGAGGAGCAGCGTGGCCTCGTGCTCGTGACCGGTCCGACCGGTTCGGGCAAGACGACCACGACCGCCGCGATGCTCGGCCACATCAATGCCACCCGCCGCTGTCACGTGGTGACGCTCGAGGACCCGATCGAGGTCGTGCACCCCGACAACCTCGCGATCATCGACCAGCGCGAGATCGGCGTGGACACGACCGACTTCGTGACGGGCATGAAGGCGGTGTCACGCCAGGACCCCGACGTGATCTTCATCGGCGAGATGCGCGACCTCGAGACGGTCACGGCCGCGCTCCAGGCCGCCGAGACCGGGCACCTGGTCATCTCGACGCTGCACACCACCGACGCCCGCGAGACCATCAACCGGGTCGTCGACCTGTTCCCGAAGGAGCAGCAGCACCAGGCGCGCCAGTCGCTGGCAAACTCGCTCAAGGGCATCGTGTGCCAGCGCCTGGTCCCCCGCGCCAGCGGCAGCGGCCGCAGCGCGGTCGTCGAGGTCATGGTGATGACGTCGCGGATCTTCGAGTTCGTCGTCGACCCGGCCCAACTGCCGCGGCTCGAGGAGGCGATCGCCGAGGGCGCCTACTACGGCATGCAGACCTTCGACCAGCACCTGTTGCAACTGTTCGGCGACGGCGAGGTCGGCCTGCGCGATGCGCTCGCCACGGCGACCAACCCGCACGACTTCCGCGTGGCGCTACGCGGGCTCGGGCTGGCTGCCGGCTGAGGCGACCGGATACGGGTCGGCCGCGTGGACGACCAGTGCCGCGTGCAGGTCGGCGCCGTCGTCCGCACCGGCGTCGAGCACCACCAGGTCGCCGCCGGGCCCGGCCACGTGCGCGGCCACGGTCACCAGGTCGAGACGGCGCTGGAACGGGTTCGCCTCGCGGCTGGCGGCCTGCACCTTCACGACCGGCGCGAGGCCGGTCCTGATCGACAGTGCGCCGCGGCGTGACACGACCACCCGCTCGGTCAGGGCGTGGGCGAGGTTGCGGTACTCGACGGCGCCGAGCAAACCGGCGACCGGCACCAGGGCGAGGATCGCCAACGGAATCCACAGCGGCAGGTCGAACCATGCCGCCACGATCCATCGGGTGAGCGCCACGAGCACCGCGAGCGTCAGCCACGGGCCGGCCCACCGGACCACGGCACGGCGCAGTGCCGCGCGGGGATGCGAGCGCAGCGCCGGCACGCCGTCGACGCCGGGCAGCGTCGCCGCCACGAGGTCGTCGACTGCCGCGTCCGCGAGCAGTGGCACGGTGACCCGTCGGTCACCGTCACCCGAGCCACCCGCCGAGTCGAGCCGCACCGTGGCGTAGCCGAGCAGGCGCCGCAGCCAGTTCCGCCGGATCTCCACCAGCTGCACGCGGCGCAGGGGGACAACGGATTCTCGCGTGGACAGCAGGCCGCGGGAGACGTGCAGGTCGTCGCCGACGCGCGTGATCCGGAAGTTCGCGTCCTGCAGGATGCCGACCACGATGGCGGCCACGATCGCGAGGACGATCACCCCGAGGCCGAGCAGGATCCCTCGCCACAGGGTCACCCCCGCCCCGCCCGGCATGGCGTCGGCGCCCCCGATCACCACGTCCTCGGCGCGTTCGATCAGGTCGTCGGTGAACTGGCCCGACATCTCGCCCACGAACTGCAGACCACCGGCGATCACCGCGGGGAAGAACAGCAGTCGCGCGCCCGTCACCGCCGCCACGACCACGTCGCGCAATGGCACGGCCAGCAGTACCTCGGGCTCGGAACCCTCGGACGCATCGAGGCCAGCCGGCTCCTGTGCGGCTGTCGCGGCGCCCGAGACCTTGCGGGCCTTGCCCTCGCGAACCGCGTCGCGCAGGGCGACCGCCTCGTCGAACTCGATGACGCGAAGGTCGACCTCGACCTCCGACGAACTCCCGGCGGTCTCCACGCGCAACGCCGCGAGGCCGAGCATCCGCTGCACCGGTCCCCGGTCGATCTCGACCTGCTGCACGCGGGCGACGTCGAGCGAACGGGCGCTACGGCTGAGCACGCCCTCCTCGACCCGCAGCACCTCGCCGTCGAACGAGAACGTGTGTCGCTGCCAGGCCAGCACCCGGAACCCCAGGCCGAGCACGGCCAGCGTGCCCAGGACCGCCACGCTGAACAGGCGTCCCGCGCCGAGGGTGGCGACGACCGGGAAGGCCACGGCCTGGACGAGTTGACGGATCGGGATCCCGAGCAGCACGGACGCCGGATGCAGGCGGCGTGGCTCGCGCCAGCGCCCGGATCCCGCGGTGTGGCCGCCCGGCGTCGCCTCGGGCTCAGACGGCATCGCGCAACTCGCCCTCGTGCTCGCCGACCGCGACCGCCGCACGCGCGAGCAGCTCGATACGGATGGCCGGAGCGTCGTCCGCGGGGAGCCCGGGGAGTGAGGCGCTGCCCGATGCCGACGCCGTCGTGACCTGCAGGGTCGCGAGTCCGAGCATGCGGTCGATCGGCCCCTGCGTGACGTCGATCTGCTGGATGCGGAAGTAGGGCACCGCCTGCTGGCGCAGGATGATCACGCCGTGGTGCAACTCCAGTGCCAGGGGCCCCAGGCGCCACTTCCAGCGCCGGTATCTCGCCGGTGGCCAGCGCAGGACCCAGACGATGCCCAGCGCCGCCATCGCGACGGTGATCGTCAGGCCCCACCAGCCGAGCACGATGGGCCCGGCGATCGCCGGTACGAGGAGCGGGACGACCAGGGTCAGCGCGAGACCGATCCGCCAGACCGGCACGAGGCGCGGATCGAGCGTGCGCTCGCGGTCGTCCATCGTGGGCTTCGGTGCGGGTTCGGGCGCGGCGGGTTCGCGTTCGGGCGGCGGCGCCGCGGGGTCCGCCGGTGGTGGCCCCGGGGCCGCGGCCGGCGGTGGTGGTGGTGGTGGTGGCGGATCGGCGGACGGCGTGACGTCGTCGGGCGGGACGTCGGACTGCGACACGGGCGTCTCCGGGCGGGCGCGGGGGTCTCGCACGGTACTCGCGTCGCGTGGCGCGGGCCTTGACAATCGGAGGTGCTCGTGAAACCTTTCACAAGAAGAATGTGAATCTTTTCACGAAGTCAGAGGCGAAGGTCATGCGGCGCACCCGGGGTTCGGTCCCAGCACCAGACGAGCACGTCGTCGTCATCGGCGGCGGCTTCGGCGGGCTGCGGCTGGCGCGGGCGCTGTCGACCCGCGCGGCCCGGCGGAGCAGCGTCCGGGTCACGCTCGTCGACCGCCACAACCACCACACGTTTCAGCCGCTGCTCTACCAGGTGGCCACCGCCGGGCTGCAGCCGCAGGACATCGGCATCTCGCTACGCGCGGTCCTGCGCCGCCGCGGCGTCGACCTGCGCATGGGCGAGGTCGTCGACGTGGACCCGTTCCGTCGCACCGTGCACCTCGCCGATGGGGGATGGCTCGCCTACGACCGACTCGTGCTGGCGGTCGGTGCGATCGCCGACGACTTCGGCGTGCCCGGGGTCGCCGAGCACGCCTACGGGCTCAAGACCCTGGCCGACGCCACGACGCTGCGCAACGCCGTCCTGCGCCGCTTCGAGGCCGCATCCGCCGCCCGAGCCACCTCGGGGCCCAGCACGCCCGGTCTCACCTTCCTCGTGGCGGGCGGCGGGCCGACGGGCGTCGAGTTGGCGGGAGCGCTGGCCGAACTGGTCGATCTCGTAGTCCGGCGCGACCATCCCGACCTCGACCTGTCGACGGTCCGCATCGTGCTGGTCGAGCCGCGCGACCGTCTGCTCGGCACGTTCTCGGTGGCCTCGGGCGAGCACGCCCGTGAGCAACTCGAGCGTCGCGGGGTCGAGGTCCGCCTCGGCGTCGGTGTGGCCCGCGCCGCGGCCGATCACGTCGAACTCACCGACGGTGAGATCGTCGCGACGCAGACCCTGGTGTGGGCCGCCGGGGTCGCCGCGTCTCCGTTGGCCGCGGTGCTCGGTGCGCCACTGACCACGGGCCGGCGGGTCGCGGTCGACGAACACCTGCGGGTCGTCGGCTGCGGTGACGTGTACGCGATCGGTGATGTCGCCGGGTTCCCCCTCGAGGGCGGCGGCACGTTGCCCCAGGTCGCCCCGGTGGCGATGCAGCAGGCCGACCACGTCGCCCGCACGATCCTGGAGGGGCCGCCGTCGCAGGGGTTCCGCTACCGCGACAAGGGCTCGATGGCCACGATCGGCCGGGCTGCCGCAGTGGCCGAATTGCCAGGTCACATCCGGCTGCGCGGTGCCCTTGGGTGGCTCGCCTGGTTGACGCTGCACCTGCTGCAACTGGTCGGGTTCAAGAACCGGTTCGGCGTGCTCGCGAGTTGGATCTGGAACTACGCCACGGTCGACCACGCGGCCCGCCTGATTCTCGACCAGCGCGAGGCCGAACGGGTCGAGACCGGCAGCGGCTGGGTACGTCGCCGTTGGGCGGCCTGACGGCCCGTTAGCCTGCGACATCCCTGCGTCGCCGACCTCCGAGCCCTCCTCCCGTGCCCGACGATCTGACGCCCGAGCAGGCGGTCCAGTTGGGCCGCCTGGTCGACGTGTACCCCGAGGCCCGCGAACTGGGCGACGCGTTCGCGGCCGCCGGCCACGAACTGCACCTGGTCGGCGGGACCGTCCGCGACACGCTGCTGGCCGGCGGTGACGCGGCGGTGCTCGAGGAGGTCGACCTCGACTTCGCGACCTCGGCCCGGCCCGACGAGACCGAGCAGATCGTGCGGTCCTGGGCGACGGCAGTGTGGTTGACCGGCGCGGAGTTCGGCACCGTGTCCTGTCAGCGCGAGCAGGATGGACGGCCCACCCGCAAGATCGAGATCACCACCTACCGCAGCGACCAGTACACGCCGGGCTCCCGCCACCCCGAGGTGCGCTTCGGCGACACCATCGAGGCCGACCTGTCCCGACGTGACCTCACCGTCAACGCCATGGCCGTGCGTGTCCCCGACTTCGCGTTCGTCGACCCGCACGGGGGCCTGGGCGACCTGCAGCGCAAGCTGCTGCGCACCCCGATCGATCCGGCGACCTCGTTCGGTGACGACCCGCTGCGCATGGTCCGCCTGGCGCGGTTCGCGGCCGCCCTCGACGCCGACGCCACGACCGAGGCCGTCGACGCGGCCACCCGCATGGCCGAGCAGCTCGCCACCGTCTCGGCCGAACGGGTCCGCGACGAGCTGGTCAAGCTGATGACCGGCGTCTCGCCACGGGCCGGGGTCGAACTGCTGGTGCGCACGGGGCTGGCCAGGCACGTGCTGCCCGAACTCGAATTGCTCGAGGCGTGCCAGGACCCGATGCACCGCCACAAGGATGTCTACGCCCACACGCTCGCGGTCGTCGAGAACGCGATGGCGCTCGAGACGGGCGGGCCCGACTTCGTCCTGCGGTTCGCGGCCCTGCTGCACGACATCGGCAAGCCGGACACCAAGGAATTCCACGGCGACGGCACGGTGACGTTCCACCACCACGACGTGGTCGGGGCTCGCATGACCCGTCACCGCATGCGCGAGCTGAAGTTCGACAAGGACACCACCAAGGCGGTCAGCGAACTCGTGCGCATGCATCTGCGCTTCCACACCTACAAGATGGGGTGGACGGACGCGGCGGTGCGCCGGTACGTGCGCGACGCGGGCGATCTGCTCGAACGCCTCAACGCCCTCACCCGGGCCGACGTCACCACCGGCAACCCGAAGAAGGCGTCGCGGATCCAGCGGCGCGTCGACGACCTCGAGGAGCGCATCCTCGTCCTGCGCGGGCAGGAAGCGCTCGACGCGATGCGCCCGCCGATCGACGGCAACCAGATCATGCGCCACCTCGGCGTCCGGCCCGGCCCGGTCGTCGGCGAGGCCTGGGCGATGCTGCTCGAGGAACGCCTCGAGCGCGGCCCGATGACCGAGCAGGAGGCCTACGCGGTGCTCGACACCTGGTGGGTCGCGCGGGCCGGAGCCGAGGACGACGTCCCGGACGACGACGCTCCGGACGACGAGGCGTGAACCCGTCGCTGCCGCCGAGTTGGCGCGACGAACGCGACCGTCCCGCCGAGGTGCCCGCGCCGCCGACCACCGAGGATCCGGCCTTCTACCTGCCGATCGGTGAGTTCCAGGGCGCCGAGTACCGCCGCAACGCGTTCGCCGCCGGCACCGCGGAGGAGGCGGGGGCGCTGTGGGAGCTCGCCGGCTTGTCGGCCGGAACACGCCTGCTCGACGTCGGCTGCGGCGACGGTCGCCACCTGCGGGCCCTCGCGGGACGCGGCGTGGTCGGCGCGGGTGTCGACGTCTCACCCGCGCTGATCGATGCGGCACGAGCGTCCGAGGGCGGAACGGACGTCGAGTGGCTGGTCGGCGACGCCCGCCGGCTCGCGACGGTGCTCGGCGACCGCATGGGCGGCTACGACGTCGCCTGGTCGCTGTGCCAGGGGGCGCTCGGCACCTCGTCCGTCTCCGATCCCGACGTGGTGCGCGACCTCGCGGCCGCCGTCCGCGCGGGTGGGGTGGTGGTGTGCACCTTCTTCTCGGCGCTGTTCGCCGCGCGCCACCTCGCGCCCGGAGACGCCTTCGACCCCGTCCACCTCGTCCATCACCACCGCGCCGAGGTCCGGGGCCCCGACCACACCAGGTCGACGTTCTCGCTGTGGACGGCCAGTTACACGGTGCGTGACGCGGCACGACTGTTCGCCGATGCCGGGCTGGTGGTCGAGCGGGTCCACGGCGTCGAGCCGGGGGCCTATGGCCGACGCGCTGCGGGCGAGGTCGGTCTCGACGATCCCGAGATCCTGGTCGTCGGACGTCGCCACTGACGCGGCCAGCCTGGTCCGGCTACAGCTGCGTGCGCAGGTCCGGCCAGCGTCGCACGACGCGCCGACGCACGGACGTGGTCGGCAGCGGCCCCCAGGTGCGGCTGTCGGTCGACGCGGCCGGGTTGTCACCGCGGACGTCGACGCCTTCGGCGTCCACGGCATGCACGCGTTTGACGACGAGGTGGGTCCGCTCGGCCGGGTCGCGGACCACGACGAGGTGGCCGGCGCGTGGCGCGGTGAGTGCCGGCACGGTCAACACCCGGTCGCCGGGCCACAGCGTGGGCAGCATCGAGTGGCCCTGCACGGCGACCAGACTCCGGTTGACGCCGAGGGCGCCGAGCCAGGCGGCCGCCACCACCGCCAGGACGGACCAGGTCCGCCGGGGCTTGTTGCGAGTCCTTCGCAATGCAGTGTCTCCTGGGCCGTACGCGGCCATCCAGCCTCGTCCATACGTCGCCGTCGGCGGAGCAGGTGCGTGGAGCGCATGACTACGCTCGTGGGACCGGCTCGTCAAACCACCAGCGACAACCAGAAGGAGCTCGCACATGCTGACGACGCTGCTCCACGCCATCAATCCCTTCCGCGACCTGCAGACCGTCGACGCCCACTGCGACCTGATGTGCGGCGTGTACAACCCGGCGCAGGCCCGCATCGAGGCCGAGTCCGTCCACGAGATCGCCAAGAAGTACCAGGACTCCGACGACGAGACCTTCCGCCAGCGCTGCGTGATCATCAAGGAAGAGCGCGCGGACCTGGTCAAGCACCACCTGTGGGTGCTGTGGACCGACTACTTCAAGCCCAACCACGTCGAGGAGTACCCCCAGCTCCACACGCTGTTCTGGGAGGCCACCAAGGCGGCGGGTGACGCGAAGAAGACCATGGACCCGCAGGCCGGCGCCGACCTGCTCGCCAAGATCGACGAGATCGCCGAGATCTTCTGGGCCACCAAGGGCGGCAAGCCCGACTGGATGACCAGCTGACCTTCGGGCAGCGCACGAGCAAGAGGACCCCGCCGACGGCGGGGTCCTTCTCGTTGCCAGCCGGGAGCTGTCAGCCCTTCAGTTCGAGGCCGAGGTGGTGGGCGTGGAACGCCAGCACGTCGGCGCGTTCGTCGAGCAACTTGCCGACCGGCTTGCCCGCGCCGTGCCCGGCCGAGGTGTCCACCCGCAGCAGGATCGGCGCCTCGCCGCCGTGCGCGTGCTGCAACGCCGCGGCGAACTTGTACGAGTGCAGCGGCACCACGCGGTCGTCGGTGTCACCGGTGGTGATCAGCGTCGGCGGGTAGGACCGGCCCGGTTGGATGCTGTGGTACGGCGAGTAGCGCAGCACGACCGCGAGATCGTCGGGGTCGTCGGGATCGCCGTAGTCGGAGACCCAGGCCCACCCGATCGTGAACTTGTGGAAGCGGGTCAGGTCGAGGACCCCGACCTCGGGAACGGCACTGCCGAACGCCTCGGGTTCCTGGGTCAGGCAGGCGCCGACCAGCAGGCCGCCGTTGGAGCGCCCCTCGATGCCGAGGTGGCCCGGCGCGGTCCAGACCGCAGCCGGGTCGGTGTCCTCGGTCAGGGCGACCGCGGCGACCTCGTCGCGCCGGCGGCCGGTGAGCCAGGCGGCGCACGCCAGCGCGTCGTCGAAGACGTGCTGCTTGTTCGCGAGCCGGCCGTCGTCGTGCCACGTCCGCCCGTACTCGCCACCGCCGCGCAGGCAGGCGACAGCCAGCACGCCGCCGGCCTCGATCCACGCCCGCCAGCCCGGCCGGTGCATCGGCGTGACGGGGATGTCGAACCCGCCATAGCCCCACAGCACCGTCGGGGCGGCGCCGGTCGGGGTGACGTCCTCGCGGTGCACGAGGAAGAGGGGTACGGCGACGCCGTCGTGCATCACCTGCAGTTGCTCGGTCAGGATCGGTACGGCGTGCCGTGTCGACGGCGTGCCGACCGGTTCGCCGACCTCCTGTGTGGCGCCGGTCGTCAGGTCGTGGTGCAGCACCCGTGCCGGTGCATCGAAGGTCTCGAAGGTGAACGCCACGCCGGTGCGCGTGCGGCCGCCGGCGAGGTCCATCACCGTGCCGGGCGCCGGCATCCCGGCGTCGTGGAGGTGCTCGCCGGTACGCCCGTCGTGGACGGCGACGCGCGCGGTCGCGTGTCGCAGGCGCCGACAGACCAACCAGGCCGGATCGCCGTCGCCGGCGCCGCCGACGAGGTGGGCGCCCTCGAGACGTTCGGTGCCCTCGGCGATCACCTCGACGAGATCGGGCGTGTCGCCGACGTCACCGCTGCGAACGCCGTCGAGGTCGACCGCGACCACGCGGCCGAGTGGTGCGTCCCGGTCGGTGCTCAGCAGCAGGCGGTCACCGAGCACGCCCAGCGCGTGGTAGGCGGCCTCGCCCTCGTCGAGGACCGGCACGACGGTTCCGATCCGGTCGTCGTCGATCGGGGCGACGTGCACGCGCGTCTCGGTCCGCGTGCCGTGCGAGACGGTCAGCAGCAGCCACCGGCCGTCGTGGGACACCTCGGGATGGAACATCCACTCGGGCTGGTCGGGGCGCTGGTGCACCACCCGGTCGCCCGCGGGGTCGTCGCCCAGCACGTGCAGGCGCAACTGCTGGTCGCGGTTGGCGGCCGCGTGCTCCTCGCCCTCGGCGGGTGGATCGAACGCGCCGTACAGGAACGCGTCCCCGCTCGGGAGCCAGGCGGCCGTGGAGAACTTCGACCACGGGACGACGTCCCCGTACAGGTCGCCGGACGCGGCCTCGACGACGCGCCAGGTCAACCAGTCCGATCCCGCGTCCGAGCGGGCGAACGCCACCCGGGCGCCGTCGTCGCTGACGGCGATGCCCGACAGCGAGGCGGTGCCGTCCTGCGTCCAGGTGTTGGGGTCGACCAGCACCCGCCAGCCGGCGGTGGGCGGCACCTCGCCGCCCACCGCCCCCGGCG